>ONRL01000080.1 GCA_900320225.1 uncultured Lentisphaerota bacterium
ACGCACCGCGCCCACGCAAGTTACCGCGTGATGACGCCCTGCATGGCGATGGGCGAAGCCGTGGGCGTGGCGGCCGCGCTCGCGGCGAAGCGCGGCATCGCGCCCCGCGACATGCCGGCTGCGGACATCCGCGCCGAACTCTCCCGCCGCGGCGTCCGACTGGAGGGTTGATGCATCAAGGGGCGTATTCCCGATAGACGCGATGATGCAAGAGAGGGTGGATGGGAGACCAGAGACCAGAGGCCTGAGACCTGCGGAGACACCTCAGGTCTCAAGTCTCAGGTCTCATGTCACCCTCCGCCCCGCTTTTCATCCTTGCGGGAGCGGAGATGTTATGGTATGATTTTCACATCTTTTCAAAGAGGAGCAGTGAAATGAAAATGGGTAGCATGTTCAGGCGCCAGGTTTTCTACACCTTGTCTTTCGCCGCCGCGTGGGCGGCGGTCTCGTCGGGGCTCGTCGGGCAATGGGACGGTCTCGAGAACGCCGGCGCGGGGCTGCATGACTCCACCACGAACTACTGGACGGACCTGACGGGACAGACGGGCGACTTCGCGCTGTTCACCAGCGTCGCGTCCTTCACGGCCGACGGCCTCAAGAAGAACGCCCAAGGCATCGTGGCGACGAACGTGACCGCCACTGCGCGGACGGACGTGCGCACGATCGAGGTGGTCGTCTCCGGCGCGCCGTCGTCGGGCTGGGTGAATGCGCTGCTCATTTCGGAGAACCAGACGGTGACGTTCAGCAACGACAGAAGCGGGTATCGCGAATGTTTCTTCGACTTCCAGAAGTTTGGCTGGCAGACGACCCAGAAGCCGGCGCAGGAAACGCTGACCGTGACATACAGTTCGGCCACGGCCGCGTCCAGCTACTACCAGAACGGCGCGAAGCCGGAAGGAACCAAGAAAACAAACTACTGGAGCAAGCCGAAGAATACGTCTGCGATGCATATTGGCGGGCGCAGCGGTTACAACACCGGCGGCGACTGGACGACGACAGGTTACACGATCCACGCGATTCGTCTGTACAGCCGCGTGCTCACGCAGGCAGAAATCAGGCGGCACGCGATGATCGACCAGATCCGGTTCTTCGGCGCGCCGGCCGAACTCATGCCGTCAGACAGCAAATGCGCGCTGACCGCCACGGCGGGAACGGGCGGCATGGTGGCGGTCGACGACGTCGATGCGTCGCCGGACGCGACGGCGAAGATGGAGTTCACGTTCTCGCATGACGTGTTTCCGGTCGCCCTGCGCGCGGTTCCGCTGCCGGGCTGGAAGTTCTCGGGCTGGACCGGCGACTTCTCGTGCGTGATCGAAGGAGCGGCCTCGACGCCTGTGATCGTCGTCGCTACCGGTTGCGGACGCGCCTACCAGGCGGCCTTCGAGCGTGATCCGGACAACCCGGAAATCCCCTACGTGACGGACGGCCTTGTCGGCCGTTGGGACGGACTCGAGAACGCGGGCGAGGGAATCCACGATTCGGCCGCCAACCGCTGGGTTGACCTGTCTGGACAGGGCGGCGACTTCATCCGGCTGTCCAGCGCGGCGTCCTTTACAGAGACGGGCCTGAGGAAGAAAGCGGCCGGCGTGTGTGCGACGAACCTCGTGGCGCACACCGACGTGCTGACGATCGAAAGCGCCGTCTCGGACGTGCCGTCTTCGGGATGGGTCAATGCGGTGTTCCTTGGAAAAGACCAGACTGTGACGTTCCGCAACGAATCCGGCAACAAGCGCCAGTTCTTCTTCGACACCGACCACCTCAAGTGGAACATGACGGGCCAGCCCAATGAACTGACGGTGGCGGTCATCTACACGCTGAATGGCAACGCGCCGCAAGGACAATCGTTCTATTTGGACGGGGCGGCACCGCAAAACGGTTTGGTCTATGGCAACGACATGTATTGGAATGGCGCGGCACACGTGAACACGTGGATTGGCGGGCGACTGAACAACTTGGACAAGAACGACGCCCAGACCTCCGGCTATACCGTCCATGCGCTGCGCTTCTACAACCGGGCGCTCAGCGCAGGGGAGGTCGCGTACAACGCGGCGGTGGACAAGTTGCGCTTCCGCGGCCTGCGCAAGGAGGGCTTTGTCTACCGTCTCGTGGACGGCAACGTACAGTGCCAGCTTCGCGGGTGGATGGACGGACTGGGCGGAACGATCAGCATGGAGGGCGGCGCGGCGGTGACAGATCGCGTCGAGACCGCGTGGGTGACGTTCGGCACGGCGCAGTCCGCCACCTTAACGGCAACGCCGAAGAAGGGCTGGACATTCTTGGGCTGGATGGGCGATACCGACGCCATCGTCTCCGGCACGGCGAGCGACACAACGGTGAGCGTGAGCGCGACGCATGGCGTGGCGTTGCAGGCGGTGTTCACGCGGACGGCGAAGTACGTGCAGGACGGCTTGGTCGGGTTCTGGGATTCCCTGGAGAACGCGGGATTCGGGTGCTTCGACGCAAATGCTTCCGCCTGGAAGGACCTGACGGGCGTCAGCGGCGACTTCCTCGTCAACAGCGCCTCGGGCGTGTTCGAGACGAACGCGCTCTACAAGCTCCGCCGGGGGCGCATGGCCTTCAATGCCAAGCGCCGCACGGACGTCCGCACGGTCGAGGCGGTCGTTTCGTCACTCCCGAAGGATGTCTGGGCTGTCGCGGCGTTCGTCAGTTTCAAGCAACACATCACCATCAGGGATCTGCCGAGTGAATCGAAGCGCCAGTTCTTCTTCGACCGTGAGACTTCTGACGCCGGCCATTTCGGCTGGCAGACGACCGAGCGTCCGGAACAGCTGACGGTCGCGTTGCTGAGCGAGTCGGCGACGTCGGCCGTGGATTTCTTCGTCAACGGAGCCAAGCCGGAAGGTTCGGCGTACGGCAACTGGTGGGGCGATTCGCCCAACAGCGTGATGGCGATCGGCGCGCGCGGTCCCGTGTCCGGCGGCGACACCTTGGCCGTCGGTTACCGTGTCCACGCGGTCCGCTTCTACAACCGCCAGCTGACGGAGAGTGAAATCAGACGCAACGCGCGCCAGGACGCGATCCGCTACTTCGGCCAGCCCGAGCCCGGCATGACGCTCATCGTCCGGTAGGCGAAGGTTGCGAACCGGCCCAGTTGCGCGAGCGAGGGTGGGGGGAGACCTGAGACATGAGACCCGAGACTTGCGGAGACATTGAGACACCAGGTCTCATGTCTCAGGTCTCAAGTCCCCCCGGCAGGTCTCGGGTCTCAGGTCTCATGTCACCCCCTCTCCACCTCGCCAGCGGCGGGCCAAGCGCGCGTATCTTGCATGTTTTCTGATTAAAAATCCGGGCAGAGGTTCTGAAATCACCTTAAATGTGGTATAATTTCCGTTGTCAGAAGAAGGAGAGAAATGAGTCTTTCAGTCGGAATCGTCGGATTGCCCAACGTCGGCAAGTCCACTTTGTTCAACGCGCTCACGAAGCGGCAGCAGGCGGCGGCGGAGAACTACCCGTTCTGCACGATCGAGCCGAACTCGGCCATCGTGGAGGTGCAGGACCCGCGTCTCGAGGCGCTCGCGGCGATCGCGCACCCGCAGCAGATCATCCGCGCGACGGTCGAGTTCACGGACATCGCCGGCCTCGTGAAGGGCGCCTCGAAGGGCGAGGGCCTCGGCAACAAGTTCCTCGCGAACATCCGCGAGTGCGACGCGATCCTCCACGTCGTGCGCTGTTTCGAGAACGACGACATCATCCACGTGCAGGAGGGCGGGAACAAGTCCGCCCCCATCGACCCCGCGGGCGACGCGGAGGTGATCGAGACGGAGCTCATCCTCGCCGACATGGAGCAGCTCCAGAAGCGCCACGACAAGACGAAGAAGGAGGCGCAGAGCGACCCGAAGAAGCGTCCCGAGTTCGACGCGATGACCGCGCTCCTCGCCCACCTCGCGGACGGCAAGCCCGTGCGCACGTTCCCGCGCGCCGAGGGTGACCCCATCCTGCCCGTCCTCCGCGACCTCCACTTCCTCACGGACAAGAAGACGATCTACTGCGCGAACGTGGCGGAGGACGACCTCGCCGACCCGTCCGCCAACCCGCACGTCGCCGCGCTCAAGGCGTATGCGGACGCGCAGGGCTGCGAGATGGTGACCATCTGCGCGCAGATGGAGGCGGACCTCGCCGGACTCTCCGACGCCGAGGCGAAGGAGTTCCTCTCCAGCTACGGCCTCACGGAAAGCTCGCTCGACCGCACGATCAAGCTCGCCTACCACACGCTCGGCCTCGCGAGCTTCCTCACGGCCGGCCCGAAGGAGGTGCGCGCCTGGACGTTCCGCCGTGGCTGGAAGGCGCCGCAGTGCGCGGGCGTGATCCACACGGATTTCGAGAAGGGCTTCATCCGCGCGCAGGTGATTTCGTTCGACGACTACGTCAAGCACAATGGCGAGGCGGGCGCGCGCGCCGCCGGCGCGTTGCGTCCCGAAGGACGCGACTACGAAATGCAGGACGGCGACGTCGTCGAGTTCATGTTCAGCAAATAGGAGGGGAATCCATGTCAGGCGTCAACACGATGAAAGACCACCGCTCGCTGTTCCGTCAGCTCCTGACGGGCATGTACGACGCGGTGCTGATCACGGATCCCAACGGCCACCTGCTGGAGATCAACCCCCGGGCGAAGGAGTTCTTCCAGTACGAGACCGACGAGGTGATCGACCGCCCGATCGGCCTGTTCATCCCGGGCGTCACGCCCACGATCGTGCAACGCATCCGCGCGGGACTCGACCAGGCCCGCCACATGATGCTCGACGCGAACTGCCTGCGCAAGGACCAGACCGCGTTCGCCGCCGAGGTGACGGTGTCGGTGATCGACCTCCTGGACCCCGGTGATCTCGTGTTCACGATCCGCAACACCGAGCGTCGCCGCCGTCAGCTTGACCACTTCCGCACGAAGGAGAACGCCGCCGACGTGTCGCAGGCCGCGCTGTTCGCCTGCCAGCCCGACGGGCGCTTCCGCTGGGTGAACCAGTCGTTCCTCGATACGTTCGGCTACGCCGAGGAATCGGAGGTCACGAAGCTGTCCTTCGCGGACGTTCTCGCGGACGAGCCACTCCAGCCGCTGTTCGCGCAGGCCTACGCCGGCGAGCCCGGCGCCATCTGCCTGCACGCCGAGGGCGAAGAGGAGTCCGAGGACGTGGAGGTGCGCCTCGCGCCCGACGTCCATGGCAAGAAGATCACCGGAGTCGTTGGCTCCGTCATCCGGGTGTAACGATGCGCCAACCTCCCCGTAAACCGCGCCCATCCGCCCCCCGTCCCGCCGGGCCGCGTCCTCCCGCGGCGCCGCGCGCCCCGCGCTACGCCGCGAACGTCGAGGTGCTCCTCGTCAACAAGGCGGACGCCAACAAGCCGCTCCAGGACTTCCTTGCCGCGCGCCTCGGCCTTTCGCGCCGGGCGGCCAAGGCCATCATTGACGGACGCAGCGTGTGGGTGAACCGCCGTTGCGTGTGGATTGCGCACCACGCCCTCAAGACCGGCGACGCCGTGGAGATCCCCCGCGCCGTCATCTCCGCCGCCAAACGCCAGAAGGGCTCAGACGTGCCGCAGAAGCTCCCCGCCGAATCGACGCCCGAGCGCCGTCATGTGCGCGTACTTGTGGATACGGAATTCTACGTCGTGGCGGACAAGCCCGCCGGTATCGTTTCCTGCGACGACCCGCGCAGCGTGGAGGCCATCCTCCGCGCCCAGCTGAACGAGCCGACGCTCCAGGCCGTCCACCGGCTCGACCGCGACACGACCGGCTGCCTCCTCTTCGCGAAGAACTACCAGGCGTACCTCGCCGCGGTGGAGGTGTTCAAGACGCACCGCGTGGCGAAGACCTACTTCGCCATCGTTGCGGGGCGCTTCGAGCACGCGCACTTCACGGTCGACGCGCCGCTCGACGGCGAGCGGGCGCTCTCGCACGTCTCGCGCGAGGCGGCGGGTCCCGACGCGTCCTTCCTGCGCGTCCGCATCGAGACGGGCCGCACGAACCAGATCCGCCGTCACCTTTCAAGTATCCGCTATCCCGTGCTGGGGGACCGCACGTTCGGTCTCAAGAGCGCGCGCGACCCGCGTCTCATGGCCGTGCCGCGCCAGATGCTCCACGCCGCCTCGCTCACCCTGCCCGACCCGATGGTGAAGGGCGGTGAAATCAAGGCTCACTCCCCGCTCCCGGCCGACTTCCGCTCCACCCTCAAGCTCTTCGGCATGGGCAAGCGCGGATGATGAACCTCGCGTTGTTCATGGACGACCCGAACTGGGCCGCGTTCATTCCCGACTTGAAGTCGGGCGGGCCGAAGTGCCGCATGCCCACGCACGAGGACTGCTCGCCGATCGACCCCGACGCCGCGGCACGGCACCTCCAGCCCGGCGGCACGCTCGGCGGCATGGACGGGTACGAGTCGCGTCCCGGCCAGCTCGACATGCTCCGCGCCGTCGTACGCGCGTTCAACAACCGCGAGCACCTCATGGTCGAGGCGGGCACGGGCGTCGGGAAGTCGCTCGCGTACCTCGTGCCGTCCGTCCTCTGGAGCTACACGAACGACACGCCTGTCGTTCTCTCCACCAACACGCGCAACCTCCAGAGCCAGCTCATCGCCCAGGACCTCCCGCGCGCCGCGCAGGTGCTCGGCGACGACGCGAAGAACTTTCGCGCGGCCGTGCTGAAGGGACGCTCGAACTACCTCTGCCTCCGCGCCCTCGAGGAGATCATGCAGGGCGGCTGGTTCGCGCTCGACGAGGAGGAGAAGCCCGAGTTCGAGTATCTCGTGGAGTGGCTGCACCGTACGGAGGACGGCGATCTCGACGACCTCGGCGCGGAGGTGTTGCGTCCGAGGCTCATGTGCCCGGGCGAGGACTGCATGGGGCGTTCCTGCCGCTACGCGGGGAAGTGCTTCATCGCGAAGGCGCGCGCACGGGCGTTGCGCGCCCACGTGGTCGTGGCGAACCACGCACTTGTGCTCGCAGAGGCGACGAGCAACGGCAACGGCATCCTTCCGCCCTACGGACGGCTCGTCTTCGACGAGGCGCACAACCTCGAGGACGTCGCCACCGAGTTCTTCTCCTATGAGCTGTCGCGTCCCGTGCTCCTCCAGATGATGGGACGGCTCGTGCGCACCTCGCGGTCGCGGCGCGGCGGCATCGGGCGTAAGCGCGGCGTGATCGGCACGATCGAGCGCCAGTTGCAGAAAGGCGACCTCGCGCATTCCCCGCGCGCCGAGGAAATCCGCGAGCTCTGCATGCGCGCGCAAGTGCAGAGCCGTTTCGCGATCAAGGCGGGGGACGATCTCTTCGACGTGCTGGGGCGCCTCTTCTCCCCCGCGCCCGGCGCGTCCGTGCTGCGTTACCGCTGCATCGCGCCGCCGGGGTTCGCGGTGGACGACCCGAAGGCGCCGCGCACGCGCCAGTATTCGCTGCACGGCCTGTTCGCGGACTACACGTCCGTCCAGTGGGACGAGGAGGCGCTCGCCGTGGCGAGCAACCGTTTTGAGGACGCGCTCGCGCGTCTTCAGGGCATCCTCGTGGATCTCGCGACGGCGCTTCAGTTCGCCTCTGGCGCGGACGAGTTGCCCCTCTTCGGCGACCTGGCCGCGCAGGCGCAGGGCCTCGCCCAGTCCTTCAACGATTTCATCTACGAGTCGCGCTTCGTGCTGGCCGCGTCCGACCCCGCGCGCGTCTACTGGGCCGAACGGCGCGCGGGCGATCCGAAGAAGAAACTCGCGCCGTACGTCTGCCTCACCGCCGCGCCGCTGAGCATTGCGAACGAGATGAAGAAGCACTTCTACGACACGAAGGATTCCGTGATCCTCTGTTCCGCCACCTTGCGCGTGGGCGACCGCTTCGACTACATGGGCAAGCGTCTCGGCTTCGCGCTCTGCGAGCCCACGCGCGTGAAGGCGCTCGTCGCGGCGTCGCCGTTCGACTACTTCCGCCAGGCGCTCGTGATGGCCGCGGACTGCCTGCCCGATCCGTCCGACCGCGACTCGGGCTACGTGGCGAAGCTCGCGCCGTTTCTCGTGGACCTCTTCACGGCGGTCCGCGGACGCGGCCTCGTGCTCTTCACCGCCTACGAGATGATGCGCGAGACGGCGCGCCTCGTGCGGGAGGAGCTTGCCGCCTCGGACATCGAGTTCCTCGTGCAGGGGGACGGCCTCTCGCGCGAGGAGATGGTCGCGCGGCTCAAGCGGGCGGCGCGTCCGGACGCGGAGCGTCCCGTGGTGCTGTTCGGCGCGCAGTCGTTCTGGGAAGGGGTGGACGTGCCCGGCGAGGCGCTGTCGTGCGTGGTGATCGCGCGCCTGCCGTTCCCGCAGGTGGGCGAGCCCATCGTGGAGGCGCGCAGCGAGAAGATCACGGAAGAGGGTGGCAGTTCTTTCCGCGACTACATGATCCCGGAGGCCGTGATCCGTTTCCGACAGGGGTTCGGACGCCTTGTGCGCACGAAGTCCGACCGCGGCGTGGTGGTGGTGGCGGACCCGCGCATCGTCTCGAAGAACTACGGTCCGCTCTTCCGCCGCGCGCTCGCGGCGTCCGTCCACGCCGTTTCGTCCCTGCCTGAGATCGTCTCCCGCGCCGCGGAGTTCTTCGACTAGGAGAAGCCATGTTCGCCGTCCGTTCCTACATGCTCGACATCAGCCGCGACAAGGTGCCCACGATGGGCACGCTCAAGCAGCTCGTGGAGATCCTCGAGAAGTTCAACTACAACCAGCTCCAGCTCTACACGGACCGTGTGGAAGGACGCCTCGCCGATGACGGCGAGCGAGGTCCGCGAGCTCGACCTCTTCTGCGCGATGCACGGCATCGACCTCGTGCCGAACCAGAACTCGTTCGGACACCTCGAGCGCTGGCTCGTGCGTCCCGAGTACAACCACCTCGCGGAGCTGCCGCACGGTGGTGCGCCGCTGCCGTGGGGCGGATTTAAGAAGGATCCCACCACGCTCTGCCCCACGGACCCCGCGTCGCTCGAATTTCTCGCGGGGCTCTACGATGAGCTGCTGCCGAACTTCGAGTCGCGTCTCTTCAACATCGGCTGCGACGAGACGTTCGACCTCCTTGGCGAGGGACGCAGCGCGGCGGCCGTGAAGGAGAAGGGCGAGGGGCGCGTCTACCTCGAGTTCCTCCTGAAGGTTGCGGAGCTCGTGCGGAAACATGGGAAGCGTCCGATGTTCTGGGGTGACGTGATTCTGCGCCATCCCGAGCTCGTGCCGGAGCTGCCGAAGGACCTCATCGCGCTCGACTGGGGGTACGAGGGCAACCACCCGTTCATGGACGAGGCGGCGAAGTTCGCGGCGGCCGGACTCGACTTCTACGTCTGCCCCGGCACGAGCAGCTGGAACTCGCTCGCGGGCCGCGTGGAGAACATGCGCGAGAACATGATCGCAGCCGAGCGCGCGGGGCACCTCCACGGCGCGAAGGGGTTTATGGTCACGGACTGGGGCGACGGCGGGCACTGGCAGCCGCTCGCGGCGTCCCTGCCGGGCCTCATCCTCGGCGGCAACCTCGCGTTCACGGGGGCGTCCGCCGCGAAGATGGACCTCGAGGACGCGCTCGACGCCGTGATGGGCGTGCCGCTCGGCGGCACGTTGCTGCGTCTTGGCACGCTCTACCTGCGCGGCGGCGCGCTGCGCGCGAACGCGAGCGAGCTCTTCCGCATTCTCGCGAACGACCGCGGCTATTCGCGCCACCCGGGCCTTACGGATCCCGTTCTCGCCGAAATCTCCTCCATCGCCGAGGGCTGCCGGCACGACGCGGCGCGGTTCGCGGGCGGGGCCTATCCGAACGTGTGGGCGCAGGAGATCATGTACATGGCGAACCTCGTGGACGCGGCGTGCAACCGGCGCGACGAAAAGCGGCTCCGCTTCCTCCGCGAGGAGCACGGCCGCGTGTGGCGCCTCCGCAACCGCGAGGGCGGCCGCGCCGACTCCCTCGCCCGCCTCCCCCGCTTCTGAGCCTCGAAACGAAAACAGAAAGGTGAAAACGATGAGAAAAGACATTTTGTGTGTGCTGCTCGCGGGTGCGGGTCTGCTGGCCGCGTCTGCGAAACAGACCGAGCCGGACCCCAGTTGGACGAGAATCCTCGTGCAGGTGAAGTCCACGCTCGACGGCACGTTGCAGCCATGCTACTTCTGGGCGCCGGATGAGTCGAAGACGAACGCCGTGCCGCTGATCGTGGGGCTCCACACCTGGAGCGCCGACTACCGGCAGACATCCCACTATGCGACCGTGCTCAAGTATGCGCGCGCGAAGGGCTGGGCGATGGTGGGCCCGAACTTCCGCGGGCCGAACAAGACGCCGCCCGCCTGCGGCGGCGACCCGGCGGTGCAGGACATCGTCGACGCCGTGAACTACGCGAAGGCGCACGTCAAGATCGACCCGGCGCGCGTGTACATCGTCGGCGGTTCCGGCGGCGGGCACATGACGCTTCTCATGCTGGGACGCCATCCCGAGATCTTCGCGGCAGGGGCGGCGTTCTGTCCGATCACCGACCTCGCGCGCTGGCACGCCGACTCGCTGCTCGTCCATCCCGGACGCGGCAAGCACTACGCGAAGATGCTCGAGGGGGCGTGCGGCGGCACGCCCGCCGAGAAGCCGGAGGAGTACGCGCACCGCTCGCCGCTCACGTGGCTCGACCGCGCGCGGAAGGCGGGCGTGGGCGCGTACATCGTCACGGGCATCCACGACGGCTGGAAGGGGTCTGTCCCCGTCGGGTTCAACGCGCTCGCCAACCCCGAGGACCGCGTGGGCGAGGCGGACATCGCCGCCGTCGAGGAGACGCAGCAGGTGCCGGCGGCGCTGGCGTACGATGGCCCCAAGGACCCGTTCTACTCCGAACGCATGCGCATCCACTTCCGCCGCACGTCGGCGAACGTGCGCTTCACACTGATGGAAGGCGGACACGGCGGCAACTTCGCCGCGGGACTCGACTTCCTCTCGCGCCAGGTGAAGGGACGTCCGACGGATTTCTCCCTTCCGTCGGCGGGCAAGGGTCGCGAGGAGGCGCTGGGGAAGTAGTGATGTCGGGAAAGACGATCGTCAGGAACTTAAATCGAAAGGAACTCTGAAATGAAGAAATTCGTTGCAACCGTCGCGGCCGTTGCGGTCGGGACGCTGATGGCCGGAGACGACGGGATGTTCCCGTTCGTGCCCTCGTACGACGCGCCGAACAACGTGGTGAACATGAGCCACCTGCTGGAGGCGCCCGCCGGGAAGCACGGGCGCATCCGCGTGAAGGACGGGCACTTCGTGAACGACAGGGGGCGTGTGCGCTTGCACGCGACGAACCTCACCGGCCCCGCCAACTTCCCCACGCACGAGGAGGCGGAGCGCCTCGCCGCGCGTCTCGCCCGCTTCGGAATCAACTGCGTGCGCCTCCACTACTTCGACAGCTCCTACGGCACGTTCATGCTGCCGCACGAGCAGGGCATCCTCACGGAGGACTTCCGCACGCGGCGGCAGTTCGACGCCGAGCGGCGCGACCGCCAGGACTACCTGATCGCGCAGTTCAAGAAGCGCGGCATCTACGTGAACGTGAACCTGCACGTGGCGCGCACGCTCGACGCGCGTGACGGCTTCGCGCCCGGCACGCCGTGGGCGAACAAGGGCGCGGACCAGTTCGACCCGCGCATCATCGAGATGGAGAAGGAGTACGCGCGCGAGCTGCTCTCGCACGTGAACCCCTACACGGGGATGAGCTACCTCAAGGACCCCGTGGTGGCCGTGGTGGAGCTCAACAACGAGGACGCGCTCTGGCGCGAGTACCTGAATGGCGCGATGGACCGTCTCGGCGAGCCGTACGCCACCGTGTTCCGCAACCAGTGGAACGACTGGCTCCTCAAGAAGTACGGCGGCAACGAGAAGATGCAGGCGGCGTGGAAGCAGCAGATGCAGCCGCTCGGCGACGAAATGATCGTCGAGGGGAAGTTCGACGGCGTGGTGGCGCCGGACGGAAAGACGTGGATCCTCGACAAGGGAAGCGCGCAGGCGAAGGTCGGCGCCGTCGAGGGCGCGCTGCGCGTGACGGTGACGCAGAAGGGCAACGAATATTTCCCCAAGCTCTATCGCCGCGTCGTCGTGAAGAAGGACACGCCCTACACGGTGTCGTTCCGCATCCGGCGCGTGAAGGGGGCGGCGGGCGAGGTGGGCTTCGCCGTCGCGGACAGGCGGAAGGGCTGGTCGTCGCTCGGCGTCCTCACGCGTTTCGAGCCGACGACGAAATGGTCTGAGCACGCGTTCACGTTCTACGCCGGCGACACGGTGGAGAAGGCCGAGATCCAGTTCACGCGCTTCGGCGAGGGGACGTACGAGATTGACGATCTCTCGTTCAGGACGGGCGGCAAGTCGCTGGACATCTCCGGCCTTTCGCCGGAGAAGGGCGAGATTCCGATCGTGACGTCGCGCGGGTGCGCGGCCCCCGCGATGACGCGCGACTTCTACCAGTTCCTCTGCGACACGGAGCACGCCTACTGGACAGGCATGCGCGACTACCTCCAGAAGGAGCTGGGCCTTGAGGCGCCCGTCTCCGCCACGCAGCTCGGCTACTCGCCACCGCACCTGCAGGCGGAGATGGACTACGTAGACAACCACGCCTACTGGTGCCACCCGAGCGTGAACAAGAACTGGTCGATCCGCAACAAGGCGATGGTGAACGCGCGCGGCGGCTGCATCCTCGGCCTCGCGGGCCAGCGCGTGGCGGGCAAGCCCTACACGATCAGCGAGTACAACCATCCGTATCCGATCTACTACGGCGCGGAAGGCCAGCCGATGCTGCGCGCGTACGGCGCGCTGCAGGGCTGGGACGGCGTGTTCGAGTATTCCTACAACAACCGCCAGAACGCGGAGCCCGACCACAACGAGTACTTCTTCAGCATCGCGGCGCGCACGGACGTGCTCGCGCACTTCCCCGCCTGTGCGGCGATCTACCTGCGCGGCGACGTGAAGGAGAGCGCCACGAAGATCGTGGCGAACCTGCCCTACGCGGAATACTTCGACCGGCTCGTGAAGCAGCGCGCGGTGAGCCAGGGCATTGCGCAGGCGTCCGGCGGCAAGCTGCCGGCGGAGCTGGGCCTCGTGCACCAGGTGGCCGTGGACGTGACGGGAGGGTCGCGCTCCGTCGCGACCGCAGAAGCACCGAAAGCCGTCATCGTAAGCGACACGGGCGAGCTCACGTGGAACTGCGAGATTCCCGGGGCGGGCGTGTGGACGGTCAACACGCCGAACACGAAACTCTTCACGGGGTTCCCGAAGGGACGCACGTTCGACCTTGGCGGCGTGAAGCTGGCGGTGGGCGAGACGAAGCTCGGCTGGGCGACCATCTCGCTCACGTCGCATGATGCGACGGGCTTCGGCGAGAAGGGGCGTGCGGCGCGCATCCTCCTCGCGGCGACGGGGCTTTGCCACAACGGCGGCGCGAAGTTCACGGATCACGGCAACGGCACGATTTCCTGCCGCGATGCGGACTGGGGCCACGAGAAGACGGTGAACGAGGGCGTTCCCGCCACGATCACCTTGCCCGCGCCGGCGGCGCAGACGACCTGCCGCGCACTCGACGAGCGCGGCGAGCCGAAGTCCGACGTGCCCGTGACGGCTGACGCGGACGGACACGCCGTCATTGCGATCGGTCCTGCCTGGCGGACCGTTTGGTATGAACTCGTGGTCAAGGAAAACTAGGCGCGTCGCCTGCGGGCGGAAAAGGCAAGAATCTGAAAGGCAGAAGGAGAACGAAATGTCAGAATGCAACCATGATTGCGCGTCCTGCGCGTCGAAGAAAGATGGCAGCTGCAACGGCGAGAAACAGGCCGGATTCGCCGCACCGGCGAACGCGCGTTCGCACGTGGCGCGCGTGATCGCGGTGATGAGCGGCAAGGGCGGCGTGGGCAAGAGCCTCGTGACGGAGCTGCTTGCCGTGCAGGCGCAGAAACGCGGACTCAAGGTGGCGGTTCTCGACGCCGACATCACGGGACCGTCGATTCCCACCGCCTTCGGCGTGAAGGATCGGGCGATGTCGGACGGCGAGGGCATTCTCCCGTGCCGGAGTGCGAGCGGCATCGCGCTCATGAGCCTCAATTTTCTCGTGGAGAACCCCGCCGATCCCGTCGTGTGGCGCGGCCCCGTGATCGCGGGCGCCGTGAAGCAGTTCTGGAGCGACGTCGCGTGGGGAGACGTGGACGTGATGTTCGTGGACCTGCCGCCGGGGACGGGCGACGTGCCGCTGACCGTGTTCCAGAGCCTGCCCGTCACGGGCGCGGTGGTGGTGACTTCGCCGCAGGACCTCGTGTCGCTCATCGTCGAGAAGGCGGTGCGCATGGCGGGGATGATGGACGTGCCGGTGCTTGGCCTCGTGGAGAACATGAGCGTGTTCCGCTGTCCGGATTGCGGCGCGGAACACCGCATCTTCGGGCCGAGCCGCGCGGGCGAACTGGCGTCCCGCCACGGCATCGCCGCCGTCGCTGCGTTGCCGATCGACCCGGAATACGCGAAAGCCGTCGACCTCGGCGCCGTCGAGAAGCTCGACGCCCCGTCCCTCGACGTGATCCTCGACGCCGTCCTCGCCCCGTAAAAGGGCGTGAACATTTCGGGCGCGGCGTGCGTTTCATCTTCAAAAGGAATCTGAAAGGATGGTTGGAATGGACGCATTGAAAGCGACTGGGCTCTGCCGGGCGTACGGCACGGGCAAGTTGAAGACGCAGGTGCTGGACGGGTTTGACCTGACGCTCGCCCCCGGCGCCTTCGAGGTGCTGATGGGACCGTCCGGCAGCGGCAAGTCCACGTTCCTCCACGTCGCGGCCGGTTTGCTGGCGGCGGACGCGGGGGCGGTCGAGATCGGCGGCACGGTCGTGACGGCGCTCGGCGACGGCGCGGCCGCGAAATTCCGCCGCCGCCACGTGGGCGTGGTGTTCCAGTCCTTCAACCTCGTGGACACGCTCGACGTGGCCGCGAACATCGAACTGCCCGTGCGGCTCGACCACGGCAAGCCGGATGCGGCGCGCCTCGCCGCGCTTATTGCGAAACTCAACCTTGCGGGATTGGAAGCCCGCCTTCCCGACGAGCTTTCCGGCGGCGAACGCCAGCGCGTGGCCATCGCCCGCGCGCTCTACATGGCGCCGGACGTGATTCTTGCCGACGAGCCCACGGGCAACCTCGACGTGGCCGCCGCGAAGTCGTTCTGCGACCTCCTCCGCGCCGTCCACGCGGACGAGCGGAGCGCCATCCTCCTCGTCACCCACGACCCCGTGGTGGCGGCTGCGGCGGACCGCGTCCACTTCCTCAAGAACGGCAAGATCGCCGCCTCCCACGACACGCCCGGCCACGACCCCGCCGAGATCTCCCGCCTCTATCTGGAGACCTACAAATGATTCTCCGCCTGATGTTGCGCGGGCTGAGGCGCGGCAAGGCACGATTCCTGTGCGCCGTCCTCGGCATCGCCGCCGCCGTCGGGGCGGTCGTGTTCACGTTCTCCCTCACGGCGACGAACGCCGCGCAGGCCCCCGCGCTTGCAAAGCGCGCCACGGCGCCGTGGGCGGCCTGGCGGTTTGACGGGGGGGGAGGGCGAAGCGGCGCGAGCGCCGCTTCCCCGAGGCGTGCGGATTTGGCACTTGAGGTGGTGGGGATGACCATCGACTACCGGCCCGGCGGGCGCGTCTTGCAGGGGCCACCCATGCGTGCCGTGGTGGCCGCCGCGCCCAAGGAGAATCCCTACGGCTGCACGCAGCTCGTGGAAGGGCGGTGGCCGGATGCGGCGTCGTCCGCCTGCGAGGTCGTCTGCACGAAGAACACGCTCGTGCGGTTCGGGCGCGGCGTGCCGCCGCCGGTGGGGACGGACGTCAAGTTCGTGGGCGAGAAGGGCACGCTCACGGCGAAGGTCGTGGGGTACCTCGCGGAGGCGAAATTGCCGCTTGGCTGGCCGGGCGTGTTTGCCAATCCGGCCGCGTTCGCGGTGTTGAAGGATGAAACGCACGGCAGGATCGCGTTCTGGAAGACGGTGCCGGATCGCGCGCCGCCGGACATGCTCACGGCCGAGTCCGAACAGGTCGTGCGCGCCTTCACGGGAGACGAGGCGCGGCGGATGGACTATGCGCGCCCGCTCCTCTTCGCCGCGGCCATCCTCACGGCGCTGTGTCTGCTCGTCAATTCCCTGCTCCTCGCGGTGGAGTCGAACCGGCGCGTGCTGGCGACGCTCCGCACGGTGGGGCTCACGCGCGGCGGCGTGGTGGCGCTCGTGACGGTCGAGTCGCTGTTCGCGACGGGCGTCGGCTGGCTGTTGGGATGCCTCGGGGGATGCGTCGCCCTGATGCTTTTCGTGGCGGCCGATTCCGTGTCGTTTCCCGTTGGGCCGACTTTTGCGTGGGGCGTGATGGGCGTGGCGGGCGTGCTGGCGCTCGTTGTCGCGTTCGTCGCCGTTCTCTTCGCGCTTCGTCCCGCGCTCACGGTGCGTCCGCTCGACGCGCAGGACGCGCGTCCGCACCGCCGCCGGCGCGGCATGGCGATTGCCTTCGGATGCGGGTTCGGCGCGTTCGTGGCGGTGGAGGTGTGGGGCGCGTCGCTCATGCGCGCGTTCGTGCCGTCGGAGGAGTGGCCGGACGCCATCGTGTCCATCCTGCCGGAGGGCGTGAGTTCGTTCGACGTCGAGAAGCTCCGCGCCATTCCCGGCGTGAAGCGCATTTCGGAGTTGGTGCCGCTGCAGTTGAATTTCGACCCGGAGGAGCCGATGGAGATGCCGGGTGGCGGCCGCGCGGGAGCGCGGCCCTCCCGCGGTGGGCCGGGGGGCGGCGGTCGCGCGGGCGCGCGGCCCTCCCGGAATGCGCTGTTCCTCGCGGCGGAGTGGCTGCCGCAGTTCAAGTTCATCGAAGGCACGTGGGAGGAGGCGACGAACGCGATCTTCCGCACCGATGCCTGCGTGATCACGGAGATGATGTCGCGGGCGCGGAAGCTCCACAAGGGCGACAAGCTGCGCGTGGCGATGGGGGGGCGCGGACCGAAGATCCCGGTCGAGGTGCCGATCGCCGGCGTCGTGGACCTCAACTGGCACATGGTGACGAGCCGCGGACTCGTACGCGGACTCAACCGCGCGCCGGTCATGACGGACGGCCCCGTGTTCGTGTCGTTTGACACGGCGGAGTCCCTTGACGCGCGTCCGGCGCAGATGGTGAAGATGACGCACCTCTGGGTGGAATACGAGCCGGAGTTCCTGAAGGAGAAGGGCGTGTTCCCCGCCGGACGGGAGGTCGAGAAGGCCATTGCGCATGCGTTGGGCCTCGATCCGTCGAATCCCAACAATCCTGCGACAGTGCGCCTGCACGCACGCGACGAAATCGCGGACGGCACGCTCGCGCACGGGTCGGACGTCATCGGCCAGGCGGCGCGGGTGCCGTTCATCTTCCTCGCCATCCTCGCCATCGGCTTCATCGCGATGCTCGTGGCGGATGCCGACGCGACGAAGCGCGAGTTCGCCGTGCTGCGCGCGGTGGGCGCCACGAAGGGACAGCTGACGCTGCGCCTCGCGCGCGGCGCGTTGCGCACGGCCTTCTGGGGCATCGTGTGCGGGTTGCCCGTGGGCGCGCTCGCCGGATGGCTGTTTTCCTTCAGCACCGGCGCGGTGTGGCCCGGGCTGCCGCACTATTTCGTGTTGCCCGTGCGCGTGGTGCTGGAGGGCGCGGCCGGCGCCGTCGTGTTCGCCCTCGCCTTTGCGCTGCCGGCCGCGCACGTCATCGTGCGCCGCGCGGCGCGCCGTTAGCGCCCGGGGTGACGCGAATCGCCCTAAATCGCTTCCGCAGGACCGCGCAATGTGGTATACTTTGCGCGTGACCAGGAAAGGATACGAGAATGGCGATACAGATTCATCCCACGGCACTCGTGGACAAGAACGCCCAGCTGGGCGAAGACGTTGAGATCGGGCCCTACGCGAGCGTGGGACCGGACGTGAAGATCGGCGCGCGCACGGTGGTGCAGCAGGGCGCGATCCTGCGCGGGCACTCGACGATCGGCGAAGACTGCCAGATATTCCCGTATGCCTGCATCGGCATGAAGACGCAGGACCTCAAGTACAAGGACGGCTCCGTCTCGTACGTGGAGATCGGCAACCGCACCGTGATCCGCGAGTTCGCCACCGTGCACCTCGGCACGAAGGACGGCGAGAAGACGATCATCGGCGACGACTGTCTCTTCATGGCCTACTGCCACGCAGCGCACGGCGTCATCCTCGGCAACCACGTAATCTGCTCGAACTCCGTGCAGCTCGCGGGCGACGTGCACATCCAGGACTGGGCGATCGTGGGCGGCTGCGCGGCGGCGCATCAGTTCTGCTCGATCGGGCGCCACGCGATGGTGGGCGGCATGACGAAGATCCGCCAGGACGTGCCGCCGTTCATGCTCTGCGACATGGTGGACGGCGGGATGAAGATCATCGGCCCGAACGTGGTGGGCCTCACGCGCCGCGGTTTCTCGCGCGACGTGATCACCGCGCTCAAGGAGGCGTTCCGCTTCATCTACCACAGCGGCCTCAACCGTTCCCAGGCGCTTGAGCGCGTGGAGAACGACGTGGAGCCGATCGACGAAGTGAAGGAGCTCGTGGCCTTCTACCGCAACTCCACGCGCGGAGTCTGCTGATGCCGGCTTTCAGCGGAGCCACGCTCGACTCGCGGAAGGTGAAGCCGGGCATGCTGTTCGTCGCGGTGAAGGGCGAGCGCTTGGACGGGCACGATTTCATCCCGCAGGCGCGCGCGGCCGGCGCGGCGGGGATCGTCGACGGACGCGAGGAGCTCGCGCGCGTCGCCGCCGAGTACCGCCGCACGCTGAAGGCGAAGGTGATCGGCATCACCGGCAGCGCGGGCAAGACGACCACGAAGGAACTCGTGGCCGCGTTCCTCCGCGCGGGCGGTTTCCGCGTGCACGCCACGGAGGGCAACTTCAACAACGACCTCGGCCTGCCGCTCACGATCCTCAACTGCCCGCCGGACGCGGAGTTCCTCGTCGTCGAGATGGGCACGAACCATCCCGGCGAGATCGCCTACCTCGTGGACATCGCGCGCCCCGACGCGGGCGTGATCTCGTCCATCGGCACGGCGCACATTGAGTTCTTCAAGACGCAGGACGGCATCGCGGACGAGAAGGGCACGCTCTTCGCGCGGCTGCCGCCGGACGGCTTCGCGGTGGTGGGCGTGAACAACGACCGCTACGAACGTCTGCGCGCGATGAGCGCCGCGCGCGTCGTCGCCGTCGATCCGTCCGACGAAGTCGGCGCGCGCCTCGCGTCCGCGCTCGCGCCGCGTCTCCCCGGCGCGCACAACGTGTCGAACGCGCGCCTCGCGGCCGCGTGCGCGGGCGAGTTCGGCGTGCCGCTCGACCGCTGCGTCGCGGCGCTCGAGGACTTCGCGCTGCCGGGCGACCGCTGGCGCGTGACGGAACGCGACGGCGTCACGTACGTGAACGACTGCTACAACGCGAACCCCACGTCGATGATCGCCGCGCTCGAGACGTTCGCGGCGATGCCGTGCGCGGGCCGTCGCGTGGCCGTGCTCGGCGACATGTTCGAACTCGGCGCGCAGAGCGGCGAGCTGCACGCGCGCGTGCTGGCGCGCGCGGCGGAGTTGCCGCTCGACGCGGTATTCGCGGTGGGCGAGGCGATGGCGGCGGCGTGTGCGGCGGTCGCGGGGCGACCGCCCTGCCGGGTGGCGGATGCCGCGGCGGCGAAGGCGGAGCTCGCCGCATTTGTTCGTGCGGGCGACGCGGTGCTGCTCAAGGCGTCGCATGGCATGCACCTGGAGGCGGTGCTCGCATGAACGCGCTCGTGTTCGGCGCGGGGAAAAGCGGCGCGGCGGCGGCGGAGCTGCTGCGGCGCGTCGACTTCGGTCGCGCAGGAGCGCGACCCTCCCGCGCGGGGCAAGGCGAGGTGCGCGTGCTCGACGGCGGCGACGCGTATCCGGACGGCACGTGGGACCTCGCGGTGACGAGTCCGGGCGTGCCGCTCACGCACCCGTGGCAGGTCGCGGCGCGCGCGGCGGGCGTGCCGGTGATCAGCGAACTTGAGCTTGGCGCGCGCCACTTCGCGGGGAAGATGCTCGCGGTGACGGGCTCGAAGGGAAAGAGCTCCGTGGTGAAGCTCGTCGCGGACGGACTCAACGCGGCGGGCGTGACGGCCGTCGCGTGCGGCAACTACGGCACGCCGCTCTGCGAGGTGGCGCTCATGGAGCCGCAGCCCGCGTGGGCCGTGGTGGAGGTGTCGAGCTTCCAGATGGAGACCACGCACCCCGAGCATTTCCGTCCCGTGGCCGCCGCGATCCTCAACCTGCAGGAGGACCATCTCGACCGGCACGGCAGCGTGGAGGCGTATCACGCGCTCAAGCGCAAGATGCTCGAAGGGGCCGCGCGCGCCGTCGCCGCGGCGCGCGCGTGGGACGACTGCCTCGCGGGCTCGTATTTCGACAACGACGTGCTGCGGCCCAACGGCGAGGTGGCGGCGGCGCTCATGGACGCCGCGGGGTTGCCGCGCGACGCCATCGCGCGCGCCTTCGCGACCTTCGTGCCGCTTGCGCACCGGATGCAGAAAGTAGCGGACATAAAGGGCGTTTCGTACATCGACGACTCGAAGGCGACGTCGCTTGCGGCGCTCGCGGCGGGCGTGCGGATGGCGCAGGGCGCGCGTTCCGAGCCGTCGGTGCGCCTGATCGCCGGCGGACTCGCAAAAGGGGATTCTCCAAATTCTGTAATTCCGTACTTGCGTTCCGGGGTCAAAAAAGTGTATCTTATAGGGCGTTGCGCAGACCAGCTCTTCGATGCGTGGCGGGAAACCGTTCCGTGCGAGGTCTGCGGGACGCTCGACCGGGCGGTCGAGAGGTCCCGGCGTGATGCGTGCGAAGGCGAGACGGTGCTCCTCTCGCCGGGCACGGCAAGTTTCGATCAATTTAACAGCTACGGGGCCCGCGGCGACGCATTCGCCTCCTTCGTCAGGTCGAAGGGGACGTGCGGCGAGGCGGAAACCAAAAAACGAGGATGAAAAAATGAAGGCGCAAAAACTCGGACTGGTTCTGGGTATCAACATGGTGGCGGCCTGCCTGATAATTCAGGGTTGCGCGGCTCCCAATTCAGAGAAGTACAAGAAGAGGGGTGGCTCTGCCCCCACGACGATGGGACCGGAAACTTCCGGTTATCCTTCTTCGTCGGCGAACAAGCCGGTCATCACGGTCAAGTCGACAGCTCCGCGTACGGAGCCTGTCGTTGCGTCCGTGGAGGAGCCGCCGGTCGCACCTCCTCCGTCGGCCGAGCCCGCGCCGTCTGCCGTTTCGACGGTCAAGCAGTTGCCTCCCACTCCGTCGAAGACTCCGAAGGCGAAGCCCGCCGCCGCACCTGCGCCCGCCGCCGCGCCGGCTCCTGCCGTCGCCGCCGCGCCGGTCGTCGAGTACGTCGTGAAGCCGGGTGACACGCTCTTCCTGATCAGCAAGCGCACGAACTATCGTCAGGCCGCAATCCTTGCCGCGAATCCGGGTTTGGACGCGAACCGCATCCGCGTAGGCCAGAAGATCAAGCTGCCGGGCGCCGTCTCCGCGCCGGCGACTGCCGTCGCCAAGGCCGCCGCGCCGGAGGCGAAGTCCGCCGCGAAGGACGGCAAGGTGCTGCCCGCCGCCGCGCCGGCTCCTGCCGCCGCGAATACGAAGGCGCCCGTCAAGACGAAGAGCAGTTTCGTGGCGTACGAGGGGCCGACGAAGGACTACACCGTGAAGTCGGGGGATTCGCTCGGCAAGATCGCCATGGAGTACGGCATCTCCATCCGTGCGCTCAAAGCGCTCAACGGCCTGCAGAAGGACAACCTCCGTTTGGGCCAGAAGCTGAAGGTCCCGACTGAGAAGCAGACGGCTGCGAAGGCCGCCGCGAAGCCGGCCGCCGCGAAGCCGGCCGCCGCGAAGCCGGCTGCCGCGAAGGCCGACACCGCGAAAGCTCCCGCGAAGGCGGACGACGCCGCGAAGGACGCCCCTGCGAAGGCGGACGACGCCGCGAAGGAGGAGCCTGCCGTGAAGGATGCCGCCGCACCCGCCCCCGCTGCGGTCGAGAAGCCCGCCGACGCCGAGAAGCCCGCCGATGCCGTGAAGGCCGACGAGGCCGCCGCGAAGCCCGCCGAGGCCGCCGCGCCGGAGGCCACGGTCCCGGCGCCCACCTACACGGTCAAGGAAGGCGACGACCTCGTCTCCATCGCGATCGCATACGGCATCAGCCCGAGCGCGCTCATGGACATCAACGACCTCAAGCCGACGGACGAGATCAAGCCCGGCCAGGTCCTGAAACTTCCGGCGAACGCCAAGGCGAGCGTCCAGTAAAGCGGCGTGCTCCGTGCGCTGGACGCTGACCATCCTGGGAGTCTCCGTTCTCATTCTGCTGGGCGGCGGCTTCGTGTTGCTGGCGTCCGCGGGTGAGGAGACGGGGCGCACGCTCTACCACAGCGCCGGCTACTTCGTCACGCACCAGGCCATTTGGCTGTGCGTGGCGATGGTTTTTATGTTCGCGGCGACGTTCTTCGACTATCACAATTGGCGGCGCTATCCCTACTTGACGATCATCCTGTACGCAGTGGTCGTCGCCCTGATGGTCGCCGTCCTGTTCGCGCCCGAGACGAAGGGGTCGCATCGCTGGCTGCGTCTCGTGGGGCCCGTGCGCCTCCAGCCCAGCGAGCTGGCGAAAATCTTCGTGGTCATCTCCGTCGCCGTGTTCCTCGACGGGGCCGGCTGGCGCATTGAGAAGTTCTGGAAGGGGGCCGTGCCTGCCGTGATGATCGTCGGCGTGCTGATGGGCCTTGCGGTCGCCGAGCCGGACTTCGGGGCCACGATGGTCATCGGCCTCGCGGGCGGCATGCTCTGCCTGATTGGCGGCATGCGTTTCCTCCACATGCTGTTCATGGGTGGCGGGGGACTGCTCGCCGTCGGCACCTTGCTGGCGTTCAACCCGAACCGCATGCGCCGGTTGGGCGCGTGGTTGCCCGAACCCGTCCTGTCGTTTCTCGGCCTGCCGCCGCCGACGGGGGACGACCCGGCGGCGTACCAGCTCAACCAGGCGCTTGTCGCCATCAGCCGCGGCGGTCCCTTCGGCGTGGGCTACACGAAGTCGATGCAGAAGAAGTTCTACTTGCCCGAGGCCCACACCGATTTCATCTTTGCGATCGGCGCGGAGGAGCTGGGGCTCTTCTTTTCGCTGGGCCTGCTCGTGCTCTTCACGGCGGTCTTCATCTGCGGCATCCGCATCGCGTTGCGCGCGCCGGATCGCCTCGGCCGTTTGCTCGCCTTCGGCATGACGTTCCTCATCTTCTTCCAGGTGCTGTTCAACATCGGCGTCGTCACGGGCTGCCTGCCCACGAAGGGCCTCGCGCTGCCGTTCATCAGCTACGGCGGCACGAACCTCATGTCGTCGTTGATCGCCGTGGGCATACTTTTTAACATTGGACGACAAATTGAGTTGCCAAAACCACGTCCAAGGAGTACAATATCCCCCGTTTTTTCGTAACCAAGTAAGGAACAAAAAATGTCTCGAGTCTATAATTTCTCGGCTGGTCCGGCCGTATTGCCCCTTGAGGTCCTGCAGGATGCGCAGAAGGATCTCGTGGATTACAAGGGCTGCGGCATGTCCGTGATGGAGATGTCCCACCGCGGCAAGGACTACGACGCCATCCACCAGGAGGCGATCGCCACGTTCAAGGAACTCTGCGGTTTGGGCGACGACTGGTCGGTGTGCTTCATCCAGGGCGGCGCGTCGATGCAGTTCGCGATGATCCCGATGAACTTCCTCGGCAAGGACCAGTCCGCCGACTACGCCAACCAGGGCACGTGGTCGAACAAGCCGACGACGAGTTCAAGTGGACGCCCGGCGCGGTCTACAGCCACGTCTGCACGAACGAGACGATTTCGGGCGCCGAGCTGAAGGTCATCCCGAATTCCGGCTCGCCGCTCATCGGCGACATGTCGAGCGACATCCTCTCCTGCGAGCGCGACTACTCGAAGTTCGCGATGTTCTACGCGGGCGCGCAGAAGAACCTCGGCCCGTCCGGCATGGCCGTGGTGGCGATCCGCAAGGAGTTCGCCGAGAAGGGCTCCACCACGATCCCCACGATGCTGCAGTACCGCACGTACGTGGACGAGAACTCGCTCTACAACACGCCGCCCACCTGGGGCATCTACATCTTCGGCGAGACCATGAAGTGGGTCAAGAAGATGGGCAAGGAGAACCTCTTCAAGCTCAACGCCGAGAAGGCGAAGAAGATCTACGACGTCATCGACGGCTCGGGCTTCTACCGCGGCACGGCGCTGAAGGAGTACCGCTCGAACATGAACGTGACGTGGCGCCTGCCCACCGAGGAACTGGAGGCCCAGTTCATCAAGGAGGCCGCCGCCGCCGGCATGAAGTCGCTCAAGGGGCACCGCTCCGTGGGCGGCATCCGCGCGTCGATCTACAACGCCTTCCCGATGGCCGGCGTGGACTGCCTCGTCGACTTCATGAAGGAGTTCGAGAAGAAGAACGGCTAATCCGTTCGCGCTAAAACACTCGGTTGCAGATTTCCGCCGCGCTGTTGAGGCAGCTGCGGTGGTCGCTGGGGGTTTTTGCAACCGGGAAGCGGATTCCCGCATAGTCGAGTTTGTGGTGGTTTGATCCCGAGATGTAGCGGAAGCCGAGCTTCTCCAGCGCCGCGATCGTCGCGTCGTCGATGAAGGAGCCGGCGTCCTTCATGACCTGCTTCACCTCGTCGCGGCGGCGGGCAAGTTCGCCCGAGCAGGCGTTCGCGCAGAGGATCGCCTCGAGGATCCGCGCGCGCCGGTCGCGTCCGCCCGCATCGGCGGCGCGTTGCGCGTCCGCAAGCGCCTCCAGGAGGTGCTCGCGGATCTCTCCGGTGAATTTCTCGGAGACGCCGTCGGGCTTGTCCAGCAGCACGGTGGAGGAGAGCGACGTGCGCTGCGCCTCGACGAGCAGCGCCTGGAGCCGCGCGATCTCGCGGTCCTTGGTGGCGACCTCTTCCATCAGCGCGTCATCCACCTTCGGCGCGGACCGCTCGTTTTCAAGCGCGGCCTTCGTCTGGTTCAGTTTCTCCTTCAGTTTCTCCAGCTCCCCATCCGCCCTCGCTCTTGCCTGCGCGAGTTCGTCCTGTGCCTGCTTGAGTTCCTCCTGCGCCCGCGCGAGTGATTCCTTCGCTTCGGCCGCGTCGAGGGCGAGGGCGTCGATGACGGCCTGCCTCTCCTCAAGTTCGGCGTTGAGGGCGTCGCGTTCGGCGGCGAAGGCGTCTTCGGCCTGTTCGGCGCGCACGCGGGCGACCGTGCCGGGCGTGACGACGGTGGTGCGGCGCGGCGGGGCTTTCTGACGCTGTGCGGAAGGCGTGCCGAGAAGCGACGAGAAATAGTCCGTTGAGCTGGTGGCACCGGCGAGTTGCCGGTCTTCTGGGGCCTGTTCGGGTTCAGGCGGCGGTGGCTCGGGTTCGGCGGGTCGGAACTTCTTGAGTTGCGAAAGGTCTGTGAAGGTGTTGCCCATGGTGGATGTCCTCATGTGAAGCTTCTACGGGAGGGTCGCGCTCCTGCGCGACCGCCGCGCGTAGTGGAAGTAGAGCGCGAGGTCGGTGGCGACGAGCGCGGTGTCGGCGAGATACACCCAGGTGACCCAGCTGCGGTCGCTGATCAAGTGGCTCGCGATGCCGAAGAGGTAGCCGGCGATCACGATGATCTCGAACATGGGGCTCTTGCCGTCCACGCGCTTGGCGCGGACGGTCTTGGCGATGGCGAACGGCCAGGAGAAGCCGAAGCAGAAGAGCATCGCGAACTCGAGGATGCGTGGCAGGATGTCTGGATTCATGTATTGTTGCGCCTTGTTGCCGAACGGCGGATAGTATGGCGCATTCGCCGTGGAAAGTCAAGTGCGCGGACATCTTGCGCGCGGGCGGAAGTTCGGGTATAATGTGCGGCATGAAATCTTCAGCAATTTGGATGGCCGCCGCGGCGCTTGCGCCGTGGGCGGCTGGTGCGGTCGAGGTGTCGGGCGCGTCGCTCACGGCGACGCTTGACGAGCAGGCGAAGGGCGCGGTGACGCGTCTCGTGACGGCGCACGGCGCGGAGCTCGCGCCGGCGCACGGCGCGACGCCCCTGTTCCGGCTCAAGCTTACGCGGTCGGACGACTTCACGAAGAGCGTGGTGGTGTCGGCGGACGACGCGGAGACGTGCACGCTCGAGGAGGGCGCGAAGGGCGCGGCGCGGTTCGTCTACGGCGGTTTCAAGGAGGGCGCGATGTTCGTGGCCTGTACGGCGCAGGGCGGCGGCGCGCACGTGCGCTGGCGGATCTCCGTGCAGACCGCGCCCGGCTGGGCGCTGGAGGAGACGGAGTTCCCGCGCCTGCTCGTGTCGCCCGTCCTCGGCAGCGACGGCGGCGACGACCGGTTCGTGCTCGGCACGGCGAAGGGCGGCGTCACGCACAACCCCGGCGCGCGGAACGTCGGCTGGCAGGTCGGCGCGCAGCAGCCCGGCCCGCTTGTGGCGCAGTTCGCGACGGTCTACGACGACCGCGCGGGGCTCTATTTCGCTGCGGAGGACGCCGCCGGCTACACCAAGTACATCGGCGTGGCGCGCGAGAAGGACGGCCTCGCGGTGTTCAGCCGCCGGGTCGGTTTCGACGAGGGGAACGTGGAGCAGGCGTACGACGTCGTGAGCGGCGGCTTCGAGGGCACGGTGGCCGATTCCTGCACGTGGCACGACGCGGCCGACCTCTACAAGTCGTGGGCCGTGAAGCAGAAATGGTGCGAGAAGACGTTCGAGCAGCGCGATGACGTGCCGGCGTGGATGCGCGACGCACCCGCGATGGTGCGGTTCGGGCGCGAGTGGATCGAACATCCGGACAACATCCGCGCGTGGATGCAGAACTACTGGAAGCGCGAGTTCGTGCCGTCCCCGCTCGTGGTGGCGTTCTGGGGCTGGGAGAAGCACGGCTACTGGGTCACACCGGACTATTTCCCGGTCCACGGCGGCAACGACGCGTTCGCGGCGCTCGTCTCCGACCTCCACGCCGAGGGGGGACACTCCTTCCCGTGGCCGTCCGGCTACCACTGGACGCGCATGTACGACAAGCGTGCGGACGGCTCGTTCGTCTGGGACGACCGCGAGCGCTTCGAGCGGATCGGCCACCCCCACGCCGTGTTCAACCGCGACGGCAAGCGCTACGTGCGCACGCCCAGCTGGCTGCGCGGGGGAGACTGCGCCTGCATGTGCGGCGGCGACCCGTGGACGCGCGACTGGTGGAACAACTACATCTGCAGCCCGCTTTCGATGCTTGGCTGCGAGATGATCCAGGTGGACCAGGTGGTGGGCGGGCGCTTCCCGCCCTGCTGGAGCCGCGCGCATCCCCACGAGCCCGGCGACGGCAAGTGGAAGACGGACGCGTTCCTCGAGCAGCTCGTCACGATGCGCGAGACGATGCGCACGAACGGCGCGCCCGACGCCGTGGTGTGCGTGGAGGAGCCGAACGAGAACTACAACCACATCGTGGGCATCCAGGACTACCGCGACTGCGAGTGCGGGGCGGACGAGTGGGCGAGCGTGTTCAACTACCTCTACCACGAGTACCTGCCCTGTTTCCAGTCCAACCCCCGCCGCGGCAACCGCGTGTGGCAGGCGCACGAGGCGGCGGACGGGCAGATCCCGTTCCTCTCGCCGTCGCTCTCCGATCTCGGCGGCAGCCACGCCGCGCTCGTGAACGGCGACTTCGAGGTGGTTTCCGGCGAGGCGAAGTTCGCGGGATGGGAGAAGCTGAACGGATACAACGGGGCCGTCTGGAACGGACGCGCCTATGCGGACCGCGAGACCGTGCACGACGGCGCGTGCTCCATCCGCCTCGAGTCGACGAAGGCCGAGACGGCCGTGCAGGTGTCCCAGAACGTGCTCGTGGACGACGCGGCCTTCTCAACGGGCCGCACGTACCGTCTGAGCGCCTGGCTGAAGACGAAGGAGGGGTCGCAGCCCAACGCGGTGAACATGTGCTTCCTCGGCGCGTCGCACAAGTCCGCGCGCGGCGGCGGCTCGCTGAAGTTCCCGGCGCCGGAGGCCGGCTGGCAGCGCGTCTCGCACGAGTTCACCGTGCCGCCCGGCGCCACGTACCTGCGCATCATGATGCACCTGAACGGCAACGCGGTGTGCTGGGTGGACGGCATGGCGATCGAGGAGGTGCTTCCGGACGGCGGCACGCGGACCGTGGAACTCTCGGGCCGCGGCGCATACGACGACTTCATGCGCCGCTGGGTGGCCTACTACCACGGTGAGGGGCGCGCGTGGCTCGCGTTCGGGCGGCAGGTGAAGCCGCCGCGCGTCGTCTGCGCCTCCCTGCCCTACGAAATCTCGCTCTACGGAGGGCGGAAATTCAGCGGGACGCGTCCGGTCGTGTTCTGCAACGCCTACGTGGCGGCGGACGGACGCAAGGCGATCGTGCTCGTGAACGCCACGGCGCAGCCGCAGCCGGTCGACCTCTACAAGGGCGGCCAGCGCGTGTCGCTCACGCTCGCCGCCGACGAGATCCGTCTCCTAAAATGACGATTCGCGCGGTTTGTCATTGACAAATCATCCGCGATTCGGTAATATTAGCCTCGTTCACGGTGGTTCAGCGGAATCACCGAAACGGTTTTATTGTTTTTTGACAAGAATAGGAGCGACAAGATGGCCATGAATAGCGAATTGGCGGCAATTGTAAGCTACATCGAGCGCGAGCGCGGTGTGGAGCGCGAAGACGTATTGACCGCGATTGAAGGTGCCATCAAGCAGGCCGCCAGTCACAATCCCGGCGTGACGAACGACTTGCGCGTCGTCATCAACCGGAAGGACCTGTCCCTGCACGTCTACGACACGATGGTGGTGTCGAACGAGGAGACGGGCACGGGCTTCATCTCCCTTGCGCGGGCGCGCCGCATCAAGCCGGACGCCGTGGAGGGCGAGGCGATCGAGATCGAGATGCCGGCCGCGCGTCTTGGACGCATCGCGGCGCAGACATCGCGTCAGATGATCATGCAGAAGATCCGCGACATCGAGCGGACCAACGTCTACACAGACTTCAAGAACCGTATCGGCGAGATTGTCTCCGGCACGGTGAGCGCCGTCAACCGCCGCGACCTGTACGTGTTCGTGGGCAAGACCGAGATGCTGCTGCCGGGCAAGGAGCGCATCCCCACGGAGGAGTTCGCGGTGGGGGACTCGATCCGCGCCATCGTGCACAGCGTGAAGCCGGACGCGAACGGCCCGGCCGTGACGCTCAGCCGCGCCTCCGCCGAATTCGTGCGCACGCTCTTCCGCCTTGAGGTGGGGGAGATTTCCGACGGCGTGGTGGAGATCATGGGCATCGCGCGCGACCCCGGCTACCGCACGAAGCTCGCGGTGCGCACGCTCGACGAGAAGGTGGACCCCGTGGGCGCCTGCGTGGGGTTGAAGGGCGCGCGCGTGCGCAACATCGTGCGCGAACTCAACGGCGAGAAGATCGACATCGTGCGTTGGAACGCGGACATCAAGCATTACGTGGCGCAGGCGCTCGCCCCGGCGAAGCTCGAGAGCGTGGAGGTGGACCCCGACGGCGGCAACACGGTGCACGTGACCGTGGCGCCCGACCAGTACTCCCTCGCGATCGGCAAGCGCGGGCAGAACGTGCGCCTCACCTCGAAGCTCACGGGCTGGCACGTGGACGTGACGAAGGCGATCGCGCTGGCGAGCTTCGAGGACCAGAAGGCGGAGGCGATCAAGACGCTGGCGGACATGTTCTCCGTCTCGACGGCCATCGCGACGAAGCTTGCGGACGCGGGCTTCCTGACGGTCGAGGGCATCGTCGAGAGCGACGAGGAAGGGTTTGTCGCGGCGACGGGCCTCGACGAGGTCACCGCCAAGGGACTCTACGCGGCGGCCCAGGCCGTCGCCGAGCTCACGGGCGTCACGGCGTCCGCGCAGGCGGAGGAAGAGGAGTAAGCTAGATGAGAGTCTACGAGTTCGCGAAAGAGAAGGGCATTACGTCCGCCGCGGTCATGAGACTGGCCGAGGCGAGCGGCGTGGAGGTTTACTCCGCCCTGTCCCAGCTGGAGGCGGGCGATGTCGAGACGCTGAATCGCCGCTTCCTGCGCGAGGACGCCGCCGGCCTGAAGGCCGAGGCGGCGACCGTGGCGGAACGCCGCCGCGCGAAAGCCGCGAAAGCGGCCGCCGCGCGGGCCGAGAAGGACAAGGCGCAGGCTGCGGCGCTCGAGGGCGCCCGGCAGCGCGCGATCGCCGCGCACAACGGCCTGCCGGCTCCCGTTTCCAAGCCCGAACCGCCGCCCGCGCCGAAGAAGAAGGAACCCGCGCTGGAAATCGGCGCCACGTTGCCGGAAATGCCGAAGGTGTCGATCCAGGTCTCGGAGCCGGAAGAGCGGGAGGAGGCGGACGACGAGGAGGACGACGACGAGGTCGACGCGCGCGACTACCTGCACGGCAAGGATCTGCGGGCGCGCCCGGCCGCGAAGCCGAAGAAGGAGAAGGAGCCGAAGAAGGAGAAGGAGCAGCAGAAGCCGCAGACCGCCCCGAAGCAGCAGGCGTCCAAGAAGGCGCCCCCGCCGCCGAAGCCCGCGCCTGCGGCTCCGCCGCCGAAGTCCGTGAAGCCGCCCAAGCCCGTCACGCGCGTGGGCGGAACCCGCGCCGGGTTCTCGTCTGTCTCGATGCGCACCGCGCGCACGATGGCGCCCACGATCTCCACGATCTCCGCCGGCACGCCTCCGCCCCCGCCGAAGCCTTCCATCTCCCTCTCCGTCTCGACGCGCGAGATCTCCATCCGCGGCGCCGTGGTGGTCAAGGAGCTCGCGCTCAAGCTGGGCATACGCCCGAACCGCCTGATCGCGGACCTCATGCAGCTCAAGGTGCTCGCCTCGATCAACCAGCGCGTGGAGCCCGACGTGGCCACGAAGGTCGCGCAGAAGTACGGCTACCGCGTGAACATCGAGCATGCCCGCGACGCCGCGAACAAGAAGCCCGTCCTCAAGGCCATCGACGCCGACGACGAGATTCCGCAGGACAAGCCCGAGCAGATGCAGCCGCGTCCGCCGGTCGTCACGTTCCTCGGCCACGTCGACCACGGCAAGACCACGCTCATGGACTACATCCGCCACACGAAGGTGGCGGCGGGCGAGGCCGGCGGCATCACGCAGCAGATCTCCGCCTACCAGGTGGACGTGCAGGGCCGCAAGATCACGTTCCTCGACACGCCCGGCCACGCCGCGTTCAACGCGATGCGCCAGCGCGGCGCGCAGCTCACGGACATCGCCGTGATCATCATCGCCGCCGACGACGGCATCATGCCGCAGACCGAGGAGGCGATCAAGTTCGCCCGCCAGGCCGGCGTGCAGATCATGGTGGCCATCACGAAGTGCGACAAGCCCACCGCCAACCCCGAGCGCGTGAAGCAGATGCTCCAGAAGCAGGGTCTCACCCCCGAGGAATGGGGCGGCGACATCGTGTGCTGCGCCGTCTCCGGCATCACGGGCGACGGCGTGGACCAGCTCCTCGAGATGATCCTCCTCCAGGCGGACGTCCTCGAGCTGACAGCCAACCCGTCCCGCCGCGCGAACGGCTACGTGGTGGAGGCCGAGCTCGAACAGGGCTTCGGCCCCACGGCGATCCTGCTCGTCACGGGCGGCACGCTGAAGGTGGGCGACGCGATCCTCATCGGCGAGCATTTCGGCAAGGTGCGCTCGCTCATCGACGACCACGGCCGCCGCATCCGCGAGGCGCCGCCCGCCACGCCCGTCAAGTGCACGGGCCTCTCCGGCGTGCCCGAGGCCGGCGCGGAATTCCGCGTGATGCTCGACGAGAAGCGCGCGCGCACGCTCGCCGAGCAGGCCGCGCAGGCCCGCAAGGAACAGGAGCTTTCGCAGACGAAGGCCGTCTCGTTCGACGACCTCCTCAGCAAGATGGACGCCAACGAGAAGCGCGAGCTCAGCGTGGTGGTGAAGTCCGACACGCAGGGATCCCTCGAGGCGATCGTCGAGGCGCTCAACAACATCAAGAGCGAGAAGGTCTCCCTCAAGGTGATCGCCACCGGCACCGGCAACGTGTCGCTCACGGACGTGAAGACCGCCTCCGCCGGCAAGGCGGTGATCGTGGGCTTCGACGTGGGCTGCGATTCCGGCGTGCAGCAGCAGGCCCGCCACGACGGCGTGCGCATCAACTCCTTCCGCATCATCTACGAGCTGATCGACCACGTCAAGAAGTGCATGCTCGACCTCCTGCCGCCCGAGTACCGCGAGTCCATCAAGGGACACGCCACGATCAAGGCCGTCTACGACATCGGCAAGGTCGGCAAGATCGCCGGTTCCCAGATGCTCGACGGCTCCCTCATCGCCTCCGCCCGCTACCGCGTGCTGCGCGGCAAGGAGAAGGTGTGGGAGGGCAAGCTCCAGACGCTGCGCCACTTCAAGGACGAGGTCAAGGAAGTCACGGGCCAGCAGGAGTGCGGCGTGTGCTTCGCGGGCTTCGAGGAGTTCGCCGTGGGCGACACGATCGAGTGCTTCGTCATGGAAGAGCTGCCGAGGACGCTCTGATGCCCGTCAACCGCCTAGAGCGCGTCAACGCGCTGCTGAAGCGCGTGATCGGCGAGGCCGTGTTCCGCGTGATGCAGACGGACGACGTGAGCCCCGGCCTGATCACCGTGACGGGCGTCACGTGCGGCAAGGACCTGCGCAACGCGACCGTGCACGTGAGCGTGTTCGGCGACGAGGCTCTCCAGAAGCGCGCGCTCGGGCATCTCGTCCACCACGAGCGCGAATTCCAGCAGATCGTCAACCGCGAGGTGCGCCTGAAGTTCACCCCGCAGCTGCGCTTCGTGCTCGACCATTCCCTCGAGAAGGGCGACGAGACGCTCGCCATCATCAGCCAGCTGGAGGCGAATGGCCAGGCTTGATTCCATCGCGATGCTGGCCGAGCTCGACGGCGCCGTGCTAGTCGACAAGCCCGCGAACATGGCCTCCCACGACGTGGTGAAGGTCGTGAAGCAACATTTCAACCTCGTGAAGGCCGGCCACGGCGGCACCCTCGAGCCGAACGCCACCGGACTCTTCGTCCTGCTCGTGGGCGACGGCACGCGCCTCGCGGCCGACCTCATGGGCCGCGACCGCGCCTTCACGGCCACGATCCGCCTCGGACGCGTCACGGACACGCAGGACCACGAGGGCCGCACGCTCGCCGAATCCCCGTTCGACGGCGTCGCGCGCGAGGCGCTTGACGCGGCCCTGCCGGAGTTCCGCGGCGACATCTTCCAGACGCCGCCTGCCTTCAGCACGATCAAGATGACGGGCCATCCCGGCTACGACATCGTCGAGACGCCCGCCGACGAGCGCACGGCGCGCCTCGTGCACGTCTACCGTCTCGCCGTCACCGAATTCGCCCCGCCGCTCGTCACGTTCGACCTCCTCTGCACGAAGGGCGTGTGCGTGCGCGCGCTCGCGCACGACATCGGCGCGGCG
>ONRL01000298.1 GCA_900320225.1 uncultured Lentisphaerota bacterium
GGCGCTCGTCTACAACGGGAACGACATTCGGCTCTTCTGCGACTACACGCTTGCGGGCGATGCGGTTGCGCTCGTGAAGGGAGCGACAATCGCCTCCGGTCAGCTCGCCCGTTTGGGTGAAGGAAACCAGTGGGCGCATTACTCGTGCATCCGCGCCACGGCAAAAGCCCTTGATCCGACGGAGTTCCTGTACGCCAGCAACGAGGCGAACGGCGTTCTGCCGTCCGCCGATTGGAGCTGGCGTCTCGACGGCACCGTCGGCACTGCCGTTTCAAGCGCTGGCGGCACGGCGTCTCTGCTGGATGCCACCCAATATCTCTTCAAGGACGCGCACGGGTTCACCGGCATGCCGGTTGGCAGCGGCTCGCTGACATACGTCGATCCGGCATTTTTCGGCGGGCGCACCGTCGACGGCGTTGATGTGGGAAAGAATCTCTCCGCCGTGCGAGTGGACGGGACGTATCTTTCCGCCGTTTCCGAAGGGCCGCTGTGCGCGCCTGGCCTTGTCTTTACAGTTGAGGCCTTGGTGGATTCCGCTGCTCCGGCAAGCGGTTCGGCGACGGTGTTCGGCGCTGAAAACGTTGCGGGCGGCTCGGCATGGAATCTGTCCGTGGATTCTGCGGGCGCGCTCTACCTCAACTACACGCTTCAGGACGGCACGGCGGCATCCTCGAAGGTTGGGGACGGCTTTGCGGGCTCGGCGCATCATGTCGCTCTCGTGGCCGACATGCCCAACCGCGCGCTCGCGGTTTACGTCGACTATGCCGAGTCGCTGTCTTTGACTTCGGCGGATATCGCGCAACCGCTGTCGTCCGACGGGGTGCACTTCGTGGTCGGTGGCGGGTGCGGCAACGCGGTTCTGTCCGGGACTGTTGACGAGATCTGCCTGACGCACGGCAAGTTGACGAGCGCGCAGTTCCTGCGTGTGATGCCGAGAGGGTTGAGGATCATTTTCAGGTAGTTTGAGGGTTCCGGGAGATTCGCGAGCGATGGTTGCCAATCTGATGCTGGCTGCGGCCTTGACGGGCGTCCACACGCCCGAGACCTCGAAGCTCTTCGAGCGCCGGACCGACCCCGAATCGGGGGTCGTCTCCTATTCGCTCGTCTACGGCGCGCCGGACGACAACCGGCAGTCGCTCTACTTCGTCACGAAGTCGATGACGGAGGACGGGCGGTTCCTCGTGTTCAACTACACGAAAGGCAACGAATCCGGGTATGATTCCCTTCGTGGACTGCAAGAAGGACTACATCGTCTACGGCAGGTTCAAGCAGAGTCCCGGCTTCTATCGCCGGAATCTCGACGACCCCGGCCGCGAGATCAAGCTTTGCGACATCCCCAGTGCGCTGACGGAGATGGGGCGCGTCAGGTATCTGGCCTCCCACCTCACGCTCACGCGCGACCGGAGCAAGGCGTTCTTGGACGCGAGCGTCATCGCGCCTAACGGCGCGACGAACTACGTGCAGGGACTCCTGACGCTGGCGAACGGGGTGTTCGAGAGCTGGGGCACGACCGACTTCTTCTGTAACCACGGCCAGCTCAATCCCGTGCGCGACGACCTTGCGCTCTGCGCGTGGGAGGAGGCTTGGCTGAAGCCCGGACAAGACTACAAGAAGAAGACGGGCTGGTATCCGCGCATGTGGCTCGTCGAGCCGGGCGGCAAGCGCACGCTCGTGCCCGCGCGCGACCGGAACTGCGCGTCGCACGAGGTGTGGGACGACGACGGCAAGGGTTTCAGCTGGTGCGGACGCCCCGGCGACTACGTCTACCACCACGACCTCGCGACCGGGTGGCGTTCTGGAACCGCGAGACGGGGAGGGGCGTCTGGATATACTCCACGCGTCCGGCGCTCATGCCGCGCGAGAAGCCGAGCCGCCTCCATCCCGACCCGCATCCGCACTTCGTCATGAACGGGAGATACGTGGTCTGCACGGCGAACAACGCCGACGGCCACATGGACCTCTACGTCACCCCTGTCGACCAGCTGGTGAAGATGACAGTGTGTGCCTCCAGTTCTCGGAGCAGATAAAGGACTGCAGACATGACTAAACCAATAAAGGCCGTCGTGTGCGATTTTGACGGCACTTTCTCCACACTTCGTTGCGGTTGGGAGTCCGTGATGAAGCGCATGATGATGAAGTACCTGCCCGACGAGGCATGGATCGACGCCTTCATCGGCGAAACGACGGGCGTGCAGACGATCCTCCAGATGAAGGGGTTCCTGGAGGAGGTGAAGCGACGGGGAGGGTCGCGCTGCCGCGCGACCGCGGCGGACGCGCAGCAGCGCGTCCCTCCCGAGGCGGACGCGCAGCAGCGCGTTCCTCCCGACGATCCATGGTTCTACAAGAACGAATACAACGACATGCTGATGGAATCGGTCGCCGTGAAGCGTGACGAGGTGGTGGCGGGCAAAGTGCCGGCGGCGACCTACCACGTGCCGGGTGCGATCCTTTTCCTGCAGGCGCTTAAGACGCGCGGCGTGAAGATCTATTTCGCAAGTGGCACCGATCAGGCGGATGTGCGGGCCGAGGCGGCGGCGCTTGGATTCGCCGGTTTCGCGGACGGCATCGCGGGCGCGCTGCCGCAGAGCGAGTCCTGTGCGAAGGAGGCGGCGCTGAAGCGTCTCGTGGAGCAGGCGGGCGTGGCGCCGGACGAGCTGGCGGTGATCGGCGACGGGAAGGTGGAGATCGCGCTCGGCAAGGCGCTCGGCGCGCGCACGCTCGGCGTCGCCACGAACGAGACTGACTTCTCGGTTCTCAACGCCGCCAAGAAGGCGCGGCTCGAGAAGGCGGGCGCGGACATGCTCGTGGGCGACTTCCGCGACTTGCGCCCCATCCTCGATTTCCTCGGCCTCGGCGTGAACCCGCCGTTCGCGTTTGACAAGATCAAGACCTACGACGCGCACGACCGCACGAACCTCGTGACGATCGAGTCGATGTTCCGTCCGGGCGTCGATCCCGTGCCGGAATGGACGGACGACGGGTTCGACGAGTTGGTGGCGCGCGTCGCGGCGGCGCGGAAGAATGGACGGCCGGTGGTGTTCTCCATGGGCGCGCACGTGATCAAGAACAACATGTCGCTCTACCTCATCGACCTCATGGAGAAGGGGATCATCACCCACATCGCCGGCAACGGCGCGTGTTCGATCCACGACTTCGAGCTGGCGTACCTGGGCGGCACGTCGGAGGACGTGCCCACGGCCATCGAAGACGGCTCGTTCGGCATGTGGGAGCAGACGGGCCGCTGGATGAACGAGGCGATCCAGCAGGGCGCGGCGGCCGGCTACGGCTACGGCGAGTCGCTCGCGCGCTACATCGACGCGCACAAGGAGCGTTTCCCGTACCGCGAGCAGTGCGTCCTCTACAAGGCGTGGACCTTCGGCATTCCCGCCACGTACCACATCGCGCTCGGCACGGACATCATCCACCAGCACCCGATCGTGGACTTCGGCGCGATCGGCGTCGCCTCGGGTCGCGACTTCCACACGATGTGCAACGCCATCTCGCAGCTCGACGGCGGCGCGTTCCTCAACTTCGGCTCGGCCGTGATCGGGCCGGAGGTGTTCCTGAAGGCGCTCTCCATCAGCCGCAACCTCGGCCATCCGACGTTCAAGATCACGACGGCGGACTTCGACCTCAAGCCGCTCGGCGACTACCGCTGCAAGATCGGCTACGAGGATCCGAACTACTACTACCGTCCGCGCAAGAACATCGTCAACCGCCCCGTCTCCTGCGGCGGCAAGGGCACCATCGCCAACCTCTGGAAAGGTCTCTGTGCACAATCTTGACGGGAGGGTCGCGCTCCTGCGCGACCGAGAAAGGAAAACAACTATGAAATACGACCTCGGCAAACTGGGCAAGGGGCGGATCGGCGTGATCGGCGACTTCTGCCTCGACGTGTACTGGCACGCAGACATGACGAAGAGCGAACTCTCGCGCGAGACGCCGCACTTCCCGCTTCCGATCGTGCAGGAGCGCCTCTCGCCCGGTGGCGCGGGCAACGTGGTGGCCAACCTGCTGGCGCTCAAGCCGAAGAAGGTCCACGCCCTCGGCGTGTTCGGCGCCGACTGGCGCGGCGCCGCGCTGAAGGACCTGCTGAAAAAAGGCGGCGCGGACGTCTCGGGCGTCGTCACGGACCCGGATCGCGTGACGAACACGTACATCAAGCCGCTCCGGAAGGGGTATGCCGACAACGTGGTGTACGAGGACCCGCGCCTCGATTTCACGAACTACGGTCCGCTCGCCACCGCGACGGAGGCGAAGCTCCTGAAGGCGCTCGACGCCGTGGCGAAGAAGGTAGACGTGCTCTGCGTGTGCGACCAGATGCCGTTCGGCTGCATCACCGAGGCCGTGCGCGAACGAATCTGCGCGCTGGGCGAGTCGGGCCTGACGGTGATCGCGGACAGCCGCGACCGGATCGGTCTCTACTCCAACGTCATCGTGAAGCCGAACGAAATCGAGGCATCGCGCGTGTTCAAGGGAAAGGTCAAGCCGACGGATTTCGAGACGCTTGCGAAGCTGCTGGAAGTCCGCACGGGACGTCCGGCGATCGTCACGGCGGGTGAGAAGGGATGCTACGTCTCGGAGAACGCGCGCGTGACGCACGTGCCGGCGTACAAGGTCACGTGCGAGATCGACTTCTGCGGCGCGGGCGACACGTTCCTCTCCTGTCTCGCGTGCGCGACGGCGGCGGGGTTCCCGCTCACGGACGCCGCCACGCTCGCCTGCGCGGCCTCGGCGGTCACGATCAAGAAACTCAAGACGACGGGCACGGCCACCCGTGCCGAGATAGAAGCCGTTCAACGCGCATGAAAAAGACCGCTCTCATTTGCACGGTCGTTTTTGGCGTTCTTTCGCTCCCTGCGGAACCATCGACGGCCGAACTCGTGGAACGCGCGGGGAAGGGGCCGTCGCTGCTCTTCACGAAAGACCGTCTGCCGGAAATCCGCCGCCGGATCGCGCAGGATCCGGATGCGAAGGCGTGGTGGCATGAGTTCCGCGCCCATGCGGAAAGGGCGTACGTGCGCCGCCCTGTCGACATCCCCGACCGCGGCGCGCAGTGGTACCACTACTACAGTTGCCGCACATGCGGGCGACAGCTCAAGCCCAAATCTCCCACGCTTCACGTATGCCCGGCCTGTGGCGAAAAGCATACGGGCTGGCCGTATGACGACGCCGCGCTGTTCGTGACGCAGAACCGCGCCGCCGACGCGGCGCTGGATTGCGCGCTCGTGTACGCACTCGACGGTTCGCCGGCATTTGCCGCCACGGCGCGCGCGTACTTGACGGGACTGGCGTCCGCCTACGCCGGTTACCTGCCGCACGACAACAAAGGACCGGGGCCCCTTGACATTTCGAAACTGAAACGCCCGCGCTGCGGACGGGCCTTCCCGCAGGCGCTTGACGAGTCCGTGTGGCTGATCAAGCTCCTCCAGGCGTATGACTGCCTGGGCGAGGCGCTGACCGCGGACGAGCGCGCCGCCATAAAGGAGAAGCTCTTCCGTCCGGCCGCCGACCTGATCAAGCGCGACGGTTTCGGCATCCACAACCACGAGTGCTGGCATCTGGCCGCGTACGGTCTGGCGGGGCTCGTGCTGGGCGACATGCAGTGGGTGTCCGACGCAATTGATTCGCCGACGGGCGTGAAGATGCAACTTGAGAAGGGCATTTTGTCCGACCGTTGCTGGTTCGAGGGCGCGTGGGGCTACCACTTCTACACGATGAACGCCCTTGCGCCGTTCCTGACGGCGTTGTCCAACCTCGGCTACCCGCCGCCTGTCCGTTTCAAGGACATGTTCGACGCGCCGCTCGGACAGGTGACGCCCACCTGGCAGCTGCCCGCAGTGAACGATACAGGACGCGTGTCGTTCCGCCCCGGTAATTACGGCGACCTCTACGAGCTGGCCTGGACTTGGTGGCGCGATCCGGTGTACGCCTGGTGGCTTTCGGACAAACCCCGCGCCACGCGCACCTACGCGCTGCAGGGCACTCCGCTTCCGAAGACGTGTGTGCCGCCGGCCTTGGCGTCGTTGAACTACGCGGACTCGGGCATGGCGATCCTGCGCGGCCGCACACTGGGCGCGCGCGGCGTCGTGCCCGACAACTACGTGGCCGTCGACTACGGTCCGCACGGCGGCGGTCATGGCCATCCGGACAAGCTCAACCTCATCTTGTGGGGGCACGGTGAGATGATTGCGGAGGATCCCGGCTGCATCGCGTACGGCAATCCGCGCCATTGGGAATGGTACCGCACCACGCTTGCGCACAACACGCTCGTGATGGACGGACTGAACCAGAAACACGCGACGGGACGATGCCTCTCTTTCACGGCGGGGGACGAAGCCACGATGGCCGTGTTTGAGGCAGGCGAAGCCTATCCGGGCGCGCGCGTGCGCCGCGCCGTGGCGCTTGCGGGTGATGTGGTGCTGGACGTCATGCTCGCCGATGCCGAGGCAGATCATCGGTGGGA
>ONRL01000175.1 GCA_900320225.1 uncultured Lentisphaerota bacterium
CCGCAGCCCGCGTGGTCGCGGTGGACCGTGTCGCCGATCGCGTCGCGGAACTCGGGCTGCACGTCCGCCCAGTCCGCGAACGCGCCGTCCACCTCCACCGCGTACGCGCGCGTGGCGGCGGGCGCGGGACGCGCCCCCTTGTAGCGGCGGATGTTGGCCACGAGCTGGTAGTAGTAGTTGTCGCCGTGCCCGCCCTTCATCGGCTCGCAGTCGCGGCTGTACTCCTGGTTGTACTCGTCCACGAAAAGCCCGCCAGGGAAGTAGCAGTCCGTCTCGCCGTCGTACCGGCTCCACTTCGTCATGCGTCCGGCGCGCCATTCGTTCCAGCCCGTCACGAACACGAAGAGCGGGTCGTGCTTCAGCGCCCAGTCCCACTGGTTCTGGAAGAAGATGCCGCGGTTGACGGCCGCCGGATCCGGGTCGACCTTGCCGTCGTGCCAACTGCGCCCCATCGCGCCGTCCTTGTGGGACATCGGCGCGGGGCCGGGCACGCCGGGCAGGGCGTTCACCGCCACGCCCACGGACATCTGCTCGGCCTCGCCGAGGCTGTTCGTGAACACGTGCTGCGGCGAGACCTCGAGCCAGCTCCACTGGTTGGGCGCCGTCGGGCCGCGACGATAGTCCGGCTCGGGATAGCGGAACGTGAAGAACTCCTTCATATCGGGCAGCTTGGCTGAACGCGGGTCGGCCAGAATGAGCGGCTTCCCCTTCCAGCAGTACCACAGGTCCTTCCACTTGCCGGGCTTGTAGAGGTCGTACCACAGCTGGTCCACCGTGATCTCCGCGCGCTGGGGATGGCCGCCGGCGGTGAACGGACAGATGAACGCGATCTGCGGCGTGGGCGTGCCCTGTTCGCGGAGGCGCGTCCACGCCCGGCAGAGCGCCTCGTACTGCTCCTTGAAGGTCCACGGCGGGTTCGTGGTGTCGAAGAGCACCGCGTCCACGCCCGCCGCCGCGAGCAGGATCGCGTGGTGCGTGAGCACGTACTCGTCGTCCGCGCGGTAGTAGCCGTACTCGCTCTCGCCCCACCAGTGCGACGCGCACGGGGGCCAGCTCACGATGCCGTCGCGCGCGGCGGCCGTGAGCTTCGTGTTGTCGTAGGGGCCGCGCGCGTCGCGGTGCCACGTCCAGTAGAAGATGCCCACCGCCGACCGCGGCAGCGTCCGGCAGCGTGCGGTTGAGGCCGTCCACGGCCGCCCACGTGTCGCTCATGAGGTCGCGGGAGGGTCGCGCTCCTGCGCGACCGTTTTCGTCGCACACCCGGGAGGGTCGCGCTCCTGCGCGACCGTTTTCGTCGCACACCCGGGAGGGGCGCGCTCCTGCGCGCCCGCCCCCCTCGCACACCTCAATACTCAATCCGTACAGGTGGAAACCCATCGCGGGATCGAGGTTGCGGATGCGCAACGTCAGCGCATCTTCCTCGACCGCGAAGAAATCGTACTCGATGCGCGAGACGGGATGGAGGTTCTGCCACACGGTGATCGACGCAGGCGGAATCGGACCGTCGCCGTCCATGTCGAATGACAGCACCGCGCCGCGCCGGCGGTTGCCGGGCTGCTCAAAGGCGCGCTGGTAGATCGTGATGCGGTGCCAATGTCCTTTCTTGAGACGCTTGAACCTCAATGGCTTGTCGGGTTCGAATCCCACGGCGAAGTCGCTGAAGAGATGGTAGAGGCCGTGGTGGCACGGCACGCCGACGTTCTCCATCCGCATGAGGTTCCCGCTTCCGCACGGCACTCTGTCCATGCCGACCGTGATCACGCCGCCCACCCTGTTGAACTTCACGAAGTTCGCCATGGCGTTCGTCGGATTCGGGCCGAAGTCGTACAGGTGCGTGTACGTCTTGTTGGTGGAGAGCCCGCTGTCGAAATCGTTCTTGAAGGGAATCACCCGTGGTCTGGGGAGTTCGCCTTCCCAAATCCGCCCCGGCCCTGCAAGCTCCTTGAATGCGAGGTCTTTCATCAAGTTGAGGCAGCCCGCCTCCCCCACGTTCACCTTCGCCGCCACGCCGTCGTCGGCGATGCGCACAAAGCCCTCATCGATGTCGAGCGCGCCAAAGCGCGCGCTTGCCGCGCACACGAGCATGCCGCCGCCGCGTACCGTCGCGCGCGACGCCGCGTCGACGAACGCCACCGTGTTGGACGTTCCCCCGTCCGCGATGAGCACGGGAATCTCTACCTCGCCCTCCAGACGCACGCCGCTTGCGCGGAACCGCACGCTCGCCGCCTTCACGCCCTTCGCCGCGCGCACGCGGCACCCCGAACCCGCGAACACGGCCTCCGCGCCGTCCTTCCAGGCGCACGGCCGGCCGGCCTCGTCCATCCAGTTGTGCGCCGTGCCGTCCCATGCGCCGCCGTCCGTGCCGTTCCACGTCAAAGTCTCTCCGCCCGCGCCCGCCACGCACGCGCACAGGCCGATCAAAGCGATCTTTTTCAAGTCCATTTGTTCCATTCTTTCTCCACGCGAATCCAATACATACCCTCAATAGAGGAAACCGAACAGCCAAAGCGGAATCTTGTTGCCGATGCCGACCTCGATTCCATCGTTCACCACGAAACTATCGGGCAAATCCTTGATCTGCCGAAATGTCTTTCCCTTGCCCCCAACCTCGAAAAGGTACTTGCCGTCCACGAGGAAGTCGCCCTTCTTCGGGTAGGTCAGAATGTGTGAACTTCCAACCTGGTTCATGAAGAACGTCTCACGGGCCGTGCCGATGTCCGCATCCGGGATGATGGCGTACATCAAGTTCGTATTGTCGCAGTAGATCTTCTCCGGCGACGCCAGATTTTTCAGCGATTCGCCTGATGACGGAAGGAGACGCAGAAGCGCCGCGCGTTCCAGCGCGTAGAGAATCTTCAGGCCATGCTGGCGTTCGGTGTCGAGCTGGTCGTAGAGAAGTTTCATCTTGGGCGTCTGCGGCGGCATCTCCGCGAGGATGCGCAACATCTTCCGCGCCTTGCGAACGGTATCGGCCGTGACATCTTCGACGCTTGGCCAATCGCTGTCCAGCGTCTGGTTGACGATCTGGAGGATGCGCGTCTCGTACTTCGACCCGCCCTCGCGGTAGAACGGATAGTATCCGCCGCGGAAATACTTTTCGAACAATGGCAGCACGTGTATCTTCCGCCGAACGTCCCTGGCGATTTCCTCGTGCCCTGAAAGGATTTCCGACAACGCCAGCGGCTTGAACGTGCCGACACCCTCAAACGCGAGAAACTCGCGAAATGAAAGCCCCGGCAGTTCATAGCCGATCTGCCGACGCGAGAGATCGCCTTGCCGCGACTTGAGCTTCAGCATAGAAGAACCGGTGTAGGCGATCTTGAGTCCTTTGAAATCATCGCTCAGGTTCTTGATGATGCGCTGCCAGTCCTTGACGTAGTGGACTTCGTCCAACACCAGCCGCGCGCCGCCATGCTGCACGAAATACTCCGCGAGACGGTAGATTTCCTTGGCGTCGAGCCATACGCTGTCGAGCGAAACGTAGAGTGAGCGAGTCCGCTCCTCGCCGCTGTCCGCGATCTTCTGCAGCAACAGCGTCGTCTTGCCCACGCCACGTGCGCCGCGCAAGCCGACCAGCCTGTCCTTCCAGTCGATCGAGTCGTAGGAATATCGCTTCAACGACATGTCCGTTTCCTCGATCTTGTCTTTCGACAAGCGGTAGATATGCTCTATGTCTTCCTGATCCATGACACCTCCAAAAGAATCTCAAGATTCTCTTTTCTGCCTCAAAAAGGAATCTCAAGATTCTTTTTCCATAATTCTACCACACGAACAGGAGCCTGACAATGAGAAACTTGAGCACTATCTCAACTCAAGAAAATGACCAACCCCAACGCATTCGCACACGGTCGCTGCGCAAATCAAGACGGTAATTTTTTTCATGGTTCACCTCTTTTCATGTCTTGCTGCTTCAAGGCAGGCGCCTGATGTCCGCGCCGAGCGCGGCGAGTTCCTTCTCCACGGACTCGTAGCCGCGGTCCACGGACTCCGCGTTGAGGATCGTCGTGCGCCCCTTCGCGCAGAGCGCGGCGAGGATGAGCGCGATGCCGGCGCGGATGTCCGGCGACGTGACCTTCGAGCCGACGAGCTGCGTGGGGCCCGTCACCACCACGCGGTGCGGGTCGCACTGCACGATCTTCGCGCCCATGCCGATGAGATGGTCCACGAAGTAGAGCCGGCTCTCGAACATCTTCTCGAAGAAGAGGCACGTCCCGCGCGTCTGCGTGGCGAGCACGATGAGGATCGACACGAGATCGCTCGGGAACATCGGCCATGGGCCGTCCGCGACGGACGGAATCGCGTCGCCGAGGTCGTAACACATCTTCAGGTGGCGGTGGACGGGCACGTGCACGGTCCCCTTCGCCGCGTCCTCGCTCCAGCGCACGCCGAAGCGGCGCAGGGGCTTCGAGAGCACGCGGAACGACGCGATGTCCACGTTCTCGAGCGTCAGCTCGCCCCCCGTGATGACGGCCGCCACGAGGTAGCTCACCGCCTCGATGAGGTCGCACCCCACGCGCGCCCGGCAACCGTGCAGGCGCTCCACGCCCTCAATGCGCAGGAGGTTCGTGCCCGCGCCCGCGATGCGCGCACCCATCGCGTTGAGCATCGCGCAAAGGTCCTGCACGTGCGGCTCGCACGCGGCGTTGTAGATTTCGGTGACGCCGCGCGCGAGCACGGCCGCCATGAGGATGTTCTCCGTGGCCGTCACGCTCGCCTCGTCGAGGAGGATGCGCGTACCGACGAGACCGGTCTTGGGCGCCTTCACGGAGAGGATCACGCGCCCGCACTTCACCTCCGCCCCGAGGGCCTCGAAACCCTCGAAGTGCGTGTCGAGCCGACGGTGCCCGATGCCGTCGCCGCCCGGCGGCGGCAGACTCACGGACCCCGTGCGCGCGAGCAGCGGGCCCGCAAACAGGATGGACGTGCGGATTTTCCGCGCCCGCACGGGGTCGAGGCGCACGTTCTTCAGGCGCTTCGCCGTGATCGTAACCGTGCGCGCCTTGAGATCGCGCGCCACCTTCGCGCCAAAGCACGCGGCGAACTCGAACATGAGGCGCACGTCGGCGATGTCGGGCACGTTCTCGAGTGTGACCGGCTCCTCGGAGAGGAGCGCGGCCGCGATCATCGGCAACGCCGCGTTCTTGTTGCCCGGCACGCGGTGGACGCCGCCGACGGGCTTCCGGCCCTCAATCTGGAACGTACCCATGACGACGCATCCTCAGCCAATCGCCCAAGTCGGACGCACGTACGGCGTCAGAAGCGCGTTGGCCTCGTCCGAGTTGCGGAAACGGTTCGCCTTCGCGTCCCAGTCGAGACGGCCCTTCACGCGCTGCGAGATGCAGCCGAGGAGCACCATCTCCGTGAGCGGCACCGAGTGGTCCCAGTCCGAGAACGGACGCGCCCCGCCGCGCACGGCTTCGGCGAACTCCCAGTGGTGGTTCTTCACGCGCGGAAGCGACACGGGGATGTCCTTCGTCGCGGGATGGTCCTGGTGGCGCGTGAACTTGCCCTCGCCCTTCATCATCACCTGTCCGCCCCAGTACGTGCCCTCCGTGCCGGCGATGAGCGTGCCGCCGAACTTTTCGAGCTTGCCGTTCGTGAGGCGGCGGCAGGTCTCGGGCGGCGGACATGTCTTGCCGTCGTACCAGTAGATGTCCACGGGCTTCGACTGGCGTCCGCTCGTCACCGTCACCTTCACGGTGGTTGCCTTCGGGTACGTCTCGGCGAACGTTTCCGTGGTCTTCACCGTCTCCACGCTCACGACGTCGCGCAGGTCGAGCCCGCGCCAGAAGAAGCTCATCGCGTGGCAGGCGATGTCGCCCATCGCGCCCGTGCCGAAGTCGAACCAGCCGCGCCACTTGAACGCATGGTAGACGTTCGCCTTGAACGGACGCTTCGGCGCGACGCCGAGCCAGAGATTCCAGTCAAGCGTGTCGGGCACCGTGTCGGCACCTGCCGGACGGTTGAGCCCCTGCGGCCAGATCGGGCGGTCCGTCGTGACGTGGATCTCGCGCACCTCGCCGAGGACGCCGCTCTGGAGAATCTCGATGTTGCGGCGCTGGCCGTCCGTGCCGTTGCCGTTGTTGCCCATCTGCGTGACGACGCCGCACTTCTTCGCCACCTCGCGGAAGCGCTCCGCCTCCCACCACGTGCGCACGAGGGGTTTCTCCACGTAGACGTGGCAGCCGCGCTCCATCGCCGCGATGGCGCAGGCGGCGTGCATGTGGTCAGGCGTGGAGACGACCACGGCGTCGAGGCTCTTCTCGCGTTCGAGCAAGTCGCGCCAGTCCTGGTAGGTGCGCACCTTCGGGTAGGCCTTGGACACCCGCTGGGCGGCGCCGTCGAGACGTTTGCGGTCCACGTCGCAGAGCGCCACGATCTCCTCGCCCAGATTGAGGAACTCGCCGAGGTTCGCCCCGCCGCGCCCGCCGCTGCCGATGAACGCCATGCGGATCTTGTCGCCCGGCTTGCGGAAACCGGCCGGCCGCAGGATCGGCACGGGCGCCGACGCGCCCCCGGTCTGCGACGTCGAGAAACATCCCGGCATGGTTGCACCCACGGCGGCCATCATTCCGCCACCGACGAACTCTCTACGTGAAAACTGCATGTTCATGTACCTTTCTTTTATGTTTAAATGCCTTTCTCAAGCTGCTTGGACGAGAATGTCATACGCTGACAGCCGGCGGCGAGCGGGCGGTCGGACTGTCCGGGCAGGCGCAGAACCGCCGGGGTAAACGGCGGCACTGTGACGTCGAGCGCGATGCTTCCGTTCGTGCGTCGCCATGCGACGGACACGCGTCCGCGCGGCGTCTCGCGCGATGCCTCCACCCAGTCGAGAGCGTTCGGGAAGGTCGGGCGAATCTCGATCTTGGCGAAGCCTGGCGCCGCCGGCCGGATGCCGCCGAGGCGCGTCATCAGCGTGTGGGCCGCGCCGGAGAACATCGCGTGGTTGTGCGAGTTCATGCCGCCCTTGTACGTCCACTGCTCCCACAGCGTGGTGGCGCCTTTGGCGCGCATGAATCCGAATCCGGGAGTAGATGCCCGTGTTCACGTGGCAGTTGTCTTTTTCGCGAATCGTGCGCAGCAACTGGTCAATGACGGCCGCGCGGCATTCCGCCGGAACGATCCCGAACGCGAGCGGCAACACGGCGGTCGTCTGCGATCCGTCGCCGTACGTGTACGTGTCGGGATGGTAGAACTGCTTGTGGAAGGCGTCCCTCGCGCGCGCGTGGAGCGCGGCGTACGTGGACGCGTCGTCGTCCTTTCCGAGAACCTTCGCCGCCTCCGCGACGATCCGTACCATTTCGCAGAAAATCGACGAGTTCACGATCTCCACGTCGTTGAAATAGCCCTTCCACGTCCCGTCGTTTGGCGCGCACCAGTCGCCGAAGCCCGTCTTGAAGATGAGGTCAGGTGCCTTCTTGACGAGTGCGTCCACTTGTCCCTTCATGTCATCGTAGCGCGCGGCGTAGACGCGCGCGTCGCCCGTGGCCGACCAGAGGCGCGCGGGAAGCGTCACGGAGTCGCCCGTCCAGTCCGGGTTCCCGCGTCCGCCGCGGATGTCGTCCAGCCACTTGGTGTAGTACCGCACCATGTCGAAGAACTGGAGAGCGGCGTCCTCGTACGCCTGCGAGTCCATCTGGCAGGGCGTGCGCTCGTTCCGCATGCAGCAGTCGGTGGGGTAGCCCACGAAGTTGGAAAACATCGACCACGTCGCCGCGTCGGCCAGCCAGTTGAGCCCGTCGTCGGAACAGCGGAACGAGCCGACCGGCTCCACGTCCGCATGGACGGCCCACGCGGTCAGGTCGTCGGCCGTGGGGCGTCCCGGCCATCCCGCGATCTCCACGTAGCGGAAACCGTGGTAGGTGAAGCGCGGCGTGTACGTCTCGGGCGCGCCGGTGCCGGCGAGGATGAACTCGTCGCGCGACTTCGCCTCGCGGTTCGTCCAGGGGTCGATCTTGCCGTCGTCGCCCAGCAGTTCGCTCGTGTGGAGCGAGATGCGCGTTCCCTTCGGACCGCGCACGCGCACCTGCACGAACCCGGCGCGGTTCTGCCCGAAGTCCGCCGTGAACACGCCGGGCGCGGTCTCGACGATCTTCACGGGACGGCGCGGATCGAGCATCCGCACCGGCGGCGCGTCGTTCGCGAGACGCCGCGCCGGGGCGGCGGCGTCCGCAAGTATCGCCGGATGCCAACCTTCCGTCACCCCAGACGGCAGGCACCACGACGGATCTTCCTTCGAGGCGTCGTACGTCTCCCCGTGGTAGATGCTGGCGCTCAGGATCGGGCTGGCGTCGGTCCAGCTCCACGTGTCGTCCGTCACGACGGTCTGTGACGTGCCGTCGGCATAACGCACTTTCAGGTCGAGGATCGCGCACTTGGGACCCAGCCAGTGCCAGCCGTAGCGCGAGAAGTCGTCCGAGTAGCCGGCCGCGAGCCAGAAGCCGACCGTGTTGTCCGCGCCGCGCTTGAGCAACGGCGTGACGTCGTACGTGTCGAACAGCGCCGCGCGGTCGGGCGACGCCATGGCGGGCGCAAGCACGCGGCGCGGGTCGGCCTTCGCGCCGTTGATCCATAGTTCGTAAAAGCCGAGTCCGCAGGCCGACGCCACGGCGGAGATGACGGGCTTGTCGGCGAGGGAGAAGGTCTTCCGCAGGCGCGGGCAGTTCTTCGGGATCGTCTGGCGGTGGAGGTACGTCTTGTTGTCCACCGCGAGGCGGTTGCCCTCAAGTTTGGGGTTGCGGAACGCGGGCATGACGTGTCCCTTGAACCTGTCGAAGAGGAGCGACTTCCCGTCCGCCGTCACGGACACCTCCTCCACGCGCGCGGATTCGCGGACGCTCGTGCGCACGCCGATCGTGCCGTCGGCGTACGTGGCGTCGCTCCGGTCGTCCACCTGCACGCCGTCGAGGAACGTGCGGATGCGCGTGCCGCGCAGCGAGATCTTCAGCGTGTGCGGCCGTTCCGGGTCGATGCCGTTGGGGAAGAACGGGGTGAGCTCCACGGCCGGGAGGATCACGGCATGGCCCTTGACGAACACGTGCGGACGCAGCTTGGGCGATCCGAGGACGAAGTTCACCTGCCACATGTAGCCGCACGTCGGCGAATGCGCCCGGAAGAACACGCCGAACGCCTCCTTCACCTTCTCGAACTTCACCTGGTAGTCGTAGTCGGTCCAGTCCGGGCAGCTCTGCTCGCGTTCGCCGATCCAGTGCGCGCCTTCCCACTGGGGATCGTCCTGCAGCGCCACGACGAACCGCGCGGGCGCGCTCCATGAAGTGGCAGCGGAACCGTCGGCGTTCGCGAGGCGCACCTGCCACCGGTACTCGACCCCGCTTTCCAGCGCGGGGCACGTATAAGAAAACAGGTCGCTTGATTTTCGCGTGGGGACAGCCCCCAGGTCTGTGCCGCCAGCAGCGAGGCGCACCTCCGCGGACATCGGACGCGCGGCCGGCTCGTCGCCGCGCAAGGACCATGTGAGGCGAGGTTGCGCGCACGCCACGCCAACTGGGTTCTCGGAATCCTCGCAGCGAAGCCTACAGATTTCCAGGCTTGCGGCCTGCACACTCACGATGGCCATACCGGTCACCAGACATAAGACAAAGCGCCTGTTCACAACCTCACGCCTCCTGCTGATCAGCGGAAAAGAATCACGGAACCCTTGGGCGTGATCCTGAGCGTGCCGGGGCCGGAGAGGACCGGATAGAGCTCCGGACGGGTCGCCAGCGACACCTCGCCCACGTAGGACTTCCCCGCGATGCGGAGCGAGTTGACCACGTTCGTGCCGGCGAAGTCGAGGTGCAGGCGCGCGCCGTCCGCCACCTCGATGTTTAGGTGCTCGGGCAGGTCGATCGGACGCTCCGCCTCCACGCGGCAGAGCCACGCCGCGTCGACGAGCGTCGTGCGGTCGACCTTTGCCGCCTCATCGCCGCCCCACACGCTCGTGCCGCGGAAGCCCATGTCGTACGTGCCCCCTTCCGGCGGTAGCGTGAATAGGAACGCGTACTCGTTGAAGTTCGTCGTCGCGGCGTTGTCTGACCGTCCCACGAGATTCGTCACGCCGTCCTTCGCGAGATAGACATCGATCGGATTGAGTCCGTTGCTCGTGTTCGGACCCGTCGTGCCGCGCGTCTTCAGGTTGACGGTGAGACGGTACAGCCCGCCCGTCGGGAACGTCACGGACTGGTAGAGGCAATCGTCGTTCACGAGCCGGCAGTGACCCGCCCCTTCAAATTTGCTGAGACCGAAATAGTTCGTGTAGAAGCTACCCCAATCCCCGAATCCCGATCCGCTGACTCTGTCAGGCTTGGGCGTTACCATAGTTTGCCAGCTGTCTGCCACGTTGATGCCCGGATCAACCAGCAGGTTCTCGTCCGCCGCCCGCGCCGGCACCAGCACGAGGTTGTCGAGAATGCCGTGGCCACAGACAGGACTCGTCAGCACCCCCGTCAGGGTGAGCGTCACAGGCGTCTGTCCGTCCGCCGTGAAGGCCGTCGGCCATTTGCGCGCCTTAAGGCAATGTTCGCCCGTAGATATCTGCCCAAGCGCGGTCGTCTCGCCGCCGATGGTGACGGATGCGTCAACGCCATAGGGTTTCTGCGACGAAGTGGCCGTTACGCACCAGGCGCTCATGTCGGCCTGGACGCACCACGTCCCGGCAGGAGGAGTAAAGGTCGTCACGAGCTTTGCCCCCGCTCCCGTCATGTAGAGTTGGGTCTTGCCTCCCGTCGACCACGGACGGTTGTAGTATGTCCAGTCGTTCTTACCGGCAACGGAAAACGTGGAACAGGAGTGTGCACCGGATATCTCTTTCGCTTCTGTCGTCGTGCCAAAGCTCGTGCATTGCTCCACCGTGAAGCCTAGCACGCGGTTCGTGTTGTCGAGCGAGAACCATTTCACGAAGTTTGTCGTCCAGAGCTCGAAGTCGCCGTTCGGAATCGCCCAACGTCCGATCTCTTCCTCTGGAATCTTCAGGGTAATCGCGTCGAAGAGCGTGCACCGGTCGCCGCCGACGTTCAGGGACTTGAACCACAGCTGATAGGTCGTGCCGGCTTGAAGCGTGATGGGGTTGAACGTGAACCGATACCATTGGTCCTCGAACACGGTAAAATCGCCGAAGGGCGTCGTGAGAGCCGTCAGATTCTCCGCGTCCGGCCCGATCATCACGTCGAGATGGCGACCGATGAAAGAGGCATTGCGGGGCGCCGCCCAGAAACTCAGCACGTATTCGCCCGTCACAGGCACCGTGAACGAACACCAGGCCGATGCATTGTGCTTGACCGCGAGACAGTTCTTGCCATCCGGCGTGTCTAATTTCAGCCCCCAGCTTGGTGGCGACCCGAATGACTTGTCGAAAACAAACACCTGGCTATACCCGTCGCTGGGCTGGATGCCGTGCCAGCCCATGTATTCCCCGTTGTTGAAGAACTTCTGGCTATTGTTCACGCTTGTGGCGTTGTACGTCTCGAAGTTCCATTCGGGGATCGCGGCCGCGACGTTTCGGTCAGGGCCCGGCAGCAGCTCGACCTTGCGGTCGGGATCGGCCAACGTAAGCAGACCTCCGGAGACGACGAGATTCGTCACGCCGTCCGGCACCCCGTCCAGCAGCAGCGGGCCGTTCCCCGCCTTGACGAGCCGTCCCGCGCCTGCCGTCGCCGCAGGAGGCGTAAACTGCGGTCCGGCGTAGGTGATGGCCGAGGTCACCGTGTCGCCGGCGGAACAGGTCACCGGCAGCGGCTGGCCGAGCGTGAGCGGTCCCTCGTCCACACGCACGTGCACCGTGCGCGGCGCGGGCTGCGTGAGGGACGGCATCACGAGCATCCCCGCCCCCGTCTTCACGAGCGTGCCGTCGCCCATGGCCGTTGCCGCCGCAAGCGCGCCGCCCTCTACGCAGACGGTCGCGTTCGTGGCAAGCGTCACGACAGCAGCAGGCGCCGCAGGCGGCGTCACGTCCTTCCACTTCGCGAGCAACCAGTTGGACACCGACACGCGCTCCGCCGCCGACAGCCGGTTCGTGAAGAGCAGCATTTCGCAGATGTACTCGCCGCCTGCGCGCTTGCCGCCGCCTGTCTGCTTCGTACTCGTCGGCCCGAACATCGGATTGTAGCCGTTCGCGTCCTTCCACATGTCGCGGTCGTTGTAGAAGCACTGCGCCGACTGACGCATCTCCAGGCAGTCTACCTCGATCACGTGGATGCCCGTTCCCTGCCCTGTCGTAAACGGATCGACTTCGATCCCGTCGCGGTACGTGCGCGAGGAATGCATCGGCCTGTTCTCGGCGTTGTGGGCGATCCAGATGGCGCTATCCGCCCCGCCCACTCCATTCGGCTGGAAATAGGGATTTTGGCCGTTTCTTTGTCCGAGCGCGTAACCCCAATATCTGGCCGCGCCATGCACGATGAACACGTTGTAAAGGTTGCCCACGGTCGCCTGTCCGCCGGCGGGCGTCTGCCAGTTCATCCAGCAGCCGGACTGGTAGCCGCGGAAGTAGACCGCGGCCTTGCCCATGTAGTTCGTCTCCTGGGGGCACAAGGGCGACCACGAATGCTCCGCGACGGCGTAATAGTGGTTCGTCGCCGCCGGATCGACGTCGCGCACATCGCGCCATTCGACGATGTCGTCGCCGTCCTTCACGAGGTTCGTGCGGCTCTCCAGCCAGAACGCCGCCTTGTTCATCGTCTCGGTCGGCTCGGGGTAGGCGGCGAGCGCCTGCGGCGACGGCGTGAACGCCACGGCGCCCTCGCGCACGTTGATTTGGACGGTCTTGTTCTGCGTGAACTGCCCGCCCGGCAACGTCAGCGTGCCCGCGCCCGTCTTCTCGATCGCCGACCGGTCGGACACCGTCACGGCGTCCGTGAGCGTCGTGTCCGCCGCCACGTTGATGTTCGTCGTCACGCCACCATTCCGGCGATCCCCGCCGCCGCTGCATTCATGATCTGCTTCATTCCAACTCCCTCCTTTACTTTTTCGCCGCGCCGTCCACGCGGGCAAAATCGATCTTGTCGATCCACACGGCCTTGATGGAGGACTTGCCGTCCTTCCCGAACCGCCCGGGGCCAATCCAGAAGTACTCGTGCTCGTTCGGCACCCACGTGCAGACGTCGTACCACGCGTACTCGGACGAGGTCTTCTCCGTGCGCGGCTGGATGCCGCCGCGCCCGACCTTCGCCACGGGGTCGTACACGCCCGCCCAGAACGCCTCGCCGCCGTCGCGCAGCTTGTCCACGCGCACGCGCACGCGCACCTTGTACGTCGCGCCCGGCTCGAATTCCACCTTGTGCATCGGAAACGTCGTGCACCACTCGAAATGCGAGTTGTACAGCTTCATCGCCTTGCCGTCCGCCGCCTTGGGGTCGTCCACGTAGTCGCCCCACGTTCCCTTCCTCGAGATGGAGATGTCGCGCTCCTCCACCTCGCCGGACGACGTCGGCGAGATCGGACGCGGCTTGCGCGCCACCAGTTCCTGCCACTCGCGTTTACGCTGCTCGTGGATGTTGCCGCCCTCGGAGAGCCGGATGTCCTTCGCCTCGGCCATGCGGTCCAGCAGGGATTTCGCGAGCGCCTGCATCTTCACGAGTTCCTGGGCGGCAATTGACTTCCGCGCGAGACACAGAACCTTGTCCCCCTTCCGGCGCATGCGCTCAAGGCGCATGTAGTCCACCGCAAACGCCCCCATGCGCACGTTGTAGGAGGCGACTGGATCGTCCTGCACGGCGTCGATCGCCTGCTGCCAGCAGTCGGACGCCATGTCGAGCACGGCGTCGGGAAGCGACGGCAGCGTGATGTCGTCGAAGATGCGCAGCGGCCGCGTGGCGGACGCCGAGTACATCAGCTGCAGACGGTGGATCGCCTCGAAGTAGCGGCGCACGAACGGCGCGGCCTTGCCGTAGTAACCCACGAAGAAGTCGTCGAGAAGCTCCTCCATCGGCAGGTCCGGGTTCCACATCCACTTGGCGAGCAGCCAGGCCTTCAGTTCCGCGAAGTCTGCGTGCCGTCCCTGGTAGGCGCCCTGCTCGAAGAGGCACTTCACGCCGTTCGCGTGGAGGAACTTCACGTTGCCCTGCAACGCGTACACGTTCGGGAACGGCATCGTGTAGTGACGGAAATCCGTCGTGTAGTCCCACACGTAGAGCAGATCCGTCTGCTTCGCCCAGCCGCGGATGTCGTCGCGGAAGGAGATGTTCTGCTTGTACGGGCTCACGTCGATCGGCTGCGCGAAGTCGCACTCGATCGTGCAGAGGCAGGGGATCACGTTGTGCCGCAGGCGCGTCTTCTTCGGCGGCTTGCGCGTGTACTGGTAGGCGAGCGTCTCGATGAGCGCATCGGGGAATTCCTTTTCCACTGCCTCCGCGACGGCGTTCACGAAGCGGACCATCGTGCCCGCATGGCTCTCCTCCTCGTCGTCGATTGCCTTGCAGGCGGGGCACTCGCAGTAGTTGTACCAGTCGTTCTGGCTCACGCCGTAGAACTTCGCGCCGGGATCGCGGCGAATGCGCGCGAGGACGTTCGAGGTGACGATGCGCAGGACGTCGGGGTTCGTGAGGCAGAGCTGCGTTCTGCCGTTCATGCGCTTGCCCTTCACCATGCTGAAGTATTCGGGATGCGCGTCGAAGTACTTCTCCGGCGGCAGGAGCGCGTTGAACGTGTGGCAGCTGCCGAGTCCGCCGCCGAAGCGGAACGGCGTACCGCCGTACTTCGCCTCGTTCGAACGCCACGAGCGGCTGTTCACGCGCAGACGCGCCGCGAACGCGCCGTTCTGGAGCACGTCCCACCAGAACGGTTCGCGCATCGCGAAGGCCGGCACCTGCATGTCGTCGAGCGTGTCGGGCACGGCGAAGCGGTCGAGGCGCGGCACCTTCTCGCACCACGACGCATACCAGCGGCAGCCGCCAAAGCGCTCGAGCAGCTCGTAGACGCCATACAGCGCACCGCGGTCGGGCGGAACCGATCACCAGCAGATGCGGCGGACGCGCCACCAAGCGAAACCCGTCCGTTCCAAGGGGAGGGACGCGCTCCTGCGCGTCCGAAATCAGCCCTCTTGAGTACTTCGTCTCGCCGATCAAGATCGCCTTCGCCGGCAGCGGCGCGGCGTCCGTCGCGATCGGCAGCTTCACGCCGGTCATCTTCTCCGCGTAGTCGCGGAGCTCCTCCGCCGCGTACCTCTGCGACGGCGACGCGTCCGCCGGCACCACGATCGTGTACGCCGCCGGCGCGCCGCGCACGGCCAGCGGAAGGTCACCGGCGCCCGCCGTGAGCAGGGCCCCGCACGCAAGAACCAAGAAGGCTTTTTTTTCCATGGCGGTAGTATACCACATTCCCCGCGCGGGGGGAATTGTGTTATACTTCTCGCCGCATGAAAAAAGAATCTATCCAGGCCGTCGTCGTGCTGAGCGGCGGACAGGACAGCGCGACCTGCCTCGCGCTCGCCATCCGGCGCCACGGTGCCGGACGCGTGGCCGCCATCACCTTCAACTACGGCCAACGCCACGCCCTCGAGACGAAGTACGCGAAGGCCCTCGCGCGCCGCTTCGGCATCGCCCGGCACAAGGTCGTGCGCCTCGACTTCTACCGGCACCTCACGCGCAACGCGCTCATGGACGACGACATCCCCATCGCCCGGCACAAGGGCTCGTCCTGCCCCACCACCGTCGTCGAGGGACGCAACGCCTTCTTCCTCCTCTCCGCCGGCGTGTGGGCCAAGTCGCTCGGCGCGCGGGAGATCTACACCGGCGTGTCGCAGGCCGACTATTCCGGCTATCCCGACTGCCGCGCGACCTTCATCCGCGCGCAGCAGCGCATGATGCGCCTCGCGATGGAATGGCCCTTCAAGATCGTCACGCCCTTCATGAACAAGACGAAGGCAGAGGAATGGGCGCTCGCCGACAAACTCGGCATCCTCGATGTCGTGAAGAACGAAACGCTCACCTGCTACAACGGCATTCCCGGCTCGGGTTGCGGCAAGTGCCCGGCCTGCAAGCTCCGCAACGCCGGCCTCCGCGAATACGAGCGTCAGCGCGCAGCGATGTTGACCGCCAGGCGGTGCGTTTCACCGGGGCGCAGCAAGTAGGCGCGGTCGCGGTAGAGCGTGCCCCCTTCGAGGCACACGAAGTGGCGTCCGAAGGCGGGATCGTCCGACCCGCCGAGTGCGGAGAAGTCGGGCGTCCAGCCAAACAACACGAACTTGATGTTGTTCTCGTAGGTGACGTCGAGCGTGCGTCCGAACACGGGATCCTTCAGCAGATGGCGACGCGGCCCCTCCTCAAACACGTACCCCGGCTTGCCGAGACCCAGCAGACGACAGGGGAAATCGCCCGTCCAGCGGCGCTGGTCGCCCTTCTCGATCTCGCCTTTCCAGAAGTATTTCGTCCCGTCCGAACCCGTCACGGTGCAGGCGTCGAGTTCGCCCACGCGGAAATACGGATGGAAGCCCTCCGTGCAGGCGTAGGGCTCGGATCCCGTGTTCGTGGCGCGGAATTCCGCGCACAGCGCGTTTCCCACGAATGAATAGGTCAGCTCAAGGTGAAACGCGTGCGGCCAGAACGCGCGCGTGGTCGGCGAATCGTCGAGCGCAAGGGTCAGCGCATCGGCGCTGCGCGTCTTCACCTTCCAGTCGAAGTAGCGCGTCAGGCCCCTCGAATACAAACCACGGCCAGCAGATGGGCAAGCCGCCGTGAATCTGCTCGCCGCGCGTGCACGCGACGTAGGGCTTCGCCATCGCGAACACCTCCGTGCCGCCTGCGGGCACCCAACTCGTCACCACGCCGCCGAAGAGGTTCACGCGCGCCACGCCGCCGGACGGCGAGGAAATCGCGATCTCGTTCGCGCCCACGGGCGCACCGTGCACCGCCGCCGCGAGGAGCGCGAAAGCGACTGCTAGACGCTTCACGTCACGCCCTCCCGCTGGCCAGCTCGAACATCTGGCTCGGTGCGCGCGCGTCGCCGGGGAAGAAGGAGACAGCGTGGCGTGCCCCGCCGCGACGGCGAACCAGTATCCAACGAGATCCTTCGACACCTCCCCGAGGCAGGCGCGAAAATCGTCGCGCGCCTTCGCATCCGTGAGCTTCGGACCGTTCAGCGCGCCGTAGCCCTTCGGGTCGGTGTAGCGCGGCTTTGAGAACGCCATCTCCTCGTTCGTCCACACGGCGCTCGTGATGAACTGCGTGAGCTCGCCCTCCGACGACCGGACGCGCTTGAAGTCGATCATGTGCGTGTGGCCCGCGAGGATGATCGCGCGGCGGCGCATGAGCTTCGCGATCAGCGCGCGACGGGCCTCGTCGTACTTGGCCGCGCCGAGGAGGCTCCAGCGGAAGCCGTTCGTGTCGCTGAAGAGAAGCGGCCCGTGCGAGACGAGGAACAGGTGCCGCGCGCCCTGCGTCTCGTCCACGAGACGGTTGATGAGGTCGGGATCGGGGCAGTTGAAGTCCACCACCACCCAGGCATCCGGCCCCTGGCGGAAGGAAAACGTGGTGGACGCGACGGCCTGGCCGAGTTCGCGCCCCATCGTGGCGTTCGACCACGCGTGGTACGCCTCGCGCGCGCCGTCGCCGCGGATGTCGTGGTTGCCCTCCACCACCACGAACGGCAGGTTGCCCGAATAGGCGCGCTTCATGAGCTGCATCGCGTCGTCGAGCATCCGCTTGTGCGTGGGCTGGTCGTCGCAGTCGCCCTGCACGAGGTCACCGAGCTGGAGCACGAAGCGGGCATCGGAAGGCAGGCAGGCGGCGGAGGCCTTCAGGAGGCGCGGACACCGCTCTGCCCACATGTCGCCGTTGCGCATGAACTCGGCGCGCTGCACGCGCCAGAGCCATTCGGCCTTTCGGTCGTTGTCGTAGTGTGAATGGTAGACGGAGGCGGGATGCGTGTCGTAGTGCGTATCGCCGAGCAGCACCACGGAATAGTTGCCTAGATCATGACGCGCGAACGAAACACGGCCGCCGAGGCACAGCGCGCCGGCGGCACATCCCTTCAACCAGTCCCGCCGGCCGAGCCGTGCGGACATATCTTGAGTTTTTTCCATATCAATGGAACGCGGGATGGTGGAGATAAGGGGAGTCGAACCCCTGACCTTCTCAATGCCATTGAGACGCTCTACCAACTGAGCTATATCCCCGTGGTGGAAAACGGCGAATAGTATACCGAATCCTCCCGCCTGTTGCAAGCGCAGATTTTGAGTTTTTTCGCTAGCGGAAGAGGATGAGCGTCGCGTCGGTCGTGATGAAGCGCACCGCCATGTCCACCGTGCCCGAGGCCGGTACCGTGACCGTGAAGTACAGTTGCGTGCAGCCGGTGTTGGGGCTGTCCCAGCTGTTCGGCCCCGCCGCCGGCTGCGCCTGCCACGCGCCCGTCTGCGCGCCGCACTGCTCCAGGCGCAGGCTCTTGCCGTTCTGTCGCAAGATCACGCGCGGTCCATCGATCTCGGGCGTCGCCTTCGTGATCATCGACCAGCGCACCTGTCCGTTCCGCCGCACGCCGCGCAGCACGTCGCGCAGCAGATAGCGGCGGCCGTCGAGCGCCATCGTGCCGGAGCGCGTGACGGAGGTCGCGTTCGTGTAGAGCGTGGAGAGGTCCATCGTCACGCACACCCCCGACCCGTTCGTCGTCACGCCCGTCACGGTTCCGCTCCCCTTCACCCACTGCTGGCACCCGTCGATCATCGGCACGTTGTGGCTCCACGTGTTGAGGCGGTAGATCCACCAGCGCTTCGAGTCCTGCGACATCGTCCAGAGCGCATTGCCGATCGCCGGGTTCGCCTCGATCGGGGAATAGCTCTCCGAGCCGAGATCGACCGCCCAGCGCATCCGGTGCGCGTCGAGGATGAACGACCCGCCGTCCATGTGCCCGTGGTTGCCCGACGGCGATCCGCCCTTCAACCCCACGAAGAGTGCCGCGTCGTCGTTCCAGCTCGACCGCTGGATCGCGATCGGCACGACGCCCTGCGAGTCCCACACGAGCGGTGCCGACGGGGACAGGCCCTGCGGCGGCCTCCGCACCCAGAAGAGCGACAACGGGAAGAACCGGTTGGTCCCCTTCCCGTTCTGCGCGGCGGCCGCGTACGAGAGGTACATGTCCAGCTCGCGGTAGACGAGCAGGTCCGGCCGCTCGAACCGCGCGGCGTACCACCACGTGGCAAACGTCGTGCCGCGCCCCGAACCGCCGTCCGCGTAGTTGAACGTCGCCTTGCTCGGTCCCGTCACGAGATCCATGTACGCGCCCGACGCCTCGAACCCCGGCAGCGACGCAAGCCCGAAGTCGCTGCCGAGCGTCCCCTCCAAAAGCGCCATCGCCACCACGTTGAACTCCATGCCGTAGTTCCAGTAGCCCGGCCCCTCGGGATAGTTGCCGTTCGGCGCGAGCACGGCCATCGGCGTGGGCAGGCGCTCAATGCACCGCTGCACGAACGCGGCCGTCTCCACAGGCCCCTCCTCCGCGAGCGCCAGCGCGGCGGCGAGGATGCCTGCATGGCACACCTGGCCCCAGTTGTTGCCGACCGTGACCCAGCTCTGGTTCTCGCGCGACGCGTCGAGTCCGAGCGTCCGGAGCGCGTGCGCCACGCACGCGCGCGTCCCCTCGTCCATGTACTCGTACAGCCAGTCGTAGCCGATAGCGACGGCGAGCGACATCTCCGCCACGTCGAGGAAATGCGAGGGATGCCACGTCTCAAACGCGCAGACGGTTCGCAGTTCCTCCAGCGCGCGCTCCAGGTGCCGCTCATTCCCGTAGAGACGGTACGCCATCGCGAGCGTGGTGACGCGGAAGAGCGCGTTCCGGCTCACGTCCAGGAGACGCTTCCCGCTCACGTCGAGCTTGTACACGATCGGCGCCGCCGAGAGCAGAATCTCGGACTGACGGTAGATGTGCTCCGCGCCGAGCCGCAGGAGATCATTCGTGGCGATGCCGTCACGGAGCGCGCGGAACCCCGCCGCGTCCGCGAAGAGGCGTGGATGCGGACACGCCGCCGCGGCCTGCGCGCGCGCGACGATGTCGGCGCGCGGGACGAGCGGCAGCTTGTTCGCCTCCGTCACCGCGTTCGTGGCCGTGAAGAAAAGCGTCTCCGTGCCGTCCGTCCCCGCCGTCACGGCAAGCGTCCCCTTCACGCCGCCCGTCTCCTGGAGCGCGAACCTGTTGTCCCGCAGCATCGTCGAGAGCGTCGTCCCCGGCGCGCGCACGAGCGGAAGCGCGGTCTGCGCGGCGACGGCGGTGCGGGCGACGCCCACGCCGATGCGCGCGCCGTTCGTCGCAAGGAGCGTCTCCGTCACCGTCAGGCGCGGCTCGCCGGGCGTGGCCGCCGACATGTCGAGGAGCAGCGTCCCGCCGACGCAGTCGAGCGTCTTCAGGCGTGCCGGACGCGGACCGAACGTGAGCGCGCCCTTCGCGAGCCGCACCATGCCGCCGAACCCGGCGAAAGTGTCCGTCAGGCGAAGCTCGCCGTCTCCGGACTTCACCACAGTCCCCGTGCCGAAGAACGGATACGCCAGCGTCGCCGTGCGCGACGCGCTCACGGAAATGCCCATTCCGAGCGACCTGTCCACGCCCACGGCGTCCGCACGCGGCACGTAGCTCTTGACCGTAATGCCGCAGTTCGTCGAGGCCAGCTTGAGGTTGTTGGTGATGCACCAGGTCGAGCCCTCGAACGTGAGGTAGTCGGCCCGGAGCGTCGCGGGCGGCGTCCCGAGGTTCGCCTGCGACGCCACGTAGAACTGCCCGCTGCCGCTTACCAGGTGCCGTCCGAGGAACCCCCGGTTGTCGCCTTGGTACGACACGTACTTGTACGTGCTCACGACCGTGTTCGTGAGGAACGTCTCCGCCTTGAGGACGGTTGTCGCTCCGCCCGCAATGCCGGCCTCCACCACGTAGGCGCGCGAGTTGGGTTCGCCCGCGTTCACGCGGAGCGTCTTGCTGTCCGCGATCGAGACGTGCCCGCGCAGGCGCGCGACCGACCTGTCGAGTCCGTTATTGAGGATCGCGTTGCCGGTCACGCGCAGGTCGGGCACCGTCAGCGACTGGCCAGTCTTCATCTTCCACATCAGGTTGCCGTTGTCCGCGAGCGTAAGCGTGTCGCCGCCGAACGTGATGTTGTTCGCGGACACGGTCTCGGGCGACCGCATCATGCGCGGGAGGACGTAGTCGTTGCCCGCGCACGGCGCGGACGTGGCCGGCGTCACGCCGTCGGACGCGAGCACCCAGTGGCCGATGGAGTTGAACGACGAAGTCCTGATCTCGTCCACCGCGCTCAGCGTGTACGTAGTCCCCTCCGTGACGACGAGGCGCAGCGCGTTCCCTGCGACCGACAGCGACGACCGCCGCGGCAAACTGCCCGGCACGACCGTCGGCGCGGTGCCGCCCGTCCACGTCATCAGCGTGTACGCGCCGGGCGCGACCGCGCACGAGACGTCCGCCGTCACCGCCCCGCCGCACGCGAGCGTCCCCACCGCGAGCGGTGCGTTCGTGGCCGCAAACGAGAGACGCGCGCCCGCCGCGAGCGCCAGGCGCGCCACCGTGCCCGTGCCGCCGACAGCCGCGCCGTTCGTGACCACGCAGTCGCAGGGGAGCGAGCCGTCCGCCGCCAGACGCCCTTCCAGCACGTTCACGCCGCCGGTGATCGCGTTCGCGCACGCGAGCGTCCAGGTGCCGCTTCCCTCCTTGTAGAGGACCATCCTGTCCGGAAGGCTCGTCGCCAAGCAGCCGTCGCCCGCGCCGTCGAGGAAGAGCGCCGACATCGCGCGCGGATACTCGGCGCGGCAGTCTACCGTCATCGCTCCTGAATACGTCACGCACGTGCCCGCCGTCTCGTTGCGGAGACGCCCGCCGTAGTGGTTCGCCGCCAGCGTGCTGTTCGTGTAGCCGCAGACCGTGATGGCGCGGTCGCAGTGCGCGTCCGTCGCGCCGTAGTAGCTGATGCAGCCGATGTTCTTGTACTCGCGCTGGCCGAGCGTGATCTGCGTGCCCGCGCCGAGGGACGACGGTTCGCCGGCGTTTGCGAGCCTCGGCACGCGGAACGTGCCGTCGCTCGCCGTCACGGCGCATGTGAAGGAGTTCGTGGGGCAGAGCAGTTCCGCCACGCCCTTGTCCGTCCGGGAACAGCTGGAAATCGCGCCGTCCGTCAGGCGTGTCGCCACGCGGACCGTCCCGGAGCCGCGGACGTAGAAGCGCCCCGTCCACGGGCCGGTCGTCGTGAGCGTCGCGCCGCCGTTCACGTAGAACGTCGCCTTGCTGCCTTGGACGATCGGACGGTCCGTCGTCTGCTCCCCTATGCCGGCGAGCCGCGCGGTGCCGCTGCCGTTCAACGTCAGCGCCGCCTGGTTGGCGGTCAGCGGGCATCCGAGCGAGGACGCCTCGCCCACGTTGGCGATTGAGGAGAAGTAAAGGTTGCCGGCCGAGACGGTCGTGGGCCCCGCGTACGTGTTGCGCAGATTGGAGAGCATGAGCGTGCCCGCGCCGGCCTTCGTCAGGCCGCCCATGCCGGAGACGACGCCGGAAATCTCCTCGGTCCCGGACGCGACCGAAAACGTCGTGTCGCCCTGAAGGACAACGCATTCGCCACCGGCGCGCGCACCGATAAACGCGCCGACAGCCGCAAGGACGGCGGCAAGGCGTGCGAATGCTCCTTTCCCCATGTCGTCCCTACCGATCCTCCGTCTTTTTCCTCCCAGCCGCCGTGCGTCCCCACCAGCTGGCGAGGACGGAGCCCGAAAAGTTCATCCAGATCGAGAAGATGTTCGCCGGGAGAGCCGCCACGGCGCTGTTCAGGACCTTCACCGAAAGCGCCCCGGCCATCCCGCCGTTCTGCATCCCCACCTCGATCGCCACCGTGCGCGCCTCCGCCTCGCCGAGGCGCGTGAAGAGTCCCACGAGGCGCGTCAGCCAGTAGCCGCTCAGGTAGCCCACGGTGTTGTGGATGACCGCGGCCGCCACGATCGCGACGCCGGCGGAGGCGAAGGTGTCGCGGCTCGGCGCTGTCAGCGCGAGGATGGTGAAGCAGATGCCGGTCATGGAGATGAGCGAGAGGATGCGGTCGCACACGGCCTTGTGCGCGTCGAACTGTTTCTTGAGGAGCGCGTGGACGATTCCGCCCGCCGTAATGGGCACGATCACGACCTTCAGGATCTCCACCATCATCGCCACGGCGTCGATCTCCACGAAGCAGCCCGCGAGCACCTTCATCGCGAACGGCGTGACGAACGGCGAGAGCAGCGTGGAGCAGCACGTCATCGTCACCGACAGCGCCACGTCGGCCTTCGCGAGGAACGCGATCACGTTCGACGCCGTGCCGCCCGCCACGGAGCCGACGAGCACGCATCCGGCCGCCAGCTCGCCCGAGAACCCGAAGCTCTTCGCGAGCAGGAAGCCCATGAACGGCATCACGAGGAACTGCAGGAACACGCCCACCGCGACCGCCCACGGACGCTTCCCGACGCGCAGGAAGTCGGCGGCGGAAAGCGTGGTGCCCATCGCGAACATGATGATCTGGATCGCCGGCACCACGAGCGACATCAGCTTCACGCCGCCCCATTCCTTGAATGCGGACGGAATCGCGAACGCCGTCGCCGCGCACGCGAGCACGGCAATGCCAAACGCCTGCCGGCGCAGGAATGCCAGTACGCAACCGATTGCAGTGTCGCCTTTGGCCTGCATCACGAAAAGGACCTCAGCGGATGATGATCGCCGTGCCGCCGGAGGAGACCGTCACGTAGAGACAGCCGTCCGCGACGACGGTCTTCGCCAGCAG
>ONRL01000220.1 GCA_900320225.1 uncultured Lentisphaerota bacterium
CACTCAATGGAAAGCCGTATGCGGGAAATCCGCACGTACGGTTTGATGAGGGGGAAGTCGCATCGGCGGCAACGCCGAGGCGTGGGTCTCTACTCTACAAGAGATTGCCCGTCCTTGTCCTGGCAGGCGCGCTGGCATGTGGGGCGCAGGCGACATCGGTGCCGCTCCATGGCGTGTACGAAGCGCCGGGATGCTCGTTTGGAACGTACTCCTACGGCAACCCGACGAATTCGCCGTTCGTGACGACGAACAGGACGCTTGCCTTCCCTGGCGTGACGCTTGCGAAACTTGAAGATGCCGAATTCCTCGGATATATGACGGGGCCGTACATTTCCAAAGGATACGGATCGTCGTATGCGAAGCATGTCTATCGGGATTCCAGCGGCGACATCCAGTTCATCGTGGCGAGTGTCCAGAAGATTCATTCGGGCTCCGTGAAGGCGGTTGTGTTCAAGTTGACGGAGGGCGATCTTGGAACATACGTGGAGGCGCTCAGCGCACGGTATCTTCCAACAGATGATACTGTTTCCGTCGACCATGATTTCGTCACGGTCAACGGATCCGGGAAGATCATCGTGTCCGGCAAGGTGACGACGATCGCGTCGTCGCCCACCGAAAACGGATATGCGCTGACGGCGTTTCACGCGTACAAGACCGTTCCGACCGGCGCACCCGCCCTGATGTTCGCCAACAGGCCTGGCGAGGCGACGTTGACGCTGGACGACATTGCCGACTGCATTTTCTCGGGAGTCATGTGCGGGCGGGACGTCGCCCTCCCGGACAACCGATATGTGCGTGACGGCGCCTACAACAAGACGGTCGAGAGGGACGGTGATGGATCTGTCCGGAAAATAACGATTGAGGTGCAGAAGGTCGTTTCGTCCCTCATCAAATGCGTCGTCATCGAGTTGACGAACGGAAACGGGGGCGTCTACGCGCAAGCCGTGGGGGCCTACAACACGCGTGTTCAGGCGGGACTTGGATATTCGTTTGTCGAACATGCCGCGGATGTCAGCGAAGTGACGGTCACAGACAATCCAACCGAAAAAAGCTATGGCGTCATGGGATTGCGGGCCGTGTATGAACGTGTCGTGGAAGAGCCAGGCGGCCTGTATGCCTACGGGAAGCCGGGTTTCGCGTTCGGCACATTTACAAGCGGCTCGCCCAAGCTGTCGCCGTTCGTCCGCTCCGCGCGGCGGCTCGCGTTCCCCGGCGCGAAGCTGGAGGAACTTGCCGACGCGACGTTCTCGGGATATCTGACGGGCGGCGCATTCGGGTCTATCGGGGGCATGTACGGCCGCTCGTACACCAATCATGCCTGCCGCGACGAAATGGGAAATCTCCTTTATGTCGCTACCGGCCTTCATGCATTCCAGACGCCGAACATCAAGGCGGTTGTCGTCAAGTTTACCCAGGGGCGCGAGGGCGTTTATGTGGAAGGGGTGGCGGCCGGGTACCTGAAGTTGTCGAACACGGACGGTTGGGAACGCGCGCTCGCCACGAACGACTTCGTCAGGTCGGTCGATGCGGACGGAACGGTGACGTGTGACTACTCCCGGATGACATTCGTCGAAAACGCGACGGATTCCGGATATGCTCTCTGCGCGCTCATGGCCCGGCACGACGTCCCGTCTGCCGCCGCGTCGGTCGTCCTGACGAACGGGATGGCGCAGGCGCTGGTCCTCGATGATCTCACGAACGCCTGCTTCAAAGCCACGCTGACGGGGCGCGGGATGAGCGTCGCGACGGGATTCCCGTCCGTTCCGGCACGGAATGTGGTGTTCGGCAGGAACGATTCAGGCGTGGCCACGAACGCCTGGCTGGAGTTCCAGTCACTCGGCGGCGGGACGGCCCCGTGCGCGCGTGTCGAATTGACCAACGGCGACGGCGGCGTTGCCGCACAGGTCGTCACGAACCTTTCCGGCGCGACGGCCGGCTGGACGTTCGACGCCGGTGTCGGCGTGGCGGACATCGTGGCCATGCGCGCGGGCGCGGTGGCTGCCGCGAAGTGGACGGGCCTCGCCTCGGGCGACATCTCCGTGCCGCACAACTGGGCGTGCGTGGCGGCCGATGGAAGTGACCTTGTCGGACGCGTTCCGGGGCATGACGCCTTAATCTGCCTTTCCGGAGGATTGACGAATTTCAACGCAACGGCCGGATCGACCCCGACGCGCGCGGCCACCATCGCGGAAAGCGGGACGCTTACGGAAGATCTCGACTGGAGCGGCCTTGACGATCTCGTCTTCGCCGCCGGCGCGAACATGGAGCTTCACGGACATGCGCTCAGCGTGGGCGTCCTGAATGGTTTTGGCAGCATAGGCGATTCGGTTGGCGGCGGCGTGCTGACGGTCCAGACTGCGGCCGCGACGACAAACGAAAGCGACTGGGTCTCCCTCGAAGGTTCGTTGGCGCTCGTCAAGACGGGGCCCGGCACGTTGAAGCTTGCAAAGGAGGACCAGTCGTTCACTGGCGGCGTGACGGTCTCCGGCGGAACGCTCGTCGCGTCTGCGGACGGCGCGCTTGGCGACACCAATCTGACGGTGGTCACGGTGGGCGCATCTGCCGCCCTTGAGCTGGCCTCCGACGTGTCCGTGAAAGATCTGACGGTTTCCGGCACGTTGTCAGGAACGGGCGTTGTGAGCGTGTGCGGGACCTATCGGCCGCTTTCCGCCACGGCAGGAAACGTCTGTCTCGTGGGGGCGGATGCGACGCTGGACCTGGCATCCATCTCCACGCCTGTCGGCGGCAACCTCTCGTTCTCGCCCGATGCGTCCGTGACGATAGAGCTTGGCGCGCGCCAATTCGCCAGGCCGACGAAGCTTGCCGCATGGTCCGAGCCGCCGCCAGACACGGTTCAGTTCGCCGTTTCGCGATCAGTTGCCGGGGTGGTCGCGCTCAAGATGAAATCCGACGGGTTGTATGCGTCCCTGCCGGGGTTCCTAATGACCTTCCGGTGAGGACGCACGCGTTGCGCGAGCCATCGAAGTTTTGGAGCTGATCATGCCTTTCGTCATCTGGAGAAATCGTACTACTACCTGGTTCGCCGTGGTCCTGATGGTGGCCGGCGCATCGGCTGCAACGGTTGCGGACTATGGAGCCAAGGCGGACGGTACGTTGCAGTCCGAGGCCTTTCAGCGCGCCATCGACGAGACGAGCGCACGCGGCGGCGGCACGCTTGTCGTGCCTCCTGGCCGCTACCTTGTGGCGGGGCTGTTCCTGAAGGATGGCGTCACGCTCAGGCTTGAGGAGGGTGCGACGCTCGTAGCGTCGACAAACATCTCGGACTATGTTTCCTTTCGTTCCAAGATGCCGGCCGACTATGACGAAACCACGGAATACCGCACGACGCATTCGTCCGGTTCGCGCCCCAGCCTCCTCCATGCCGTTGTCGGCGCGATCGGCGCGCGAAATGTCGCGATCGAAGGGAAGGGGACCATTGACGGGCGCGGATATGTGCACCGCAAGAAGCCGAAGGACCCTCGCCGGTGGCGCGACGTCCTGTTCTACCGTTGCCGGGACATCCGGGTGGAGGACGTCCGGCTGAGAAACTCGGCGCTGTGGACATGCTATTTCAAGGAATGCGAGAACGTCGTCGTGCGTGGCGTCGACATCTGGTCGCAGTCCTATTGGGAAAACGACGGCATCGACATCGAGGCGAGAAACGTGCTGGTCGAGAACTGCACGGTCGATACGCTTGACGACGGAATCTGCCTGAAGAACGACTTCTTCGGCTTTACGGTCGAGAACGTGGAGGTCAGGAACTGCCGTGTCGCGTCGTGCTGCAATTTCATCAAGTTCGGAACGACGTGCTTCGGGGGCTACCGCAACTGCCGCATCCATGACTGCGTCCTGGTGCCCTGCAGGGAAAGTCCGCTCTATGCGCATCATCTGCGCGGCGGCCCGCAGCGGAAGGGTTTTCCTGGCGTGACCGCGCCGATCACCGGCCTTGCGGGCATTTCGGTGGAGGCACCGGACGGCGGACGCGTATCGGACATACGCATCTGGAACATCGACATGACGTCAGGGTGCGTCCAGACGCCAATTTTCATCAGGCTGGAACGCCGCGAGCTCCACCCGGACGGACGCCCCGGATCCCTGGAGGATATCCTGATCGAGAACGTGACATGTGTCAACGCCGGATGGATCGCCAGTTCCATCACGGGCGTTCCCGGACTTCGCGTCAGGAACGTGACGCTGCGGAACATCGACATCACCACCAAGCCGGGTGCTGCGCGCGAACTCTTTTCCAAGCCCGTTCCCGAATGCGAGAGGGCGTACCCGACGCCGAACATGTTCAAGTTCCACGTACTTCCCGCCTCGGGATTCTATCTTCGCCATGCGGACGGGATCCGGTTCGAGAACGTCCGCATTCGCTCTGCGCCTGGCGTCGAGCTGCGTCCGCCGATCGTCGCGGACGATTGCACGGACGTGACTTGCGAAAACGCTCCTCTGCCGGTCGCTGGCATTCCTTCCACATGAGAGGCGGGTCTCGTGCGTTTGGGCGAGGGACTTCTAACCATGTGTTCCACCAGAGTAGGTATGGTATAATGACATCGTTGCCTTTGGCAGATGGTTTTCAAGAAAGGTTACACGAAATGGGCATGAAGAACATGACAAGGACTCCAACCATGAAACTCGCAGTCGCCGCAGTTCTCGCCGCCAGCTTAAGCGTCCTCGCGTACGGGGACGTGCAGGAGTTCGACTACAAGTGGGAACACCCCCGGCTCACGATCGTTCGCCTGCAGGACGCCACGGACGCCCACGACGAGCTGTTGTTCACGACCGAGTACGTGCTCTCGCGGTGCGAACGGACGTTCGACGTGGAGGCGCCGGCGCTCTTCATCGAGGACGTGTTGACCGGAGACGGGATGGCGTTCTTCCGCAAGGCGCCGCTCCCGCACGCGCGCACGGACAAGACGCCGGACTTCCGCGTCGACGCCCGGCGGCGGCGCATCACCGTCAACGCCACGGCCTATCCGTGCGTGCGGGTTCCGTACACGGGCGGCGCGGCGGGACGAGTCCGCGCGGCGACCGCCTTCCAGCATCCGAAGGTGCACGTGGCGTGGACCCAACCGTATCTCCGCGCGTAGACCGCGCTGCCCGCTTCTGCGGAGGAGAACCCGGAATTGACAGGAGAAAAAATCGTATAATATACGCATAACAATCCAAGAATGAAATCCGCACGTACGGTTTGATGAGGGGGAAGTCGCATCGGCGGCAACGCCGAGGCGTGGGTCTCTACTCTACACGAGAAACAAGGTGGTAGCCGGCTTGTCGGCGATTTTTTGGGCGTGTTCAATGGCCTGTTCCGCGCAGTCGCCGTTCCCTGATGTCCGGTTCGCCGGTCGGCCCTTGACGGCGGAGCTGGCGTATGACTCAGCCTATCCGCTCAACCAGGTATGGCCGGGCTATGAGCGCCCGCTCCACCAGCGCAAGGTCGATGCGTTCGTCCAGTTCGACGTCACGGAGTCTGGCCGGCTGGAGCTTCCCCTGCCGGAGGGCGTGGACGCGGCGTCTGTACGCGTGCGGCCGATGAGCCGCGCGCCAGGTCGCGTCGATGGACGGCGGATCGTGTTTGACATTACGGCCCCCGAGCAGTTCGTGGTCGAGTTCGGCGAGGGACGTCCCCAGCTGCACGTGTTCGCCAACCCGCCGTTCCGCTATCGGCACGTGCCGGGCGAGATCTACTTCGGCCCGGGCGAGCACGAGGCGGGGCTCATCTGCCCGACGAACGGACAGACCGTCTGCCTGGATGCGGGGGCGACCGTGTACGGCGCGATCCTCATGGAGAACGTCACGAACGTGACCGTCACGGGAAGGGGCATCCTTGACTCCTCGCGCATCCGCCGCGTCAGCTCGGACGGACGTTACCTGCGCACGCTCTCCGCCGAGGACCGGTCGGCGCTCCGCGACGTGACGGCGCTCATGTGCCGCGGCTGCGCGCACGTGCGCGTCGACGGAATCGTCTTCCGCGACTCGCCGTTCTGGATCCTCATCTTCCGCAACGGGTGCCAAGATGTCCGGATCGACAACGTGAAGACGGTCGGGCAGTGGCGCTACAACTCCGACGGGATCGACATCTGCGGCTGCCAGGACGTGACGATGCGCAACTCGTTCATACGCTCCTTCGACGACAGCTTCGTCGTGCGCGACGGGGGGGCGGGGCGCGAGGGCGGCACATGCCATGTCCTGCGCAACGTCACGTGCGAGAACTGCATCCTCTGGTGCGACTGGGGGTACAACTTCAAGGCGCAGCTCACGGGCGTGCGCGGCGCGCGGATCGAGGACGTCACGGTGCGCAAGTGCGTCTTCGCCAACGTCAGTTCGGGCGGTATCATCGTGGCGGCGCGTCCCGGCGGGCCGGAGGGCGTCGTCCGGGGCGTGACGGTGGAGGACATCGAGTACGACGTGCCCGCGCCGCGCTACAGGAACCAGTACCAGAAGAAGGAGAACCCGGCGGAGGCGTTCATGCCGAAGCCGATGCCGGCGCTCAGCCTCTTTGCCGTGTACAACTACGATCTCTCTCGCGTCGACGTCTCGAAGATCAACCTGCTGTTCGACCGGCTGGCGTTTCGTCGGTTCCGCGTGTTCGGCGAGGCCGTGCCGTATACGGGCACGTTCCGCCTCACGGCAGGGCACGAGGAGGTGCGCGACCTCGTGATCGAGGACCTGCCGCCGGACGTGTCCATCACGCGCAAGGCCACGTTCGTGAACGCGCGGTGGGCGTCCCAGTAAAGCGGCGAGTGGGGGATGGCGGCCGCGACGGGGCGCGGCCCTCCCGTATGGAGAGCCGCCATCTTGGACGGCGCTACTGGGACAACGGGCGTCTCGCCCGTTGCGGGAGGGTCGCAGTTTACTGCGACCGCATCCATCCCTGGGAGGGTCGCGCTCCCGCGCGACCGCCGCACTGGGCTACACCAGACGCACCCTGATCGTGGTCGTCTGGGCGCGGGTGCCGGACTGGCCGCCGTGCGAGACGAGCGTGAACGTGATGTTCTGGTTCGGCGTCGCGCCCACGAACTTGTTCGCCGTCGCGACCGCGAGCGACGTGCCGTCGGCGGAAGGCGTCGCGGCCGAGGTCAGGTCGAGCGTGTGGGTCGCGCTTTCGCCGTCCACGTAGTCGACCGTGAGCGAGTCGCCGTCGATCAGGAACAGGTTCGCGCCGTCGATCCGGCAGTCACTGCTCCTGCTGAGCACGCCGTCGGGGTTGTCGTCGTCCGTCAGCATGTCCATGCGGACGGGCGGCCCCTCGGGCTCCGGCTCCGGATCGACCACGCGCAGGTACTTGACCTTGCGGAAGGAGGTCTGGAGCGGGCCGCCGGCGTCGCCCGCGCGGCTCTTGACGACGAGCTTGTAGTCGCCGCCCGGCAGCAACTCGGCGGTGTGCGCCTTGAAGAGCTGCTTGGAAACGACCTCGTCGATCACGAGCTGGAACGTGGTGCCGAGCGCGTTCTCCAGGTACACCGTGGCGCCCTCGTCGGTGAGCACCATGTTGAACCCGGCCACGCGGAACACGTGCTGTCCGTGGATCAGGTTCATCGGGCGCTCCTCGGCGAGGTCCATCACGTTGTCCACGCGGAGCTTCGTCACGGACTCGTCCGTCACGATCACCGGCACGGTGTCCGTGAGGTCGAGTTGGATCGCGTCGTCAAGGCGGAGCGCGAGCTCCAGCGAGTTGCGCTCCGGGTCGAACGCGGCGTCGGCCGTGGGGAACGACCCCTTGATGACGGCGCAGATCACGCCGATGTCCGTGTGGACGCGCACGAGGCCCTCGCGTTCGAGGTCCTCCAGCGCCTGGAACGCGCCGTCGAGGATCGCGATCACCTGGATCGCGGGCAGCCCGCACTTCGCGCCGATGGCGGACGCGAACGCGGCCAGCGCCAGCGTCTCCTTGGCGATGTAGTTGCCGAGATACGGCGCAACGGCACTCGTCGCGCTCGTGTTCTCGTGGATCACAATTTCATGTCTAGCCATTTTCTTTAACCTTTCATTTGCTTTTTCGTTTTCTAACCATTTTCTGGTTTGTTGGTTTGTTGGTTTATTGGTTTTCTGGTTTGTTGGTTGTTGGCTTTGGTGACCGGACATGCTATACTGTTGCCAAGGAGATTCTATGGCAACAGTCAAGACATATCGCGATCTGGAGGTCTGGCAGAAGGCCATGGCCTTCGTGGAGGATGTCTACAAAACGGTAAGGACATTCCCGCGAGAGGAACAATACGGCCTGTCGGATCAAATCCGTCGTGCCGCAGTGTCAATACCGTCTAACATCGCAGAAGGTTTTGGCAGAGATTCCAACGCCGAATTCCTGCGGTTTCTTTCCATCGCGCGAGGTTCTCTCTATGAGGTGTCCACGCAACTTGAGATCGCCCATCGGATCGGATTTCTTCCTTCCAGAACGGGGCTGTATCCCCAAATCGTCTCAATAGGCAAGATGTTGAACACCCTGCGGAGGCGACTTATCGATTCACCCAAACGACCTGTAAAACCAACCAACTAACCAACCAACCAACTAACCAACCAACTAACTACTCAACCACGACCTTCCTGCTCGCCACGTGCACGCCGAACTCGTCGCCGAGACCGCTGCGCGTGTAGACCTTGAGCGTGTACTCGCCTGCGAGGAGGCCGCTCTCGAGATGCGCCTTGACGTTCTGGAGATCGGAGAAGTCGATGATCGCCTTCGTCTCCACGCCATGCGCGTCCACGAGCGCCACGTACTCGTCGTCCTTCGTCGTGTCCGGCGCGAGGTCGGAACCGGCGATGGAGAACACGTCCGTGCCGGTGATGACGTCGTAGACGAGCGTCGTCTCGTCGAGCACGGTGTTGATCGTGGGCTTCGCACCCTCCGAGTTGTTCGTCGGGATAATCGCCGCGAGGAGGGTCTTGAACGGCTCCATCTCCACGGCCTGCACCGAGAGGTAGTTGACGCCCTTGACCCACGGACCGGCGAGGCCCGCGAACGCGCCCTTGACGTAGTTGCGGATCGAGGCGATCCCGTCAAGGTACGTGATGTTGCCCTTGCGCTGGTTCTCCTTGATGAACTCCGCGAGCGCCAGAAACACGGCACGGATGGCGGCGGCCTTGAAGCCGGTGCGCTCCGCGCAGTACTCGTACGTCTCGCGGCGGGACATCGTGCGGTCGTGCTGCACGAAGCCCCTGTAGAAGGGGGCGCTTGCGAGATTGCTCGCTCCCTTCATCGTGATGAACTTGACTATCATTTTCTGTTTCCTTTTTTGGTTGTTGTTACTCCGACCACGACCATCGCGGCCGAAATGGTAGGGCCCGCTCGCCGAGCGGGCCGCACGGTAGGGCGGTCGTCCCGCGACCGCCGCCTTCCCCCTCGCACCCGCGAAGGAGAAAAATCCCTATTCCAAACGTAGGGAGGTCAACCCCCAAACGTAGGGAGGTCGGACCCCAAACGTAGGGAGAACGCTCTCCCAACGTAGGGAGGGCCGCGCTCCCGTGCGGCCGCCTCACTTCCCCATCGTGGTCGTCACGGGGTTGACCTGCGTCGGCGCGTTGTTATCGCCGCCGGAGGCGTCCTCGTTCTGCGTGGACTTCGTGATGATGGCGATGCCGGGCACGCCGATCGCGTACACGCCCATCGACTGCGTCTTCGAGCTCGGCGTCAGCGACGAG
>ONRL01000087.1 GCA_900320225.1 uncultured Lentisphaerota bacterium
GACGGCAACGAGGTCGTCTACTGGAAGACCAACCTGCCGGTCACGGTGGGGAACTTCACCGCGCAGCGGCTCCAGACGTATCGCGGCAGCCAGGTCTCGACCGTCGCGTACTGTCCGTGGAGCTCCGGCTTCGGGCTGATGACGACCACGCGGGCGGGCGAGTTCCTCGACATGCCGCGGTGCATCCCCGAGCTGCAGCCCGCCTGCCACAACGCCGCGCCGCTCCTGAAGGCGATGGGGCTCGACTGTCTTGACCTGACGGCCGACTACTGCCGCACGAACGGCATGGAGGTGTTCGTGTCGATCCGGGTGAACGACACGCACGACGTCAGCTACTTCATTCCGGGCACGAATCCGCCCCGCAGCTATCTCTTCCCGAAATGGAAGGACGCGCATCCGGAATGCCTGTTCGGCAGCTATTCGAACAAGCCGCCGTTCTGCGCCTGGTCGGCGGTCGACTTCGAAAACCCGACGACGCGTGCCTACATGAAGGAGTTCGTCACGGATTTCGTGGAGAACTACGACGTGGACGGCATCGAGTACGACTTCTTCCGGCACGGACAGCTGTTCAAGACCGTCGGCTGGGGCGCGTACGCGACAGAGGCGCAGCTGAAGCTCATGACCGACTTCATGCTGGAGCTGCGGGCGATCACCGAGGCTGCAGGACGGAAGAAGGGCCGACCGATCCTCGTTCTCGTCCGCACGTCCGACTCGCTCGCCTACGCGAAGGCTCAGGGTATCGACGTGGAGGCGTGGCTCCGCCGCGGGGTGATGGACATCTGGTCGGTTTCGGACTACTTCCAGCTCGACTATCTCAGACCGAACGCCGAACTCGCGCACAAGTTCGGGGTGAAGTTCAATTCGGCCCTCGCCGAGTCGCGCGTTCCCAGGGCCTTCCAGCGGCTGAAGAATTCCAACAAGCGCTTCGCGAAGGCGATCATGCTGCCGGGGCGCAACACGATCGCGAGCTATGCGGCGGAGTATTCGGCGGCGATGGCCGCGGGGTGCGACGGCATCTCGTCCTTCAACCTGAGCTGCACGGGCGGCATCAACAAGCGCGGCCTCCTCGACGTCGATCCGCGCCAGACGAAAGACCTCGACAAGGTCTATTTCGCCCTCGTGCGCGGATCGGGCGGGTACCGTCCCGAAAGCTGGGTGAAGGACGGCGGCCGCTTCTATGTGCGCCCGCGCATCGACCCGGGGACGCTCTTCAAGATTCCCGCGGGCAAGCCCTACGTGTTCGGCATCGAGTTCGGCGACGAGGACTGGGAGCGCTTCGACATGGTTGCAAAGGCGGCGCTCGCCGGAGGACAGGAGGTCATCACCGAGCTGAAGGTCAACGGCAAGACGATCGCCCCCGGCGCGTTCGCGGACGGCGTCCACGCGTTTCCGCTCAAGCCCGGCGACCTCAAGAAGGGCTACAATGAATTCTCCGTGACCGTCGATCCGAAATTCGGGAAGGAGCTGACCTTCCACGATTTCGCGGTATACTTGCACAAAGTAAAACGCAAGTAGCGTGCGACGCCGAGATTCTGAAAGCCAACCAAATTGTTTTTGGAGTGTGTTTTGCCAAACAGGACGGTTTGGTTTATGATATACTACTCGCATGGCAACACACAAGAGACTGTTTTCTGAGATGGCCATAATCTTGGCCGCGGCCGGGGTGGCAGCCGCGCCGACAGACGCCGCTTCCGCGACGGAGGCGAATCCGCCGCGCGAAATGCGCCTCATGACCTACAACGTGCACCACTGCGCGGGCGCGGACAAGCGGATCGACATCCCGCGCGTCGCGGAGGTGATCAAGCGCGAGCACCCGGACTTCGTGGGGCTGAACGAGATCGACCGCTGCGCACGGCGTTCCCACAAGGTCGACCAGCCCGAGGAGCTGGGCCGCCTCACGGGGCTTCACGCCACCTTCGCGCAGGCCATCCCGCTCCAGGGCGGCGGCTACGGAAACGTCGTGCTGTCGCGCGAGAAGCCGCTGTCCGTCCTGCGCGTCCCGCTGCCCGGGCGGGAGCCGCGCGTGCTGCTGCTCTGCGAGTTCGCGGACTGCTGGTTCGGCACGTCGCATTTCTCGCTCCAGGAGACGAACCGGCTGCAGACGGTCGAGATCATCCGCGGCGTCGTGTCCGAAAAGGCGGAGGCGAAGCCGGTGTTCGTGACGGGCGACTGGAACTGCCGTCCCGATTCCGCCCCGATTGCTGCGCTGCGCGGATACATGGCGATCCTCTCCGACGAGAAGTGCCGCACGTTCCACGGCTTCAAGGAACACGCGCCCGGTTCGGAATGCTGCATCGACTACATCGCGGTCGACCGCGGCGCGTCCGCGCGCGTAAAGGTGAAGGAGACGCATGTCATTTCCGATACCCTGACCTCCGACCACAACCCGGTCGTCGTCACGCTCGAACTTGGAAAGGAGGCAAAACGATGAAAGGCAGAATGTCATTTGCATTGTCCGCGCTGGTCGCGGCGCTCGGCGCGGGATTGCTCCGGGCGGCCGACCTGACGTGGACGGGTGCGGAGTCCGCGACGTGGGACGCGACGGCCCTCAACTGGAAGGACGCGGGCGGGACGGCCTGCGCGTGGACGGACGGCAGCACGGCCGTGTTCCCGTCCGGCGGCACCATCACGAACATCACCGTGAGCGGCGAGGTGAAACCGTATTGGCTCATGTTCGGCGGGGGGCAGTGGTCCTTCGGCGGCAACGCCACGCTGCGCATCACGGACGGACGGTTGGGGCAGGCGGGCGCCGACCCGACCGTGGGCGTGACGTTCAAGGACGGCCTGACGGTACGGGTCGGTACGGGTGTGGCGGGCATCAGCGTGGACATGAACCTCGCGAACCTGACGATCGAGCACGCCTCGTTCCTGTGCCCCTCCAACCGCTTCCACAACAACTGGAACTCGTCGCCCATCGCCGCGCAGGCGCAGGGCATCATCACCATCGGCGCGGGCGGGAACCTGACTGCAAACAACCTCGTGCTGTCGCCCGCGACAACTTCAGCTGGATGGTCGAACTATGTTGTCAACATCTACACGAACGGCGTCCTGAACCTGCTGGCCGGCCTGCACGAACAGTTTGCGTCGAAATACGGTGCACTCCATTCCGACGGCGGCGAGATTCAAGGCGCGGCTCTCATGAACATGAACGCCGTTGTCACCACCACGAAGATCACGCTTGGTCCGGGCGGCGTCCGATTCACGGGGAGCGGCACCCAGCGGGTGAGTGGATCGATCGAAGGGGACGGCCCCGTGGTGTTGGACAGGTCGAGCCTCATCTATTTTCGCGCATACGGCACGCCGGGACCGACAAATTCGTACACCGGAGGAACGCATGTCCTGAAGAGCCTCATTATCGTCGTCAACAACGACAGGAACTTCGGGGCCGTGCCCGCCGTCGCCACGAACAACGTGTTCGTCGAAGCGTCGCCCACATTGCTGGCGGAAGGCGGCTCGCCTGCGTTCGCCCCGACGCGCGGTTTTGTCCTCGCACCCAATGCAACGCTCAAACTCGGCGGCAACGGCCACGGATTGAAAATCCGCGGCCCCATCGTCTGCACGAGCGACGATGTCGTCACGAACGGCACGGTCTCGACAGAGACGACGAGTTGGAAGCCAACCGCCCTCGCCCTTGAACCGGCTGCCGGCGTGACGAACCGCTTCGGACGGTTGATCGTCAAGGGCAACGACCTCATCGTCGCCGGCGAGGGCGTGACGGAAGTGAACGCCAAGATCACGGCGGTCGAGAGCGACAAGGGCATCCTCGTCATCAACGGCGCCAAGCTCTCCGTCACCAACGGGCTTCTGACCGCCGCCAACACGTCCTACATCGGCAACCGCGGGCATTTTGTGGTGAGCGGCGGCACGGCGGATTTCTCCCGGATATCCGCCGAGTACCTGAACGCCTTCCGCCTGCCCGGAACGACGACGGTGTGCCGGGCGGGGACGATGATCTGCAACAATTTTCGGATGGGCGAGGACATGAAGTCCCCTGAAAAGGCGCTTCTTCGCGTGGAAAAGGGCGGCACGTTCCTGTGCAACAATTTCTACCAGTCCGTCAAGACAGATTCGCTCGGCAACGTCACGGATTTGACGACGAGCGCCCAGATCGACTGGGACGGCGGCGTCATTGCGCCGCGCGGCACGAGTTACAAAAGCAACTTCCTCGGAACCACCGGCAAGACCGGGCAGATCGCGGCCTGGAAGGACCGCGTGAAGGTGTACGTGCGCGAAGGGGGCGCGGTCGTCTCGAACAACTGCGAGATCCGCATCCGGCTGCCGCTCCAGCACGGCGTGGCGGAAGGGCAGTCGGACGGCGGCTTCACGAAGTGGGGCACGGGCATGATGGCGTTTGTGGGCGACCTCGCGGAGGGACAAGAGTCGTTCAACACGTTCAACGGGCCGATCAACGTGGAGCAGGGCACACTCACGATGGGCAGCGTGAGCAACTTCCTCCCCACAGCCAAGCTGTACGTGCGCGCCGGCGCCACGTTCAACGGCAACACCATGCTCCAGACGTTCTCCACGCTCGGCGGCACGGGGAACGTGACGAATCCCTCGAAGCTCACGCTCACGGACGCCTTCGCGCCCGGCTACGGCACGAACACGCTCGGCACGCTCACCATCGCCGCCGCGCTCGGCGAGGTGAAGAACGGCGCAGAGCTGCAGATCGACCTCGACGCGGAAGGGCATTCGGACTGCCTCTCCTACGCGGCCGCGCTCGACCTCTCGAAGCTCCGGCTCGTGGTCAACGATTTGGAGAAGCTGAACCAGGACAGCAAGTACGTGATCGCGACCAACCTGACCTCGTGCGCGAACGACTTCGCTTCGTCGAACCTTCCGCAAGGCTGGTACGTGAAGCAGAAAACGTCCGGTGGCAAGGTTTCGCTGACGCTCGCCTTTGCGAAGGGCACCACGATCCTGTTTCGCTGACCGATAAGAAAGGACTGACATGAAAAGACAGTTGTTCGCCGTGATTGCCTGCGCCGCCGCCGTGTGCGCGGCCGGTCCGCGCACCACGCCCGAGGAGTTCTTCACGAAACACCTCGACACGTCCATCCCCGCGCTGTCGTCCATCCCCGCGAAGATGGCCGCGGGCGACCTCGCCGGCGCCGAGAAGGTGTTCGCGGACCACGTGCGCGCCACGCTGCGGAACGACGCGCTCAACAAGGACTGGCTCGAGCGGAAATACGAGGGCAAGGCGCTGCGCGCGCTCAAGCGCCGCGCCGGGGAGATCATGGACTATCGCCTTTCTTCCTGCGGCATGCCCCACCACTTCACCGACCACAAGGTGGACTGGGACCTGAACCCCACGTTCAACAAGTACAAGGAGTGGACGTGGCAGCTCTCGCGCCACCCGTTCTGGACGACGCTCGCTGAATACTACACCGCCACCGGCGACGAGAAGGCCGTCACCGTGTGGATCGACATGATCTCCAGCTGGTTCGACCAGGCGCTCGTGCCGGAGAAGGCCGGTCCCGGCGCCACGCACTGTTGGCGCACGATCGAGGCGGGCATCCGCATGACCGGCTGGAGCCGCCAGATCGCGGCCTTCGCGAAGTCGCCGCAGGTGACGGACGAGTTCCTCACGCGCTACTTCATCTCCATCTGGGAGCACGGGTGGCGTCTGCGCAACAACTCGACGCACGGCAACTGGCTCCTCATGGAGCTGCATGGCCTCCTGCGCATCACGCTTCTCTACCCGTTCCTGAACGACGCGCCCGAATGGAAGGCGTACGCGCTGAAGCTGCTCGGCGAGGAGTTCTCGCGCCAGGTCTATCCCGACGGCTTCCAGTACGAGCTCGCCACCGGCTACCACGGCGTGGTGATTTCCAACTACCTCGGCGTGTTCGATCTCTACGAGCAGCTGGAGCTCGAGAAGCCCGAGTTCATCCGAAAGGGTCTCGAGAAGATGTTCGAGGTGTACGTGCGCCTTGCGACGCCGAACGGCGGCACGCCTACCCTCAACGACGGCGGCAGCATGGACGTGGCGCGCTGGTGCCGCACGGCCGCGAAACTCTACCCGCAGCGCGCCGACTTCCGCTGGTTCGCGACGGAGGGGAAGGAGGGCGCGCCGCCCGATTACCTTTCCACCGTGTTCCCCTGGGCCGGCGCCGTGGTGTTCCGCACGTCCTGGGCGAAGGACGCCGTATGGGGCTACATGGACGCGTCGCCTTTCGGACGCGGACACCAGCATGAGGACAAGCTCAACTTCGTGATGCGCGCCTACGGCAAGCAGCTGCTCACCGAGGGCGGCAACTACATGTACGACAGCTCCGACTGCCGCAAGTACGTTCTCTCCACCCGCGCCCACAACACGATCCGCGTCGACGGTTTCGAGCAGAACCGCCGCCGCACGTACCGCTGGAAGGACGAGGACATCAACGTGAAGGCGGATGTCGAATTCTCCGCCTCCCCCGCCCGCGACGTGGCGCGCTCCGTCTACAAGGACGGCTACGGTCCGCAGCAGAAGCCGGTCACGCACGACCGCACCGTGCTCTTCCTCAAGGAGGAACCGGGTCTCGCGCCGTTCTTCGTTGTCGTCGACCGTCTCTCCGCGCCCAACGACCGTCCCCATGCGTTCGAGATCATGTGGCACCTCGAGACGTGCCAGCTCGCGATCGACGGACAGACCTTCACGGGCGACTTCGGAGACGGCGTCGGCCTCGCCGCCGCGACGAGCGACGCCTCGGCGAAGATCACGGACATGAAGGGCCAGCACGAGCCGTATTTCCAGGGCTGGATGCCTATCTGGAAGGGCGGCCCGCACGAGCATCGCCCGATTCCCACGCCCGTCGTGCAGGGCACGTTCAGCGGCGCCAAGCGCATCGTGACCGTGCTCTATCCCTACCGCGACGGCAAGAACATGCTGCGCGGCGTCAAGGCCGACCCCGACCCGCAAGCGACTTCGTTCACGCTCGTCCTTGCCGACGGCACCGAGCGGACCATCCAGTAGAAATCGGTCGAATCGCCAATCGCATGATGATTCATCAACCCCAAAAGGAGACAAAATGAAGAAGACAGTAATGACCATCGTGGCTGCGCTGGTGACCGCCTGCGCCTTCGCACAGCGCCCCCAGGAACGTCCGCGCGGTGAACGCGGAGAACGCCGGGCGCATTTTGACCGGATGCCGCCCCCGATGATGATGCACGGAGCCAGCGCGTTTATTCTTCGCATGCTGTCCAGCAAGATGGCCCTCGAGCGCATTGGCGTCACGGACGAGGCGCAGAGGCAGAAGATCGCCGACGCGATCAAGCCGCTGCGGGAACAGAGCGACCAGCTCGAAGCCAAGATACGCGAACTCTCACGGGCGCAGTCCCAGTCGTTGTCCGCGCTACTCAAGGACAAGGCCGCAGATCCCAAGGCGGCGATGGACAAACTGGACGAGCTTGAGAAACTGCGCGCCGAGCAAGGGCGTATTTCCGTCAAGGCGGTGCTCGCGTTGCGCGACAACCTCACGCCTGAACAGGCGGAGAAGGCGGGCGAGATGATTTCAGGCCGCGGCCGTGGCATGATGCGCCCCGGTGGCATGGGACTCGGCGGCGAGCGTCGGGGACCGCGCGGTGACGGCGAAGGGCCACGGAGACGGCCGCGTCCGGCCGACAAGCAGGACTGACCGCATGAGAAAAACCAGTCTTGCTTTGGTTGCGGTCCTCCTCGCGTGGACCGGCGCCGCCGAGCCCGTGTGTGTGAACGGCGTATGCTATCCCGACGAGGAGTCCGCCCGCGCGGCTGGCGCGCTCGGCGGCACGAGCGGCAAGAACTTCGCCGACCTGCAGAACATGCTGCTGGCGGCGGACAAGCCTGAAGGCGAGAAGTCCGCCGGGGGAAAACCGGCGGCCGAGAAGACGCCGCCGGATCGCCTGTCGCGCCGGCTCGCGCTCGGCTACATGACCCCTGTTGAGTTTCGCGGATTCCTGCATGGAAAGAAATCTCCCGGCGAGTCGCTGGAGGAGCTTCCGCTGGCGATGGTGTTTCTCTTCGTTCTGCTCGGGGGGCTCGTGATGAACCTCACGCCGTGCGTGCTGCCGCTCGTGCCGGTGAGCCTCGTCCTCGTGGGGCGGGGCGGGGCGCGCGGCGCCGCGTATGGGTTGGGCATGACGCTCGCCTACGGCGCGCTGGGGCTCGCTGCCGCGTTCGGCGGGCTCGCGTTCGGGGCGATTCAGTCGAGTCCGTGGTTCAACCTCGTGGTGGCGGTCGTGTTCCTCGTGCTGGGACTCGCGACGAGCGAGGTGTTCTTCATCGACTTCTCGCGGTTCCGTCCGCGTCCGAAAGCCGGCGTGCCCGCCGACGCGAAGCGTGGGCTCGGGGGGCCGTTCCTCCTCGGCGCAGGCACGGCCGTCCTTGCGGGCGCGTGCGTGGCGCCGATCCTGCTCGCGACGCTCGTCCTCACGGCGAAGTGGTTCGCGGCGGGGCGGACGTGGGCCGTCGCGCTGCCGTTCGTGCTCGGCGCGGGCATGGGGCTCCCCTGGCCGTTCATCACGGCGGGGATGTCCGTGCTCCCGAAGCCGGGCATGTGGATGCGGTGGGTGAACCGCGTGTTCGCCGTCGTCCTGTTCGGATTCGCCGTCTGGTACGGCTGGCTCGCATGGGGCGGGTTCACGGCGCGCGCCGAGGCCGCGCCCGCGCCGGCGCAGGAGAATGCCGCAGCCGAAGACGCCTCGCGTCCGACGCTCGTGATCGTGGGCGCGCCGTGGTGCAAGAACTGCACGGCGATGGAAAAGACCACGCTGAAGGAGCCGTCCGTCGTGGAGGCGCTCGCGAAGTTCAACGTCAAGCACGTCGAGATCAACACGTTCGCGGATCTCGCGAACTATCCCGAACTGGCCGGGCTCGACATCAAGGGCGTGCCGGCCTACGTGGTGATTGAAAAAGAAAAGGAAGTACGGGCCCCATGAAAAATGTACCGATGACAACCTGCCCGACGGCGAGCCGCCGGCAATTCGCGAAGGCCGCGTCCGCCGCTGCGCTCCTGCTGGCCGCCGGGTGTTCCGGCGACGAAAAGGAGACAAAGGAAAAAACGACGAAAAACAAGGAGAAGACGGGAATGGACTTTGACGAACTGAAGGAGGCGCGCCGGAGCGTGCGCCAGTACGCGAAGAGCGAGATCACCCAGGACGAGCTCGAGAAGATCGTCACGGACGCGCTGAACGCGCCCAGCTGGAAGAACACGGAGACGACGCGCTACTACGCGGCCGCCACCGACGCGGCGAAGGAGCGGATGTGGAAGGAGGCGCTTCCCGGCTACAACGCCGCCAGCTCCGCGAACGCCGCCGCGCTCGTGGCCGTCACCTTCGTGCCCGGCGAGAGCGGCTTCAACGCCGGCAAGGCCGTGGACGACCTCGGCAACGCATGGGGCGCGTACGACTGCGGGCTCGCGAGCTCGTACTTCATCCTCGCCGCGAAGAACCGGGGGTGGGACACGCTCATCATGGGCATGCGCGACGGCGCGAAGGTGAAGTCGATCCTCGGCATCCCCGAGGGCGAGGTCCTGATGTCGGTGATCGCCGTCGGCAAGTCCGCGCAGAAGTACATGAAGCGTCCGCGCAAGCCGGTTTCCGAAGTGCTGAAGGTCCGGTGACGACGATGAAAGGCGCGAATGCCAAGAGTGAAGGCGTCCCCTCCGGGCTGTTTGACGTGGCGTTGAAGGTTCGCCCCGGCGCGTTCGCCGACAACGCGGCGCTCCTGCTGGGCCTGGTGAAGGACACGGCCACGGCCGGCGGCGCGGAGGTGGTGGTTCCGGCCGACTTCATTCGCGGCGGCGACTGCGGCTCGCTTAACGACCATCCCGCGTTCCAGGCGGCGCTCGCCGCCGTGCAGGAGAAGTTCCTGAAGGCCGTCGCGAAGGTGAAGCGCGCGCCGAAGGTCACGTTCACGTCCGGCGGGTGGGGGCCGTCCCCGATCGCGGGCGCGGGACCCGACCCGCGCTTCCCGTTCGGGGGGCGTCCCGGCGAGGTGTTCTCGCGCCAGGTGGTGGGTCTTGCGCGTCGCCTCGCGGCGATCGGCTGCCGCGACGCCGTGATCGGGCTCTCCGGCGGACTTGACAGCGCACTCGCACTCCTTGTGACGGTCTCGGCGTTCGACCTGCTCGGTCTTGACCGAAAGGGCGTGTACGTGTACACGATGCCCGGCTTCGGCACCACGAAGCGCACGCGCGGCAACGCGGAGGACCTTGCCGAGGGCCTCGGTTTGAAGCTGGAGACGATCGATATCACCGCCGCCTGCCGCCAGCACTTCAAGGACATCGGCCAGAGTGAGCGCGTGCACGACGTCACCTACGAGAACGCGCAGGCGCGCGAGCGCACGCAGATCCTCATGGACAAGGCCAACCAGGTGAACGGCATCGTCGTGGGCACGGGCGACATGAGCGAGATCGCCCTCGGCTGGTGCACGTACAACGGCGACCACATGAGCATGTTCGGCGTGAACGCGGGCGTGCCGAAGACGGTCGTGCGCGAGGTCTGCCGCTGGTGGGCCGAGGGGAAGGGCGCGGGCGGGCTCGCCGCGAAGGCGCTCCTCGACATCATCGCGACGCCCGTGAGCCCCGAGCTGCTGCCCGCGAAGCGCGGGAAGATCGCGCAGAAGACCGAGGACAAGGTGGGCCCCTACGAGCTGCACGACTTCTTCCTCTGGCACTTCGTCGCCGAGCAGGCCGGGCGCGCGGACATCCTGAAGGCCGCGAAGAAGGCGTTCAAGAAACAGTACGGCGCGGCCGTGATCGCCAAGTGGCTGGACGTGTTCTTCCGCCGGTTCTTCTCGCAGGCGTTCAAGCGGAACTGCGCGCCCGACGGCGTGCCGGTTTTCCCCGTCTACCTGTCGCCCTCGGCCTGGCACGTGCCAAGCGACATCTCAGGACGGTGTTTCCGCTGAGGATTGCGGTGTAGATGAATAGCAATGAAAGGAGTCGAAAAAATGTGTAAGATGCTTGTGATGTCTGGTGTCGCCGTGACGGCGACGCTCGGCGCGTTCGGCACGGACGTGTACTGGTCGAACGCGGGCACGGGGAACTGGGAAACCGAATCCAACTGGCAGGGCGGCGCGCTGCCGGGAGTGAACGACACGGCCATCAACGATTCGGGCGGCACGATCCTCTTCTCCGACGGCATGGAGCAGACGGTCAAGTACTTCCACGAGGGCCGGTCGAGCGGGAAGACCGGCCACCTGCAGATCACGGGCGGCAAGCTGACGCTGGTCGCGGTCGCCTCGCAGATCGGCTCGGTGGCGGGCGGCGGCGGAACCGTCGAGATGACGGGCGGCGAGCTGCACGTGGGGCAGTTCCAGGTGGGCGCGCACGGCACGGGCTCGATGACCCTCTCGGGCGGCACCGTCTACAGCACGGACTGGAGCTGCATCGGGCGCTACGCCGGGGGCGTGGGCACGCTCACGATCACGGGCAGCGGCGTGTGGGAGTGCCAGGCCCTTTCCGTCTTCGCGTCCGAGCAGGGCACCGGCACGATCACCATCGAGAACGGCGGCGAGCTCCGCTTCGCCCCCACCAACACGCGTGAGTTCGTCATCGGCAACCAGGCGTCCGGCGTGGGCGTGCTGCGCGTCAACACGGGCGGCACGCTGAAGGTCAACGGCGTGGACGCGCGCTATGCCACGGACAAGTTCATCCTCGACGGCGGCACGCTCGTGCGCATGAGCGCCGGCGACAATGCCAACTTCATCCACTCCCAGGGCGGCGGCGGCAAGTTCCAGGTCGGCCCCAACGGCGGCACGATCGACACGTCCACCGGCACGCAGACGATCACGATCGACATTGACGACCTGCCCGGCTCGTCGGGCGGGACGCTCGTCAAGAAGGGCACGGGCACGCTCGTCCTCTCCAAGGGCGGCACGTTCACGGGCGGTTTCACGGTGGAGGAAGGCACGCTCTCCGTCGCCCAGGCGGCAAACCTGCCGGGCTGCACGACGGCTCCCATCACCATCAAGAGCGGCGCGACGCTCAAGATCAGCGGCGATTGGACGGAGGAGGCGTTCACGGCGATGACGAACCGCGCGGACTTCGTGGTCGAAGAGGGCGGCACGCTCGTCGCCCCGGCCGCGTTCACGACGGACTACGTCGTCTCCGTCCCCAGCGGCACGCTGACGCTCTCCGGCCTGAACATCACGGCGCGGCTCGTGAAGACGGGTCCGGGAACGCTGGAGCTCGCGGGCTACAACGCGCTGGGCGGCGGCGTGGTCGTCTCGAACGGCACGCTCGCGGCGAACTACGAGACCTCTGGCCTCGCGGACACGCACGTGCACCTTGCGGGTCCCTCGACCACCGCCTACTGCTACCTGGGCATCCACGGCGATTCCTTCACGGCGCCGATCGCCGCGAGCGGCGCGGGCACGTTCTCGTTCGGCCCGTATACGGGCATCAAGGCGATGGATCCCGGGCCGTTCACGCTCAACATCGGCGGCGACGGGCACACGATCGCCTGGCCCGCCGACGGCGACTGGCTGTTCGGCCCGAACGGCGG
>ONRL01000088.1 GCA_900320225.1 uncultured Lentisphaerota bacterium
GGACTACGTCCTCTCCTTCGAGGAGCTGGGCGCGATCCTCGCCGGACGCAAGATCGACGTCATCGCCTGCGAGCCGTGGCCGGTGGAGCGTCCCGCCAATCCGACGGCGCGCAACTACGCGCGCAGCTGCGGCGTGACGGACGCCGTGCTGGCGGAGGCGACGTCGAAGATCCCCGGCTTCAAGCTCGACGCGAAGCAGATCAACGGCATCGACCGCAAGACGTGCGCGATGGTGAAGCTGTACGCCGCCGGCAAGATGCCGGTGAACTTCCTCGAGGTGATGGCCTGTCCGGGCGGCTGCCAGAACGGCCCCTGTTCGCTTGCCTGACGGGAGTGACTTGCGGAACTAAACGCAAGTTCGTGGAAGTGAACGCAAGTTCCTCCACTTCCCCGCCATTTTCGTTTATCTTTTTTCCTCTTGCGGTAACGGGGCGTTTTTGATAAACTATCCGCCACACACGAAGAAAAAAGGTAAACGAAAATGGTCAAACTCAGAATGCGTCGCACCGGGTGCAAGAACCATGCGACCTATCGTATCGTGGCGGCGGACGAGCGTTCGCCCCGTGACGGCAAGTTCCTTGAGATCCTCGGTTGGTACGACACCGCGATCAAGGACGAAAACTTCAAAATCGACCTCGCGCGCGTCGACGATTGGCTGAAAAGGGGCGCCAAGCCCTCCACCACCGTCGCGTCCCTGATCCGCCGCGCCCGCAAGGCGGCGCCGAAGGCCTAATTCCGGAAAGGGCAGGTGACATCATGGCTATCAAGATACTTGAAAAGATCAACGCGGAGCAGACGGCCAAGCTGGCCGAGAAGAAGTTCCCCGAGTTCCACGCCGGAGACATCGTCCGCGTGTCGGTTCGCATCAAGGAAGGCGAGAAGACGCGTGTACAGGACTTCGAGGGCAAGGTGCTCGCGATTGACAACGGCACGAAGAACGCCTCTGGCAACTTTACCGTGTCGCGCGACAGCTACGGCGTGCGCGTCGAGAAGCTCTTCCCGTTCAACAGCCCGGCGATCGAGAAGATCGTCGTGGTGAAGAAGAACGCCTCCTGGCGCAGCAAGCTCTACACGGAGCGGACGTTCTGCAGCCACAAGGCGGTCCGCAAGCTCGTGAAGAAATAATGCGGATTGACATCATCACCGTCTTCCCGGAGATGTTCCGGGGATTTCTCGGTGAGAGCATCCTTTCCCGTGCCGTGCGCATGGGAAAGGTTTTTATTCGTACGGTCGACCTGCGCGACTTCTCCCGCGACCAGCGGCGCACGGTGGATGACAAGCCCTATTCCGGCGGACCCGGCATGCTCATGCGGCCCGACGTCTGGACGGAGGCCGTCGAGGCCGTCCGCACGCCGGAGGCGCGTATCGTCCTCACCACCCCGGCCGGTACGCCCTACACGCAGCGCACGGCCGAGGATTTCTCCCGCGCCGAGCACCTCGTGTTCCTCTGCGGGCATTACGAGGGAATCGATGCGCGCGTGCGGCGCCTCGTTACGGACGAGGTGTCGATGGGTGATTTCGTCCTGACGGGCGGCGAAATCCCCGTGGCCGCGATGGTCGACTCCGTCGTGCGCCTTCTTCCGGGCGTGCTGGGCGGCGGCGCGGCCGCCACGGCGCGCGAGTCGTTCGGCGAGGATGGCCTGCTGGAATCGCCCCAGTATACGCGCCCACCGGTCTTCCGCGGTCTTGCCGTGCCGGACGTGCTGGTGGACGGCGACCACGGCAAGGCCGAGGCGTGGCGAAAGCGCCAGGCCATCGATCTGACATCACGGCAGCGCCCCGATTTGATCGCGCGCGGGGGCACGTTGGTGGCGGAATGAATGTGGGGCATGAGACATGAGACTTGAGACGAGAGACACGTTGAGACTTTGGAGGCGTTGCGCCATCCCCTTGCTCGTCTCATGTCTCATGTCTCACGTCGCCTTCGGCGCCGCGCCGCGCCCTCGTCTGCAGCCACATTCGCGCATCGTGGTGGTGAAGGCCGTCACCGCCGTGCCGGCGTCCGAACGCACCTACGCGGCGTCTTTGGCGGACGGCACGGCGCGCATTCTCGCGCAGAACGGAGTCAAGGCCGATCTCGTGGCGGACGGCGCGTTGGACGCTGTGCTGACGGGGCGCGACCTCGCCTTTCTCGTAACGTGCACGAAGCCGTCGGCGGCCCAGGTCGCCGCGCTCGCGCGTTTCCGCGGCCGCGGCGGCGTGGTGCGTCCGCTCTACTCCGCCGCACCGCAGGTGGTGTCCGTCGTCGGCGCGCAACCCGCGCTGAAGGTACGCGATGCGGAGAGCGTGAAGGAGCGCTACTTGCTGAACGCGGTGGGGGCGGCCGTGCCGGGCGCGTGGAACAGGACGGCGTGGGAGCGGAAGCAGAAAGTCATGCTCGCGGCGGCGTCCACGCTCGGGCGGGCGCAACGTTCGCGCCCGGGCGAGATCCACGCCGTGTGGGAACACTCGGGGCTCGGACTTTATCCCGGCGACTGGCCGCGCACGTTCCGCGTCCTGCGCGCGAACGGCATCACGGACCTCTTCGTCAACGTGTCGGGCGCGGGGTTCGCCCACTACGCCTCCGGCGTGTTGCCGCGGTCGAAGGCATACGCGCGCTACGGCGACCAGTTGGACGCCTGCTTGAAGGCCGCGCGCGGCACGGGCGTGCGCGTGCACGCGTGGGTCATCTGTTTCAACGCGACGCGCGCAGACTCCGCCTATCTGCTCGCATTCCAGAAAAAGGGCTGGCGCCTCAAGAACAAGCAGGGTGCGCTCACCGAGTATCTGGACCCGTCGAATCCGGACCTGCGCTGGCGGATGATCAAGTCGATCGACGAACTGGCACGCGCCTATCCCGTGGCGGGCGTCCACCTCGACTTCGTGCGGTGGTACGAGGGGGCGCCGAAGCCGGCGGGGGCGGCACGCCACGTGACCATGTTCGTGGAATCGGCGCGCAAGCGCTTGCGCGCGGCGCGTCCGGGGGCCTGGCTCACGGCAGCCGTGCTGGCGGACCATCCGTCGTGCGTGGCGTCGGTGGGACAGGACTGGCCGGCGTGGATCGACGCGGGCCTCGTGGACTACGCCGTGCCGATGAACTACGTGGAGAAGCGCGCGCGCTACGCGGCGCTCGTTACCCAGCAGGGGCGTTCGTCTGCCCGTGCGCGCCACATCATCGGGGGAATCGGCGTGACGGCCAACGAATCGAAGCTTTCGGCGGCGCAGGTGGTGGACCAGGTCAACCTCGCGCGTCAGGCGGGTTTTGCGGGCGTGGCGCTCTTCGACCTCGACGACACCCTCGTGGAATCCGTCTTCCCCGTCCTGCGCCTTGGCCTCTTCAAGCAGTGACGCGCACGCCTGCTCAAGAAAAAAGAAAACGGCACGTGATGCCGTTTATTGGAGCCAGGTAACGGATTCGAACCGCCGACCTGCTCATTACGAATGAGCCGCACTACCAGCTGTGCTAACCTGGCTTGGTTGAAAACGGGAGATAGTTTACTAAATCCTTGTGGGGCTTGCAAGGGCGATTTTGAACTTTTTTCATTTTTCCTGTTCACATCCTGCCATATTTTCGCTAAAATATACGCTCACTTGTTTCCCGAAATAGGAGTAAAGTTACAATGGCGAACATCAAAGGCGGCCGTGCCGCCCGTAAACGCGACCGTCAGAACGCGAAGGCCCGTGCCCGCAACACGGCGGTCAAGGCACGTCTGCACACCGAGCACAAGAAGCTCTTCAAGGCGGCGGACGCCGGCAAGAAGGAGGACGCCGAGAAGGAGTTCAAGGCGTTCGTGAGCGGCCTCGACAAGGCCGTGAAGAAGGGCATCATCGCGAAGAACACGGCCGACCGCAAGAAATCGCGCGCCCAGCTGAAGCTGAACAAAATGGCCGCTGCGGCCGCCGCGGAAGCGGCGAAGTAAGCAGGGAACCAGTTCCTCGAGTGAATCGGGGGAACGGCCTTGCGGCTGTTTCCTCCGTTTCTATTTCCAGAAAATAAGGAGAATTGAAAATGAGCAAGAAAACGCTGAGAGACGTCGATCTCAAGGGCAAGCGCGTCCTGATGCGCGTGGACTTCAACGTGCCGATGGCCAAGGACGGCAGCGGCAAGATCACGGACGACACGCGCGTGGTGGCGGCCCTGCCGTCGATCAAGTACGTGCTCGAACAGGGCGGCAGCCTCGTGCTGATGAGCCACCTCGGGCGTCCGAAGGGCAAGGGCTACGAGGCCGAGTTCTCGCTCAAGCCCGTGGCGGACCACCTTGGCGAGCTGCTTGGCAAGCCGGTCGCGTTCGCGCCGGACTGCCTGAACGCGGACGCGGAAGTTGCCGCGCTCAAGCCAGGCGACGTGCTGCTCCTCGAGAACACCCGCTTCTACAAAGCCGAGGACGGAAAGGTCAAGAAGGACGACGAGAAGAAGGGCATCCACCTCACGGAGGAGGAGTACCAGGCGAAGAAGGCCGAGCTCAAGGAGATGCGCGCGGCGATGGCGAAGAAGCTCGCCTCCTACGGCGACGTCTACGCGAACGACGCGTTCGGCACGGCGCACCGCGCGCACGCCTCCACGGCGGTGGTCGCGGACTACCTGCAGCCGGCGGTCTCCGGCTTCCTGCTCGAGAAGGAGATCAAGTTCCTCGGCGACGCGGTGGAGAACCCGGTGCGTCCGTTCGTGGCGATCCTCGGCGGCGCGAAGGTGAGCGACAAGCTGAAGGTCATCAAGAACCTCCTCGGCAAGGTCGATACGCTCATCGTCGGTGGCGGCATGGCCTACACCTTCCTCAAGGCGCAGGGCCTGAAGGTCGGCAATTCCCTCTGCGAGGACGAGCAGCTCGGCTACGCGAAGGAGATGCTCGACGCGGCGGCCGCGAAGGGCGTGAAGTTCCTCCTGCCCGTGGACAACGTGATCGCCGACAAGTTCCCGGCCGAGAAGGACGCCTCCGACATCCAGATGCAGGTTGCCGAGGGCGACATCCCCGACGGCTGGATGGGCCTCGACATCGGTCCGAAGACGGTTGAGCTTTTCTCCGACGCGATCAAGGGCGCCAAGACGGTCGTGTGGAACGGCCCGATGGGCTGCTTCGAGTTCGCGCCGCTCGCGAAGGGCACGTTCGGCGTGTGTGACGCGGTGGCCACGGTCAAGGCGAACGGCGGCACGTCGATCATCGGCGGCGGCGACAGCGTGAGCGCGGTCAAGAAGAGCGGCAAGGCCGCTGAGATGACGCATATCTCCACGGGCGGCGGCGCCTCGCTCGAGTACCTGGAGGGCAAGGTCCTTCCCGGCGTGGCGGCGCTCAACGACAAGTGAAGCAGTCCATTGCGGCGAAAGGCGGGGACCAGACTGGTTCCCGCTTTTTTATGCCGCGCACTTGACGCGGCGTGTTTTTTTCATTATACTTGACACCATGAAATTGAGCCAAACCATAATTTGCGCGCTGGCGGCGGCGTCCGTCTGCGTCGGTCTGCCGTCTGGCGCCGCGGCGGAGGAAGAGGATGGGAAGGCGTTTCAGCCTTCGGCCGCCGATCCCGCGTTGACGGAGGAAATCTCCTTCATCGAAGCGCTCGTCGAGGCGAACATGCCGGACTTCGCCGAGCCCGTCATCGCGGCGGCCAAGAAGAAATGGCCCAATGCCGGACCGAAGCTGAAGGTCCTCGAGCTGCAGGGCGACCTGCGCCTCGGCAAGTTCGAGTCCGTGCAGAAGGTCGTCGACTCGCTGAAGGGCAAGAAGGGTCAGGAGAGCGAGTACTGGGCGCTCCGCCTCTCGATGGCGGACGCGTACTACGCGCGCGGGATGATGCCGGAGTGCCGGAAGATCTACGACGAATTCTTCAAGACGGTCACGAAGCCCGGCGCGGACCTGCTTGACTTCTACGTGGAGAGCGGTTTCCGCTGGGCGCAGATCTGCGTGCGCGAGAAGAAGTTCGACGAGGCCGTGCAGATGTACGGCAACCTGCTCACGAAGCCCCTCCCCGAGGAGCGTTGGTGCATGGTGGCGATGGAGGACGTGGAGCTGCTGCTCCGTCTTGCGGAGGAGATCCCCGCCGATCCGAAGGACAAGCTGGCGAAGAAACGCGCCGGGTACCTCGCCACCGCGGAGAAGCTCGTGGACAAGCTCCTCTGGAAGAACGAGCTGATCCTCGTGTTCGGCAAGGCGATTTCGATGAAGGCGCACATCGAGATGTTGCGCGGCCATCCCGACAAGGCGCAGGCCCTCGTGAACGACTACATGCCGCAGCTCAGCGAGATCCACCGCAGCCTCGTGGAGCAGGACCCCGACGGCAAGCTCGGTTACGTGCGCGCGAGCCCGATGCCCGAATGCCGCTACCTGCTCGCGAAGATGCTGTGGGACGGCGCGCAGGCCGAGGCGAAGAAGCCGAAGGCGAACGAGGACCTCATCAAGGACTCCCTCTTCGGCGCGCGCGTGGGCGGCAAGCGCAACGGCCTCGGCGCGTACAACCACGCGATCAACGTGTACGCGAAGTACTCGGAGTCCTCCTGGGCGGCAGACGCCGGCGAGATGACCGAGCAGATCGCCGCGTTCGTGAAGGAACGCTACAAGAAGGAGATCAAGACCAACATCCCGCCCGGCCAGATCGAGAAGCTGCGCAAGATGAAGTACCAGAACGCGTTTGAGCTGTACCGCGGCCAGGAATACGAGAAGGCGGTCGCGGCCTACAAGGAGCTCCTTGACCGCGTGAAGGACGAGACGGAGGATTCCGTGAGCGCGCGCGGCGTGCTGGCCGACTGCTACGTGAACCTGCGCCAGAACGCGAAGAAGGGTTCGCCGGAAAAGGCCGACTACGCCAAGCTGGCCGCCGAGACGGAGGATTTCGTCGCCACGCAGTACAAGGGCAAGGCCGAGGCGCTCGTGCGCCTGGCGGGCAACGAGACGCTGCGCCTCGCCGCGAAGGAGCACGACATGGGCGAGCGCGGCCGCGCGCAGCAGCTCTACGACGCCTACTTCGCGAACTACCCCGAGCACTACAACGCAGCCCAGATGTCGTACGCGCTCGCGTCCCAGGCGTTCAAGGCCGAGGACTGGGACACGGCGATCCGCTTCTACACGCTGCTCGCCACGCAGTACCCGAAGTCGCCCCACGCCGTGGACGCCCTCCAGTTCCTCGCCATCTGCAACGAGAAGACGGGCAATGCCGCCGAGCAGGAGAAGTGGCTGCGCGAATTCGCGAACGCCACGAAGAAGGTCGGCGCGCGCACCACGGCGCAGCTGAACCTCGCGCTCATGCAGCAGAAGCGCGGCTTCGCCGCGTTTCAGGCCGCGGCCGAGACGAACGACGTGGAGGCCGCCGAGGCGATGCGCAAGGAGGCCTACCGCGGCGTCGCGGGCGCGATCCGCGATTTCCGCGCGGTGGCGGACACCCTGGCGAAGGCGTTGGAGACCGACGGCAAGTCGCTTGATCCGAAGGACCGCGAGCAGTACCTCCTGCGCCGCGAGCAGGCCATCTTCCTCGAAGCCACCAGCTGGCAGCGCCTGACATGGCCCGAGGCGAAGGTGTCCGCGTTCCGCGCGCAGGCGGTGAAGGCCTACGAGAAGTACCTCGAGGCCAATCCCAAGGGACAGTACGGACCGCAGGCGCTCGTGAAGATCGGCACCATCTACACGGCCGAGAAGAACATGGAGAAGTCGCAGGAGGCGTTCGCGCGCCTGCAGCGCGACTTCCCGAATTCCGACGAGGCGAAGAACTCGGTTCCGCGCCTTGCGAAGACGCTGATCGAAATGGGCCTGAACGCCGAGGGCGTGGCCGAATACAAGAAGATGCTGGAGACGACCGGCGGCAAGTACACGGCGGGCCAGTTCCTCATGGCGGGCGACGCCCTCCTCGAGGCGAAGAGCTGGCTCGTGGCGGGCGACGCCTACGCGAAGGTCGCCGAGCTCGCCGGGTCGCTCACGAACGCCGCCTCCTATCTCGCGCCGGCACTGATCGGACAGGCGAGAGCCGCCTACGGCGCACAGAACTTCGCGGAGGCGCGCCAGAAACTTGACGACTTCATCGAGAAGTACGGTAAGTCCGCGCTCGTGATCGACGCCTACGAAATGCTCGTGCAGGTCGCCTCCGAGGAGGGGGGCCGCGAGAAGGACGACACCCTGCGCATGAACGCGTTCAACACCGCGGTGCGCGCGCTCAAGAAACTGCGCGCCTACCGCAAGACGCAGCTCGAGCAGGACGAACTCGACATCCGCAGCGGCGAAGTGCTCCTGCGCAAGATTCAGGCGGAGTCGGCGATGCCCGGAAAGGAAGAGGCGGCGAAGGAGACGCGCGGCAGGGCCATCGTCACCTTCCAGGCCTATCTCATGGCGCATGATCCCACCGACGAGCATCCGGCGAAGGAGATGTCGGCAAAGCAGTTGGAGAACCTCGAACGCTGCTACGCCTACCTCCTGCCGCTCATGGCCGATCACGGGTCTGAGAAGGCCGACATCCTCGCTTACGGCGAGAAGTACCGCCAGCTCTTCCCGAACGGCAAGCACAAGCTGGCCGTGGAGACGGTCCTCAAACCGCTGGAAGGCAAGCAGGCGGAAGACAAACAGCCGGAAGCCAAGCAGACGGAAGGCAACTAAGCGAACACGGAAGGAACGAGGCATTATGCGGAAACAGACCATCATCGCCCTATTCGCCCTCGCGGCCCAATTGCCCCTGGGCGCCGCCGTGGGCACGCTGACGACGGAAAACGGCGAAGTGCAGAAGGGAAACATACGCTGGAGCGCGCGTGAGAAGGCGTATGTCGTGGTGAAGGGGAAGCTCGAGCTGCAGTTCAAGGCGACGGACGTCTCCGAGATCGACATCGAAAAGCCCGCCGAGCTCGACCCGGCCATCGCCCAAGTGGCGAAAGGCCAGGGCGTCGCCGCGATACCCGCCCTGCAGAAGATCGTCAAGGAATACGCGCACCTGCAGTGGGACAAGGTTGCGGGCCGCTACCTTGCCGAGGCGTACGTCCTCGCCGAAAAACCGGCCGACGCGCTGAAGGTGTGCAACGACATCATCGACGGCGAGCCGTCCGCCGCGTACCGGGGCGAACTCGCGCCGGCCTACTGGAGCGCGCTCCTGAGCCTGAACCGCCGGGCGCCGCTCGAGAAGAACCTGGAGAAGGCGGTGAAGGGCAACGACCGCTTCTCGCGCGGCGCAGCCCTGATCATGCGCGGCGACATCGCGATGAAGGATGGAAAAGAGTCCGTCGACGCCTGCAAGAAGGCGTTGACCGACGGCTATCTCCGCGTCGTGTTCCTGTACAAGGACCCGGAGGTGGCCGACAAGCTCCAGCCGGAGGCCCTCTACAAGGCGGCCAACTGCTTCGACAAGCTCAGCCAGAGCGGCCGGGCCGATTCCATGCGCACGGAACTGAAACGCACGTACGCGTCCAGCCCGTGGGCGAACAAGTAACAATCTCAAAACCCCCAAGAGGAAGAAAAAATGAAAATGATGAAGATGCGCAAGAGTGTGGTCGCGGCGATGATGCTGCTGGGCCTGGTCGTGGCTCCGGTCGCGGCATCCGTTTCGTTGGCACAGGATCCGGCACCGGCGGCCGCAGCGGCCGCGGGCGGCGGCGACTTGGTCGACAGCAGCGGCAAACCCGTCGACGGCGAACAGAAGAAGTCGGGCGGAAGCGGCTTCATGGACGTGGTGTTCGGCTCGGGCGTGCTGGGCGTGATCCTGTGGGCGGCCCTCTTCCTCGACGGCGCGGCGGCCATCTACTTCACGGTGGACTGCTGGGTGCTCATCAAGCCGCAGAAGCTGATGCCGCAGAGCCTCATCAACAACGTCCAGGGCGCCGTGGCCGAAGGCGACGTGATGAAGGCCATCAAGGCCTGCGAGTCGGAACCGTCGCCGATGTCGAACGTGCTCGCGGCCGCGTTCCAGCACGTGGAGGACGGCTACGACGTGATCCAGGAGTCCGTCAACGCGGCGGCCGACCTCGAGATCGAGCGCATCATGCAGCGCCTCACCTGGATTTCAGTGTGCTCCAACCTCGCGCCGTCGCTCGGCCTGCTCGGCACGGTGCAGGGCATGATCATGTGCTTTGCGACGCTGGCTTCCGGCGTGCCGGACATCGGCGCGCTCGCCGGCAACATCTCGCAGGCCCTCTGGACGACCGCCGGCGGCCTCGTGGTGTCTATCCCCTCGCTCACGCTCTTCTACTCGATCCGCAACAACGCGAACCGCCTCATCCTCCGCATGGCGGCGCTCACGATGGAGCTCATCAAGCCGCTCCGCAACGTCGAAGTCGAGCCTGGTGCCTAACGTCGGGAAGGAGGCCTTCCCATGGCTAAATCGAGAAACGAGGACGTGTCGCTGGACATGACGCCGATGATCGACGTCGTGTTCCAGCTGATCATCTTCTTCGTCGTCACGCTCAAGATGAGCGACGACAAGGACACCACGATCAAGCTCGCGGACGGCAAGAACGGCATCGTCCTCACGCAGGAGGAGCTGCCGCCGTCCCAGTTGACGATCGACGTGGCGGCGTCCGGGCGCGTGTCGATGTCCAACATCACCATGTCGGACGCGATGATCGTGGACGCCGTCAAGAAGCGCGTCAACGCCTACGGAACCGACTTCCCCTGCATGATCCGCGCGGACAAGAACACGCAGCACAAGCACGTCGCTAAGGTGATGAACCTCTGCGCGGCGGCCGGGATGTGGAAGGTTTCGTTCGTGGCCATCCAGGAACACAAGGCGAACAAGTAGCGAGGAGTCCGCCATGGCTAGAAAGCAATACGACAACCCGAAGGCGGAGATGACGCCGATGATCGACGTCGTTTTCCAGCTCATGATCTTCTTCATCGTGACGATCAAGCAGGAGGACATTTTCTCCAAGCTGAACGCGAACCGCCCGGCGCCGAACGCGAGTTCCGCGCAGTCTGAGGAAAACGACACGCAGATCAAGATCGACATCGGGAAGGGCGGCGTGGTGTTCAACGGGCGCGGCATGTCGTTTCCGGCGCTTGACGCCAACATCAAGAAACTCGCCGCGTCGTCGACGAAGTCTACCGTGCTCGTACGCTGCACGTTGGATTCCCCTCACGGGTTCCTCGTGCATGTGCTCGACATCTGCAACAAATACAAGATGTACAACCTGTCAATCTTCAGCATGTAACGAAGGAAGGAGGTCGCCGTCATGGAAACGATCGACGAAGAGGAAATGAAAGAACTGCTCGCCGAGGAGATGGCGAAGTACGAGGACGAAGGTTATTTCAAGCGCCTGTTCAAGATGTTCGCGGGCCTTGGCAGGCCGCATGCGTCGCGCGAATACAAGGAGGCCGTGATCGAGCTCCAGCGCCAGATCGCGCCGATCCTCGCCATTCTCGTGCCGCTCGTCGGCGCCGCCATCCTGTTCGTCGTGACCGCCATGGGCGGTTCGTCCGAGCAGAAAATCAACGTGGAGATCGCGCAGGTCGAGGAGGAAAAGCCGCTCGACGAGATCGAGCAGCCGCCCGAAACCGAACCGCCGCCGGACATGGACGTGGACGTGCAGATGGACTCGCCGAACGTCTCGCCGGTGGAGGCCGCCGAGGTCGCGCCGCCCACCGCCGAGCCGCAGTCCGTCAAGGTGGCCTCCGTCGACGCGATGCTCATGATCAAGAGCCCCGTCACGATGAAGTCCGTCGCCGGCACCGCCCGCAACGCCGGCGTGCGCGGCGTGTACACGAAGGGCGGCGCGCAGTACGGCGACGCCAACACCGAACGCGCCGTGATGAAGGCTCTCCGCTGGCTGAAGGCTACGCAGAGCGCCGACGGTTCGTGGGGTACGAAACCGGAACTCGGCCTCACCAAGGGCATGGACAAGGCCGCAGGCGCGGGGTTCGCGATTCTCACCTTCCTCGCGCACGGCGAGACTCCCGCCTCCAAGGAGTTCGGTCCCACGGTCGAGAAAGCGCTCAACTACCTGATCAACAGCGTGCATGTGGTCAAGGGCAAGGATGGCAAGGAGGCGAAAGATCCCAATGGCCTTACGCCTTACGTCAGGATGTCCGGGGCAACTGGTGCGGAATACGGCTTCCTGATCGGCACGTACGCCCTCTGCGAGGCGTACGGCATGACGAAGAACCCGAACGCCCGTGCGGCGGCGGAGAAGACGCTGGCCCGCATCATCTCGGGCCAGACGCCCACCGGCGGTTGGAACTACAACATGAAGCGTACGCCATCCGACGGCGCGCCGGACGACATCTCCTTCGGCGGGTGGGCCCTGCAGGCGCTCAAGGCCGGCAAGATGGCGGGCATCCATCTGCCGGGGATGGAAGAATGCATCAAGAAAGCCGTCAAGTGCCTCAAGACGCGTAACTATTCCGAGAAGGCCGGCTTCGTCTACCGCGCGACCACCAACCACAAGGGCGGTGGCGGCGGACTCGCCGGCGTCGGGTGCCTCGCGATGCAGTTGCTGGGCTATGGAAAGGAGCCTCCTACTACGCCGCACAGTGCAAGTACCAGGCCGGCATGGCCAAGAACGCGACGCCGGCGAACCTCACGCTGTGGAAGAAATGGAACGCCGAGATGAAGGCCCTCTATCCGAAGGCCATCATCACGGTCTTGGACAAGAAGACCAATCAGCCGTATACCATCGAGGATGCGAACGGCAAGCCGCGTGAAATTGGCCACTGGGTGAACGGCGACCACTACAACTACGACGTGATGGGCACCTGCCTCGCCGCGCTCCAGTTGATGGTCTACTACCGCTACCTGCCCACCACCCAGCTGAAGGCAACCGAAGTCGAGGCGGACGTGGAGTCCCTTTCCAAGGACAAGACTGGCGAGATCAACGTCTCGATCGACATCTAACACATGCGATTCAGCCTTTTCCTCGCCCTCAAGTACCTGAAACCCAAACGCAGTGTGACCAGTGTGATCACCTGCGTTTCGGTTATCGGGGTCCTGCTTGGCGTGGCGGTGGTCGTCATCGTTCGCGCGGTGATGACGGGATTCGGCGACCTCTGGCAGGAGAAGATCCTCGACTTCAAGCCGCACGTCCTTGCGAAGCAGATCTCGGAGATCCCCGGCGTCACGGCGGTCTCGCCGGAGATCAACACGCCTGTGATGCTTCAGTTTCGGGGGCGCATCGCGACCCCCGTCGTCCTCGGCGTCGACCCCGACCGCATCGGCGGCGCCTACAACATCGGCGCGCCGCGCGCGGGCTCATACGACCTGGAGGGCGATTCCATCGTTCTCGGAATCGACCTCGCGCGCTCGCTTGGCGTATGGGTGGGCGACGACGTCACGGTCTATTCGCCGAAAACGCTTGCTTCGCGTGACGAGATATTCCTCCCGCTCAAGTGGCGCGTGACGGGGATCTTCTCCTCCGGGCAGCGCGACTACGACGCGCACTTTGCCATTTGCTCGCTGCCGAACGCGCGCGACCTGATGGGACTCGAGGACGGCGTGTTCGCCGTCCACGTCAAGACCTCTGCGCCGGCCGATGCGCCGGCCCTGGACGCCATCTGCGCGCGAATTGCGGACATCGCCCCGGTGTGCCGCGTCGAGACGTGGCGGCAGACGGACCGTCAGATCTTCAACGCGCTCGCGGTGGAGAAGAACATGACGGCGTTCCTGTTGATGCTCATCACCGTCGTGGCGCTCTTCTGCGTGATGAATACGCTACTCGTGTTGACCGTCCAGAAGACGTCGGAGATCGGCCTCCTGAAAGCGCTTGGATTCTCAAAGCTCAAAATCATGGGCGCGTTCATGGTGCACGGGCTCGTGCAAGTCACGACGGGCACGGTACTCGGCCTTGGCGTCTCGTACGTCGTCTTGCGGAACGGAGCAGCTGGCCCGTTTCGGCGTGGAGGTGTTCCCGAAGGAGATTTACGGACTCGACGCGATTCCCTATCGCCTAACGGGGGCGGATCTCGTCTGGGTGGTCGCCGTGGTGTACGTCTTCGGTCTGCTGGCCTCGTTCGTCCCCGCATTCCTCGCCGCGTCGAAGAACCCCGTGGAGGCGCTGAAAGGGTGATATGCCGGTATTGGAAGTCCAGAATGTCGCGAAGTCGTACCGCCTGCCCGGGCAGAAGCGGATTCCCGTGCTGGAGGACGTGTCGTTGTCCGTCGAATCCGGCGAGCATGTGGCCGTGATCGGACGCAGCGGCGCAGGGAAGACGACGCTTCTCAATATTCTCGGCGGACTCGACCGTCCGACATCCGGCGATGTGCGGCTGGACGGCGAATCCCTGTTCCAGGGCTTCGGCGCCGCGCGCCGCCGAAACCGTCTTCGCGCGGCGAAGATCGGCTTCGTGTTCCAGAGTTTCCACCTGATGCCGGAACTCGACATCGTCGAGAACGTCCTGTTGCCCGCGATGACCGGCGCCGTGAAGGTCAAGTCCCCCCGCGCGCGTGCAAAGGACTTGCTCGCGAAAGTGGGCCTTGCGGGCCGCTACGACCACCTTCCCGCCGAACTGTCGGGCGGCGAACAGCAGCGCGTGGCCCTGGCGCGCGCGCTGATGTGCCATCCCAAGATCGTGTTGGCCGACGAGCCCACCGGCAACCTCGACAAGCTCACGGGCGCCGAGATCATGAAGCTCCTTTTTGAGGTGAGCGAAACGCCGTTCGCACTCGTGATGGTGACCCATTCGCAAGAGGCCGCCGGTCTCTGCGACCGAATTCTCACCCTCGACCACGGACACCTCTCGGCAAACGCACCCTCGGGTGTGAAAGGACGAATGTCATCATGAAGCGAATTGGCATGTTGATTGTTGCGGCCATGGCCGCGCTGGGCGCGCAGGCGGCGGATGTCGTGGCGTGGAAGGGCGCGGAGTTGTCCGCGTGGACGAACCGCATCTCGCGGTTCGCGAATCCGCGGATGACCGCGGAGGGGATCGCGTTGGAGGCGGTGGATCGCGACCCGCAGATCAGCGTGAGTATTCCCGTACCGTTCGCCGGGGAATGCAACCACTACGTTGAGATTACGGTGCGGAGCGGCATGTCCGGGCGGCACCAGCTCTTCTGGTGCTCCGAGAAGAACGGCAACTTCACGGCGGACCGCCACGCCGACTTCAACGTGAAGCGCGCGGGCGAATGGGAGACGCACACGGTGCGTCCGGGGTGGCTCGGCGAAGGGCGCATCACCCGTCTGCGCATCGATCCGCCGGACGGCCTGCGTGGCACGTTCGAGCTCAAGTCCGTGCGCGTGTTCGCGGAGGGCGAAGCGCGTGGAATCGACACGCGGAAGGTGACCGGCGTCGTGTTCGACGCGGCGTCGCCGGCGCAGGAGTACGCCTCGATCACGTGGTATTCGTCCACCACGCCGGGGCGGAGGCTGCTCGGCTTCACCACGTCGCCGGACGGCGCGCGGCACACGTACTGGTTCGACTTCACGCATCCGCACAACCTCAAGTACAGGTATGCCGGCAAGACGTCCTGGTCCGGCACGGCCTACGCGCTCACCGTTGAGCAGGTACTGTCCGGCAAGAAGTTCCCCGTCGAGAACCTGCGCCTCGTCTCGGGGCGGCCCGACCTGCCGCCGGACATCGGCGTGACGTACGCGGGACCCGAACTCGCCATTCCGCGCGCGGGGCGTCCGCTCGCGCTGGAGCTCATCCTGCGCAACTACGGCACGGCGCCGGCGCGGAACGTGCGGTTCGCCCTTGACGGACTGCCGGCCGGCTGCCGCGTGCTGAATGCGTACGACCTTACGCCGTCCGGCGAGATCGGCGCGTGCGAGGGCTGGGACAGCGTGGGCGACGACTACGCGAGCGGACAGCTCCCCAACGAGCGGCGCTTCCGCGTGACGCTCAGCGACCCCGGCGCGGGGCGGCACGCGTTCGGGCTCACCGTCTCGGCCGACGGCATGGCGCCGCGCCGCGTGCCCGTGACGGCGGAGGTGCTGCCGTCCCTCGGGCTCCCCAAGGCGGACCGCATGCCCACGCCGAAGCCCGTCAAGACCGGCAAGTACGAGATCGGCGCGTTCCTCTTCCCCGGATGGGACGGCCACCAGTGGCACGGCGTGTGGACGCGCGCGCCGCACCGCAAGCCGGTCCTCGGCTGGTACGACGAGACCAACCCCGAGGTGATCGACTGGCAGATCAAGCATCTCGTCGAAAACGGCGTCTCCTTCGTGTTCGTGGACTGGTACTGGAGCCGCGGGCGCCACAGCCACGGCCACTGGCCGCTCGCGTTCGGCAAGGCCCGCCACCGCGGCCTGCTCAAGTGGTCGCTCATGTGGGCGAACCACAACGGGCGGGGATCGCACTCGGTGGCGGACCAGGAGAAGGTCACGCGCTACTGGATCGACAACTACTTCCGCGACCCGCAGTACATGCAAATCGACGGCAAGCCCGTGGTGTCCATCTGGAGCCCGGACGGGATGGAGCGCGACCTGGGGCCCGGCGGCTGCAAGAAGCTGCTGGACGTCTCGCGGCGCCTCGCCCGCGAGGCCGGTCTGGGCGGCATCCACTTCATCGCGGTGCGCTCGCCGAGCGGCAGCACGGACCGTGCGTTCCTCTCGCGGTACAAGACGTTTGGATTCGACGGCACGTGCGTGTACAAGTACATGGACGGCGGCGACGCCAAGGTGCCGCCGCGCGTGGACGGATTCCAGGATTACAAGAACCTCGCGGACGCGAGCCTCCGCCACTGGCGCGAACTGCAGGAGAACGCCGACCTGCCGTTCCTGCCGTCGCTCACGACGGCCTACGACGACCGTCCTTGGCGCGGCGAGATGAGTTCGCCAGTGAAAAACATCAACGCGGCCGACTTCAGGCGCATCTGCGCCGACGCGAAGAAGTTCGCGGACGAAACGGGCGTCACGCGCCTGCTCATCGGTCCGCTGGACGAATGGGGCGAAGGCTCCATCGGCTATCCGAACCGCGAGCTGGGCTTCGGGATGCTGGAGGCG
>ONRL01000032.1 GCA_900320225.1 uncultured Lentisphaerota bacterium
CATCTTGACGAAGTGTCCGGCGCCGTTCTCGCCCACCCAGTCGCAGCAGGGCGAGCCGTCCTCGACCTTCGCGCAGATGCCCTGGAAGATGGGCTTCACATAGGGCCATGCGGCGGGCGAGCCGCCCGGCATCATGGACGGCCCCTTGAGCGCGCCCTCTTCGCCGCCGGAGACGCCCGTGCCGACGTAGAGGAGACCCTTCGACTCGACGTACTGCGTGCGGCGGATCGTGTCGGGGAAGTGGGAGTTGCCGCCGTCGATGATGATGTCGCCCGGCTCGAGCACGTCGAGCAGCTGCTCGATCATGGCGTCCACCGCCGCGCCGGCCTTGACCATGCAGAAGACCTTGCGGGGCTTCTCGAGGTTGTCGGCGAGCTCCTGGATCGAGTGGCAGCCGATGATGTTCCCGTTGACGAAGGCGTCCACCTTCTCGACGGTGCGGTTGTAGCACGCCACGGTGAAGCCTTTCGACTCCATGTTCATGATGAGGTTCTCGCCCATCACGGCGAGTCCGATCAAACCGATATCAGCTTTCTTCATTTTTTTCAAATCCTTTTCGCTATTCACTATTCACTATCACCTATTCACTATCTCTGTACGCGCGCGTTGCCCTTGTAGATGTCCCAGACCTGCTTTTCGTCCGCAGGCTCGGCGTAGTCGTTGAGCGAGGACGCCGCGAGGACGCCGCTCGCCCAGCCGAACTGGAGGCACTTCTCGCCGTCCCAGCCGTTGAGCACGCCGTAGAGGAGGCCGCCCGTGAAGCCGTCGCCGCCGCCGATGCGGTCCATCACCACGATCGGACGCGGCTCCTCGACGAACCACTTGCCGCCGGAGTAGACGATGGCGCCCCAGAGGTGCTCGTTGGCGGTGATCACCTGGCGGAGGGTGGTGCCGCACATCTTTGCGTTCGGGTACTTCTTCACGACCTGGGTGATCATCGCCTTGAAGGACTCGATCTTCGCCGCGAGGTCCTTGCCGCCGGCCTCGGGCCCCTTGAAGCCGAGGCAGAGCTGGAAGTCCTCCTCGTTGCCCACGAGGATGTCGGCCACCGAGGCGATCTGGTGGAACGCCTTGCGCAGCTCGGCCTCGCGTCCCTTCCAGAAGGTGGCGCGGTAGTTGAGGTCGAAGGAGACGAGCGTGCCGTATTTCTTGGCGGCCTTGGCGATCGCGAGGCAGCACTTGGTGGTCTCGGGGCTCATGGCGGCGATGAGGCCGGAGAGGTGGAGGATCTCCACGCCTTCCTCGCCGAAGATGCGCTTGACGTCGTAGTCCTTCGCGTCGAGCGTGCGGCCGACCTCGCCGGCGCGGTCGTTCCACACGCGCGGCGCGCGGAGGCCGAAGCCGGAGTCCGCGATGTTGAACTGGTGGCGGTAGCCCCAGGGACCGCCCTGCGGCACTTCCTTCGCCTCGTACGCGATGTTGCGCGCGCGCAGCTGGGCCTTGATGAAGGCCGCCATCGGGCTGCCCTCGACGAAGCGCGTGAGCGCGAGGCACTCGCGCCCGAGCGAGCTCGTCACGTTCAGCACGTTCGACTCGGCGCTTGTCGCCTGGAGGAGGAAGCGGTTGGAGTTGTGCACCGCCATGCGGTTTTCGGGGGTGATGCGCAGGCCCATGGAGGTCACGCACGCGACTGCGTATTTCTTCTTGTTGTTCTTTTTCACGGGTTACCGCCTATTGGTTGGATTGGAAAACGCGCCCATGATACCAAATCCCCGCGCCGGTGGCAATGGGAAAACCCCGCCACGGGAACGCGGTTTTATGGTATTATATTGCGCATTGCAGAAAAGGAGCAAGGAATGGACATCACGAGAAGAGGATTCTTTTTCGGCGCGGCGGCGGTGGCCGCGGGCGCCGCGTTCGGGAACGACGAGGTTGACGGCAACCTCACCGTGTTCCTCAGCGACATCCACATCAGCGGCGTGGGCGTGAAGGGACAGCCCACGTACCAGAACCCGTTGCTCGACAAGGCGATCGACCAGATCCTCGCCCTGCGCCCGCGTCCGCGCCGCGCCGTGGTGTTCGGCGACGTCGCCCTGTGGCGCGGACTCGCCGCCGACTACGCCGAGTCCGCCCCGCGCCTCAAGCGCCTCTCCGACGCCGGGATCGAGGTGACCGTCACGACGGGCAACCACGACCACCGCGAGACGCTTTTCGCCGCGTACCCCGACCAGGCGAAGCGGACGCCCGTCCCCGGACGCGTCACGAGCGCGGTGGACCTCGGCACGGCGGACCTCCTCCTGCTCGACTCACTCGACGAGAATCCCAAGGGCGAAGGCTCGAACAACGCCGTGGCGGGCACGCTTGACGAGGGACAGGCCAAGTGGCTCAAGGAGTGGGCTGCCTCCGCCAAGCGACCGTTCTTCGTGGGCGCGCACCATCCGCCGGAAGAAGTCCCGGTTGACGGCCGCAACCTGCTCGCCAAGTTCGAGACGAACAAGTTCTTCGCCGGTTACATCCACGGCCACAACCACCGCTGGTACCTCCGCTGGTTCCACAACGGCTACCGTCGGCGGCACGTGGTGCGCATCGCCTGCCTGCCCTCCACGGGCTGGTGGGGCTCGATCGGCTTCTCGTTGTTCCGCACGTTCGCCGACCGCGCCGAGCTCGCGCTCGCGCCGGGCAACGACTTCTTCTTCCCCAAGCCCCTCGACCCCGGCGAGCGGCGTCCGCCGGAGTGGGACGACATCGTGGGCGAGGAGCGCGGCGGGAAATGCGTGTTCCGCTATCAGGCGTAACCCGGCGGTTCACGGTTGCCGCCGACGGCGGCACCGTTCTCTTTGTTCGGTGACATGCGCTTCTTTCTGATATTTTTCTTGACGCTCGGACCGGTCTGCGCCGGGATCGCGTTTCTCACGGCGGGCCGTTCGCTGTGCCTTGGACGCGCCGCACGGATCGCGCTGGGCGCTGCGCTTCTGGCGTGTTCGCTCAAGTTCACGTGGTTTGGCGTGTTTGGCGGGCATGTCTTTCTGCCGGAACTTCCGTCGCGCGCGATCCACGTGCTGTCCGTGGCGTATGACTTCGTGTTGGTGCTGGCCGCGCTGGGCGCGGTGTGGGCGAGTGGACGGTGGGTCGTGCGGCTCGCCCGGAGGGTTCGCCCCACCGATTTGCGGCCTGCCCGGGGGACGGACCTCACGCGGCGGCGCGTGATAACCGGGGGATTGGCGTGCGTGGCGGCGGGGGTGGCGGCAAAGGGCGTTTATGACGGCGTGCGTTTGCCGGATGTGGTGAAGGTGGAACTTGAGTTTCCCGATCTGCCGCCCGCCTTCGACGGTTACCGTATCGCGCACCTTTCCGATCTGCACGTCAGCGCCGCCGCTCGCGCGGACCGGACGGTCGGCGTGGTGCGCCTCGTAAACGACTGCAAACCAGATCTGATTGCCATCACGGGCGACTTCGTTGACGGTACGGCGGATCGGCGCAGCGTCGACGTGGCCCCGCTCGCGGACTTGCGTGCGCCCGATGGCGTGGTGGGCTGTACGGGCAATCACGAGTACTATTCGGGATGGGCGGTTTGGCGCGATGTCTTCCGCAGTTACGGCATACGCGTGTTGGAAAACGAACGCCTGCTGGTGCGCCGCGGTAATGAGACGTTGGCCGTTCTGGGCGAGAACGACCCCGTAAGCCGCGATTCCGACATCCATATCGCGGCCTCCATGGTGCCGCATTGGGCGTTTCGAATCTTGCTGGCGCACCGGCCCACGCGCCTTGCGGAACATGCGGCATACGGCGTGCGCCTACAGCTTTCCGGGCATACGCACGGGGGCGCGGTCCGCGGGATCGACAGGTTCGTGGCGCGTGCCAACGAGGGACACGTGCGCGGCGTCTATCGCGAGCACGGCCTCACGCTCTATGTCAATTCCGGAACCGGCCAGTGGGCGGGCTTCCCCACGCGTCTTGGCGTGCCGCCCGAGATCACGCTCCTCACCCTGCGCAAGGCGCCCGAAGCCCGCTTCCCGGAAATGAACCCGGAAAATCGGGCCTCGCGTGTCTCTTGCGCCATGTGCGGCGATGTGGTAGAATGTCCCCGCACGAAAAGGAGAAAAAGATGCAGATCACAAAGCGTGAGTTTCTGAAGCGGCTGGGCCTCGGCGGCGCGGCCCTGGCGGGCGGCGCTGCGCTCGGCGACGAGGCCGTCAAGACGCGGGCCACCCTGCCGCCCGGCAGCTGCGGCGATCCGGACAACGTCTGGTTCGGCAAGAACATCTTCCCGCTCAACCACACGATGACGGACGGTCCGAGCTGCGTGCTGAAGGACGGCAAGATTCTCCAGCCCGCGCGCGAGATCCCGATTTTCCACACGACGGACGTGGTCGTGGTGGGCGGCGGCCCCGCCGGCTTCGCCGCCGCGATCGCCGCGGCGCGCACGGGCGCGAAGGTCGCGCTCGTCGAGCGGTACGGGTCCCTGGGCGGCCTCTTCACGAACGGCATGGTGCTCATCATGCTCTGCACGAGCGCGCGCGAGGACGGCAAGTACCGCCTCGTCACGAAGGGCCTCGCCGAGGAGTTCGCGCACCGCGCCCGCGCGCTCGGCCCGCACGTGTGCACCGGCCCCGTGCCTACCTCATGGACACGATGGTCGCCGAGGAGAAGATCGACATGTTCTTCCACTGCTGGGGCGTGGACACGGTGCAGGACGGCGACAAGGTGCTCGGCGTCGTGTTCGAGTCGAAGCAGGGACGCCAGGCGATCCTCGCCAAGCAGGTGGTGGACTGCACCGGCGACGCGGACGTGCTCTTCCAGGCAGGCGGCGACTACAAGCAGATCACCCATGGCATCGGGCACGTGGTGCGTCTTGCGAACATGGACCGCATCTGGGCGAAGCAGCCGCCGAAGGGGGCGTCGCGCACGAACAAGTGGCCCATGCGCTCGAACGAGGCGAATCCCTGCACGTGGTGGGGCAACTTCGGCACCGGGCCCAAGGGCAACGGACTCGACGTGCGCGACCTCACGGCGGCGGAGATCGACTTCCGCAAGCGCTGGTGGGAGCACGTGGCGGAGATGCGCCAGGAGCCGGGCTGGGAGGAGGTGTTCATCGCGAACACGTGCTCGCAGATCGGCCCGCGCGCCTCGCGTCTCATTGATGCGGAGCTCGTGGTGAGCCGCGCGACGCTGCGCGGCGCGTTCAATCCGGACGACGTGGTCGGCTGGTTCGGCCAGGACGGGCGCCACGCGGCCTTCCCCGTGCCGTACCGCCAGCTCGTGCCGAAGAAGGTGGAGAACCTCGTCTGCGCGGGTCGCTGCCTCGGAACGGGCGACACGATCGACACGTTCCGCCTGATCTGTCCGTGCTTCGTGACCGGCCAGGCGGCCGGCACGGCGGCCGCGCTCGCCGCGCAGGCGGGCGTCACGCCTCGCGCGCTGCCCTACTCCACCCTGCGCCGTGCCCTCGAGAAGGGCGGCGTGTACCTCGGCTGAGGCGTGCCATGAAAGTGACGCTCAATCCGGATGCCGAGGTCGTGAAGACCGTGCAGGAGGGCCTCAAGCGCACGGGCGGGTACTGTCCGTGCCGCCTCCAGCGCACGCCCGAGACGAAATGCATGTGCCAGGAGTTCCGCGACCAGATCAAGGATCCGAATTTCGAGGGCTTCTGCCACTGCCTCCTCTACTATAAGAGCCTCTAAGGAAAACTGCCATGGAAATCGAATTGACGAATGAAAATTTCGACGCCGAGGTGCTCCAGTCGGAGCTGCCCGTGCTCGTTGACTTCTGGGCCACGTGGTGCGGTCCGTGCATGATGCTCGGGCCGACCGTCGCGGAGGTCGCCGCGGAGTACGCGGGACGCGTGAAGGTGGGCAAGGTGAACGTGGACAACGCGCCCGAGCTCGCCGCGCGCTACGGCATCACGAGCATCCCCGCGCTTCTTCTTTTCCGCAAGGGCGAAGTCGTACGCACGTCCGTGGGGTTCGTGAAGAAGGCGGACGTGGTGGCGATGCTGGGCTAACAGATTGAAAGGATAAACGAAATGGCGAAATGTTCATGTGGTATGGTCGGCTGCGCCCATGAGAAGGCAGACACGGGCTTTCAGGCTCCGCTCAAGGCGTTGAACTTCTTGCGCGCGCACGCGCACGGGAACGGGCAGATCGTGTCCGTGGCGTGGGAGCGCGAGGGCGGTAACGTCTGCCGCTACGATCTGGAGATCCCGAAGCGCATCCACCCGATGATGCTGCCGGGCGTGCGGCACCTCGTGGAGCGCGTCGCGAAGTCCGTGCTCTGGAGCGCGGGCGGGTGGAAGCTCTACCTCGCGGGGCCGGACGAAATCGTGAAGCCGGTCGCGAAGGCGTACACGAAGAAGGGCCTGCGCGCGTTCGACTACGACTTCTTCAGCTCCCTCTACGGGCGTCCCGTGGAAGTCGAGATCGTGCCGCTCAGGAAGATGCCCGTCACGAACGAGCGCGAAATCCTCGTGAAGAACAACGTGAACGGCAACCGCATCGGGTTCGACCTCGGCGCGAGCGACTTCAAGATCTCCGCGCTCAAGCGCGGCAAGGTCGTGTTCTCGAAGGAGTTCCCGTGGGATCCGCGTCCGCAGTCCGATCCCGAGTACCACTACGAGAAGCTCTCCGCCGGCCTGGAGGAGGCGGCACTCGCGCTGGGCGGGAAGGTGGACGCGATCGGCGGCTCCTCGGCGGGCACGTTCGTGGGCAAGAAGCTCGGCGTCGCCTCGCTCATCCGCGGCGTGAAGGAGAAGAACCCCGCCAAGTACGAGGTGGCGCAGAACATCTTCGTGCGCGTCGAGGAGGAGTGGCAGTGTCCGTTCGAGGTGTTCAACGACGGCGACGTCACGGCCCTCGCCGGCGCGATCACGATGAAGCGCAACGGCGTGCTCGGCGTGGCGATGGGTTCGTCCGAGGCGGTGGGCTACATCAACCCGCGCGGCGCGCTCACGGGCCGCATCAGCGAGCTCGCGTTCGCGCCGGTCGACCTCAACCCGAACGCCCCGCGCGACGAGTGGAGCGGCGACGCCGGCGTGGGCGCGATGTACTTCTCGCAGCAGGCGGTGGACCACCTCGCGCGGCAGTTCGGCTTCAAGTTCCCGAAGACGATGAAGCTGCCCGAGCGTCTGAAGGTGGTGCAGGCCGCGATGGCGAAGAACGAGGAGAAGGCGCTGCGGATCTACCTCATGATCGGGCGCTACCTCGCGAACGCGGCGGCGTGGTACCACGAGTTCTACGACTACCAGAACCTCATGATCCTCGGGCGCGTCACGAGCGGCTTCGGCGGCAGCGTGATCCTCGAGACGGCGAAGATGGGCCTCGAGGCCCTCGATCCGGCCCTCGCGGAGCAGATCGACATCTTCATGCCCGACGAGAAGGCGCGCCGCCTCGGCCAGTCCGTCGCCGCCGCCCAGATCCCCGTGGTGAAGTGAGGCCCGAATACATGTTTGCCCTGCCGTTCACGAAAGCCGCGCGCGAGAAGAAGCGCCTGAAGGTGATCCTCAAGACCGTCCGCGAGTTCATCTACGCGCACGAGGACCTGCCCGAATTCGGGGAGTCGAATCAGGACATGGCCGACCTGCGCGCGGCCCTCGCCGCGCGCGACGGGGCGAAGTGCACTGAGCTTCTCGGCGCGCTCGACCCGCCGAAGAGCTTCCAGGGATGCCGCGAGTGGCTGGACATCCTCGTCGTGTCCATCTCCGTGGCGATGGCGTTCCGCGCCTACTTCTACGAGCCGTTCAACATCCCCACGGGGTCGATGCAGCCCACGCTCTACGGCAACCACTCCGAGGCGATGTCGCCCGAACAGGCGGGCGTGTGGGACACCACGCCGCTCAAGTGGGGCAAGTGGCTCATGACGGGCAAGATGTACGAATGCTTCAAGGCGCCGTTCGCGGGCACGCTCGTGTTCCAGCAGACGAACACCGGGCACTACGACATGCGCGTGGTGGACGCGCTGGGCAAGCCGAGCGGTTCGATGCTCGTGCCGACGGACGTGCTGCACCCCACCGAGACGGGAGACGGGCCGTATCGCCAGCGGACGTTCGCCCTGCCGAACGGCCTGCATCCCGGCGCCCGCGTCGAGGCCGGCCAGCTGCTGTGGAGCGGACTCGTCGTGACGGGCGATTTCCTGTTCGTGAACCGGTGGCTGTGGAACTTCCGCCATCCGCGCCGCGGCGACGTGATGATCTTCTCCACGACGGGCATTGAGGGCCTCCAGCAAGGCACGCACTACATCAAGCGCATGGTGGGGACGCCGGGCGAGACGATTTCCATCCGCGCGCCGAAGCTCTACGTGAACGGCGAGGAGGCGACCACGCCGCGCCGGATCTGGCAGATTTCGCATCAGGAGAAATTCGATCCCGCCGCGTATCCGTACGCCGGGTTCAGTCCGTCGGGCACGGGCGACCCCCGCTACACGCGGCCCGGACGCACGCTGCCGAGCGAAGGGTCGGAAGTGACGCTCGGCCCCGACGAATACTTTGCATGCGGCGACAATTCGCCGTCGAGCTACGACAGCCGCTACTGGGGTCCCGTCCCCGCGCGCAACCTCTGTGGCATCGCGGGCGGCGTGTTCTGGCCCTTTGGCAACCACCGGTGGGGTCCCATCGAGTGATCTTTTTCACGCATGAGGCGCGAAACACCATGTCATACGCCGAGCAGATGGCGCGTCTGACCGCGCGAAAGATCGAACAGACGCGCGCGAAGCAGGATCGGCTCGGCGCGCGCGACGAGGACGACTACGGCCTCGTGCTGCCGCCCGAGTCCTTCACCGCCGACCTGCCCGTGCGCGACGCGACGGGCCAGTTCTCGGGTCCGCGCGCCTGGGCCGCGAACTTCCGCTGGCTCATGGAGCACCATCCGCTCTACATCGACCCCGACGACGCCCTCGCCGGCCGCTGGATGTTCATGCTCTCGCGCATGCGCCTCGGCTACCAGCTCTCGCGCTCCGGCAAGGACGCCCACTTCGCGCCCGACTACCAGATCGGCCTTGACCTCGGCTGGGGCGGCCTGCTGGAGAAGGTGCGTGCCGCGCGCCTCAAGTTCCGTGCCGGCGGCGTTCTCGCCGCCGAAGATGCAGCCTACGCAATCGAGCTCATGGACGCCGAGGAGCAGGCGATCCTCGGCGTGCAGGCGTGGATCCGCCGCCTCGGCGAGGCGGCGGCCGACCGCACGATGACGGAGGAGGACCCCGTCCGCCGCGCCAACCTCGCCGAGATGGCGCGCATCTGCCTGAAGCTCGTGGACCAGCCGCCAGAGACCCTCCGCGAGGTGGTGCAGTGGATCGCCATCTTCAACATGGCCTCGCGCACGTACAATCGCGACGGCGCGGGCGGTCAGCTCGACGAGCTGCTGCGTCCCTACTACGAGCGCGACCTCGCCGCCGGGCGCATCACGGACGCCGACGCCGAGTTCTACTGCTTCTGTCTGCTCCTGAACGACCCGCACTACTACCAGATCGGCGGCCCCGCGGCCGACGGCACCGACCAGACCTCGCGCATGAGCTTCATCATCCTCGAGGCGGCGAACAAGCTCAAGAGTTCGTGCAACCTCACAATCCGCGTGTGGGACGGCATGGACCGCGCGCTCTACCGTCGCGGCGTGGAGATCCTGCTCGCGAACCGCCTTGGTTTCCCGCGCTTCTCCGGCGACAAGGCGCTCGTCGAGGGCTTCATGAAGAACGGCTACTCCGCTGAGCTCGCCCGCCGGCGCATCGCCGTGGGCTGCAACTGGATGAGCCTGCCCGGGCTCGAGTACACGCTCAACGACGTGGTCAAGATCAACATCGCCAAGGTGTTCGAGGTCGCGTTCGCGGAATCCAATTCGTGGGAGGAGCTCGAGGCGAACTACCGCAAACACTTCGCCGCCGCCGTGAAGGTGACGGCCGAGGGTATCGACTTCCACCTCGACCACCAGTACCTCAACGAGCCCGAGCTGATGCTCAACCTCCTCTCGCACGGACCGATCGAGAAGGGCAAGGATGTCTCGCACGGCGGCGCGATGTACTACAACATGGCCATCGACGGCGCGGGCCTCGCGGTGGTCGCCGACTCCTTCGGCGCACTCGAGCAGCGCGTCATGGACGAGAAGGCGCTCGCCTTCGACGAGGTGAAGGCGGCCGTCGCCGCCAATTTCGAAGGCGAAGAGGGCGCGCGCGTGCGCGCGTTGCTGGACTCCGCCGGACGCTACGGCGCGGGCGGCACGCGCGCGGATGCGTGGGCCGTGAAGCTCACGGAAATCCTGAACGGCGAGATTGCGGGCCACACGACGCCGCACGGCTTCAAGCTCATCCCCGGCTGGTTCACCTGGGCGGACACGATCCGCTTCGGCAAGAGCGTGGGCGCGACGCCGAACGGGCGCAAGGCCGGCGAGCCGATCTCGCATGGCGCGAACCCGCTTCCCGGTTTCCGCAAGGACGGCGCGCTCACCGCGATGGCCACGGCGATCGCCTCCGTGCAGCCGGGCTACGGCAACACCGCGCCGTGGCAGCTGGAGGTGGACATCGGCCTCGCGGACGACGAAGGCGCCGTCGACAAGCTGATGGCGCTCATGGACGGGCACTTCGCGCTCGGCGGCACGCTCGTGAACATCAACGTCGTGGACGCGGACAAAATCCTCGCGGCGCACAAGGACCCGTCGAAGTACCCCGACCTCGTCGTGCGCGTGACCGGATTCACGGCCTACTTCAATTCGCTCTCGCCGACGTTCCGGGAACTCGTGGTGAAGCGGCTCATTCGGGAGGCGGTGTGACATGTTGCTGAACGGATACGACTGGGCGGTCATCGTCGCGTTCTTCGTGTTGCTGGCGCTCATCCCCACGCTGGCGTCCCTCAAGAGCCGCGGTACGGCGGGCGACTTCTTCAACTCCGGGCACTCGATGCCGTGGTGGCTGATCGGGTTTTCGATGGTCGCGGCCACGACGGCCACGGACTCCGCCAACTTCTTCACGCAGGTGATCCGCACCGACGGCATGAGCGGCAACTGGATCATGTGGGCGTTCATCCTCACCGGCCTGTTGACCGTGTTCGTGTACGCGAAGCTGTGGGTGAAGTCGGGCGTCTCCACCGACATCGAGTTCTACGAGCTCCGCTACTCGGGGAAGCCGGCGGCGGCGCTGCGGGCCGTGCGCACGCTCTACCTCGGCGTGATCTTCAACGTGCTGGTGCTGGGCAACGTGATCCTCGCGGCGATCAAGATCGGCACCATCCTCTTCGGCATCGACGCGGGGACGATCCTCGTCATCACCGTGATTGCGTCGATCGTCTACACGTTCTTCGGCGGGATCCGCGGCGTGATCTGGACGGACTTCTGCCTGTTCCTCGTCATCATGGCCGGCGCCGTGGCGGCGATGGTGTACGGTCTGCGCCTGCCGGAGGTGGGCGGCATGGCGGGAATCGTCAACAACCCCGAGACGGCGAAGCGGCTGTCGATCATGCCTGATTTCAGTTCGTGGGACACGCTTCTCGTGGTCTTCGTGATTCCCCTCGCCGTACAGTGGTGGAACGTGTGGAAGGCGGGCAGCGAGCCGGGCGGCGGCGGCTACATCGTGCAGCGCATGCTCACGGCGAAGAGCGACAACCACGCGCTCGGCGGCACGCTCTTCTTCAACATCCTCAACTGGGTGGTGCGTCCGTGGCCGTGGTACGTGGTGGGGCTTTGCTCCGTGATCGTCTATCCCGACCTCGAATCGATCCGGGCCGCATTCCCGAAGGTCGATCCCTCGCTCATCCAGGGCGACATGGCGTACCCGGCGATGCTCACGAAGGTACCGCACCTGTGGCTCGGCGTGGTCGCGGCGTCGATGATGGGCGCGCTGTTCTCGACCGTGGCGGCGCACCTCAACCTCGGGAGCGCCTACCTCGTGAACGACTTCTGGAAGCGCTTCGTGCGTCCGAAGGCCGCCGACCGCGAACTCATCTGGGTGGGCCGCGCGTCGATGTTGTTCCTCCTCCTCCTCGCCTGCTGGATCGCGCCGCACCTCAAGAGCGCGAAGGCGGCGTTCGACCTGATGCTCCTCATCGGGGCGGGTTCGGGTTCGGTGTTCCTCCTCCGGTGGTTCTGGATGCGGATCAACGCCTGGACGGAGCTGACGGGGATGGGCGTGTCGTTCGTCGTGGCGCTCGTGCTGCAGTTCGGATTTCCCGAGATGCTGCCCTGGCAGCGGATGCTCATCACGATTGCAATCACCTCCGCGAGCTGGCTCGCCGTCACGTTCCTCACGCGTCCGACCGATCCCGCCGTGGCGGCGCGGTTCCAGTCTGCGGTGCGCGCGAGCGGACGCGACGTGGGGCGCGGCGTGCTGCTCACCGCGATTGCGGCGTTTACCGTGTTCGATTTGATGTACGCCGTGGGGGCGTGGATCTACGGCTGGACGGCGAAGGCGTGCGTGGCCACGGCGCTTGCGCTCGCGGCCTCGGGCGTGTTGTACGCGCTCATGCGCGGCGGCGGGCGCGGGGCGCCCGCCCTGCCGGCGGAAGCGAAGCCGTGATGGGCATCGTCTTCGACATCAAGCGCGGTGGGGTGAAGGACGGTCCGGGCATCCGCACGAGCGTGTTCCTGAAGGGGTGTCCGCTGCGGTGCATCTGGTGCCACAACCCCGAGTCGCAGGCACCGGAGATACAGTGGGCCGTCACGACGGACGAAGTGTGCGGGCGCGAGATGTCCGTCGAAGAGGTGATGGCGGAGGTCCTGCGCGACGCGGTGTTCTACCGCACGTCCGGGGGCGGCGTCACGTTCACGGGCGGCGAGCCGATGTTCCAGTTCGAGTTTCTGAAGGCGCTGTGCGCGGCGGCGCGCGCGGCGGGCGTGCACGTGGCCGTGGACACGAGCGGCCAGGCGCCGTGGGAGCAGTTCGCGGAGCTGGTGCCGCTCGTGGATCTCTTCCTCTACGACCTCAAGTGCATGGACTCGGAACGGCACGCACGCTTCACCGGCGTCTCGAACGACCTCATCCTCGAGAATCTTCGTCGCCTCGACGCGGCCGGCGCGAAGTTCTGGATTCGGTGTCCGCTCGTGCCCGGCCTCAACGACTCCGATTCCGACCTCGCCGCCATTCGGGCATTCGCGGATACGCTTCACCACATGGAGAAATTGGAGATTTGCCCCTACCATCCGCTTGGCCTCGAGAAGTGCACGAAGTTCGGCCTCGCCCCGCGCTACGCGGAGAAGGCGCAGCCCACCACCGCCGACCTCACCCGCTGGCGTTCCGCCCTCGCAAAGTGACACCACGGGCACCGGCGACATGCCGAGATCGTGCCCAGACCGGCGTGGCCCGTTCCGTTGGGCCGGAATGTGGTATACTATATTGCATGAAACACGCACATCTTATTGTTTTTGTCTTTGGCATGGCGCTTGCCACGGCCGCGGCGCCGCTGCGGTTTCTCTCCTTCAACATCTACGGCTACGGCGCGAAGGAGGGCATGCCGCCCGAAAGCCGTTCCGCCGGCGTGGAGGAGGCGATCGTCAAATGCAAGGCGGACGTCATCTCCTTGCAGGAGGTCGCGCCCGCGTGGTGGGACGGCACGCCGCTCTTCGCGCACCTTGCCGCCGACTTCGGCATCGTGCGCGGCGACGAGGAGGAGGCCCTGCGCCGCGCGGGCGCGCCCGACGGCTACCGCCCCGCGAACTGGGTCAACCACGAGCCGCTCCTCTACCGCAAGTCGCGCCTCAAGCTGCTCGACTCGGGCCTCGACTTCTTCCACCTCTCCCTGCAGGCCGAGAAAAGCGTGACGTGGGCCGTGCTGGAGGACCGCACCGACGGACGCCGCTTCATCGCGTTCGCGACGCACTTCTGGTGGCAGGGCAACGGGCTGGAGAGCGACGCGATCCGCGAGCTGAACGCGCGCCACGTGCTGAACCGCGTGGCGGATGTCCGCCGGAAGTGGGGTAACCTGCCGGTGATCGGCGGCGGCGACTTGAACTGCCGCCCCGGTTCGCTCGCGCACGAGGTGTTCCGTCTCGCCGGCTACTGCAACGCGGCGGACGCGGCGCCCGTGCGCTCGCCGCACCGCTCGCACCACGGCTATCCCGTGCGCGGGAAGGACGGCGTCTTCCGCGGCGCGCTGCGTCCGGCGGCGGAGGACGTGCCCGGCCTCTCCATCGACCACATCTTCTTCTCGCCCGGCATCACGGTCCTGCGCCACCACATCTGGGTCGGGAGGCCGGAGATCGACGTGTCCGACCACTCGCCCGTGACGGCGGATTTCGCGTTTACGGACGCGAAGGAGCGCGTTTCTCCTGCAACGGACGCGCAGGAGCGCGTCCCTCCCCCGCCGTCCACGTTGTTCGTGGAGGCGGCGCGGAAGGCGTATGGCACGCCGGAGTACGCGGGCTACACGAACACGCTCGTGCACCTCTTTGCGGGAAACGCGGCGGACACGCTGGACCGTCCGCGGCAGGGCGACCTCGTGCGCTGGATCTACGTGCCGGGCGCGCGCAACGTGCGCGACCTCGGCGGCTGGAACGGCCTGCGCACGGGGCGCGTGTTCCGCGGGACGGAGCTCAACGCCGTGGGCGACCACAAGCTGCAGATCGGGTCGGCGGGCAGGAAGATCCTGCTGAAGGACCTGGGCGTCCGCACGGACCTCGACTTCCGGGCCTTGGACGAGAAGTCCCGCGGCGCGTGCGTGACGAACTCCGCGCTCGGGGCGGACGTGCGTCTCGTCGACGCCGTGATCCGTCCGTACACGCGCATGTTCGATCCGGACCAGACGAACGCGTACGCGGCGGTGCTGCGCGTGTTCGCCGACGCGAAGAGCTATCCCGTCTACATGCACTGCTGGGGCGGGGCGGACCGCACGGGGACGGTGGCGTTCATCCTGGAGGGGCTGTGCGGCGTGTCGGAGGCGGACCTCGCCATCGACTACGAGCTGACGAGCTTCACGATGTTCGGCCTGCGCACGCGCGTGAACCGGGGTACGGCCAACTTCGCCGACATGATTGCGCGGATCAAGTCCTATCCCGGCGCCACGCTGCAGGCGAAGTTCGAGGCGTACGTCCAGGGCGCGCTCGGCCTCTCCGACGCCGAGGTGCGCGCCATTCGCGAAAATCTTATGCCATGAGCGAGGCAGAGGACAAACCGGCGCCTCTCTCGCCGGGCGGCCGCGCAGGAGCGCGGCCCTCCCGTGGTGGGGTGGACGGCGGCCGCGCGGGAGCGCGGCCCTCCCGTGGTGGGGTGGACGGCGGCCGCGCGGGGCGCGCGCCCTACCAAGGCGGCCGCGCGGGAGCGCGGCCCTCCCCGGCGTGGTCCGTGCTGCCGGACGAGTGGAAGCCGCTCCTCACGGCGCGGGGGCTGCGCGCGTTCCGCGCGGACCAGATTCTGCAGAGCCTCTACCGCGACTGGATCACGGACTGGGACGCCGCCACCACGCTCCCCAAGGACTTCCGCGAGACGCTGAAGGCGGAGTTCCCCCTGCGCGTGCCGGAGGTGCTCGCGCAGGACCGCGCCGAGGACGGCACCACCAAGTTGCTGCTGGGGCTTTCCGACGGCAATTCGGTGGAGACGGTGGTGATCCCCGCGAAGGGGCGCTTCACGCAGTGCGTCTCCACGCAGGTAGGGTGCGCGATGGGGTGCGTGTTCTGCGCGAGCGGCAGCAAGGGGCTCGTGCGGTCGCTGGAGGCGGACGAGATCGTGGCGCAGGTGATGACGGCGCAGCGTCTCTTCGCCTCGCCGGAAAACAAACGGCAGGGGTCGGGGCTGTGCCTCACGAACCTCGTGGTGATGGGCATGGGCGAGCCGTTCCTGAACTACGACGCGACGCTGCGGGCACTCAAGCTGCTCAACGCGGGGAGGGGACCGAACCTCGGCGCGCGCCACATCACGCTCTCCACGTGCGGCGTGGTGCCGGGGTTCGCGCGGCTCGCGGCGGAGGGGCTGCAGTTCGAGCTCTCCGTATCGCTTCACGCGCCGAACGACGAGCTCCGCTCGCGGCTGATGCCCGTCAACCGGCGCTGGCCGATCGACGAGCTGCTCGCCGCCTGCGCGGACTACACGCGCGCGACCGGGCGGGTGATCACGTTCGAATACACGCTCGTGAAGGGCGTGAACGACTCGCGCGCGTGCGCCGAGGAGCTCGTGCGGAGACTGCGTCGGCTGCCGTCGTGCAAGGTGAACCTCATTCCCCTCTCGCCGGTGGACCACCGACCCGACCTCGAGACGCCCGACGAGTCGACGCAGCTCGCGTTCCTTGACGTGCTGATGAAGTCCCATATCCAGACCATGCTCCGCCGGAGCCGCGGCAAGGACGTGTCGGCCGCCTGCGGCCAGCTTCGACTGAGAAATATTTCCCCTTGCCCGCGCACGCGGGATTAGGGTATAATATCCGCGTCCAAGAAACCAACCGAGGCATTCACATGGCGACATTCCAGTTCATCGCAAAAGACAGCGCCGGCCAGGAGCGGCGCGGAACGATTGACGCGGGCGACCGCGCAGGCGCGATTGCTGCCATTCGCGCGCAGGGCCTGTTTCCCACGGCAATCGGCGAAGTGAAGGGCGGGGGCGGGGCGCCGGCCGCCGCGAAGACGGCGAAGAAGCCCGCGAAGGCCCCGGCGGCGAAGGCGCCCGGAAAGAAGAAAGGATTCGGGCAGATCGAGATCAAGCTGCCGGCCTTCCTGCGCGGCCGCGTGAAGGCGAAGGACCTCACGGCCTTCACGCGCCAGCTCGCCACGCTGGTGAACGCCGGACTGCCGCTCATGCGCTGCATCGAGGTGCTCAAGAAGCAGAAGATGGCGCCCGCGATGATGGACTGCCTCAACGGCATCGCGGAGGGCATCGCCGGCGGCGCCACGTTCTCCGAGTCGCTCACGGCCTATCCGAAGATCTTCGACAACCTCTACGTCAACATGGTGAAGGCCGGCGAGGCGGGCGGCGTGCTGGAAGTGGTGCTGAGCCGTCTCGCGGAATTTGCGGAGAAGGCGCAGAAGATCAAGAACAAGGTGAAGGGCGCGATGATCTACCCGGCGGTGGTGCTCACGGCCGCCATCGGCATCACGGCGTTCCTGCTCCTCACGGTGATCCCGAAGTTCAAGCAGGTGTTCGACGACCTCCTCGGCGGCGCGGAGCTGCCGCCGATCACGCAGTTCGTGATGAACCTGGCTGATTTCGTGGAGAACAACGGCCTGGCGGTCGGCGCCGGCGTGGTCGCGTTCGTGGTGGTCAAGAAGTTGATCGGCAAGACGGCGAAGGGCGCCTACGTCTTCGACAAGATACGGCTCAAGATGCCGGTGATCGGCCCGCTGGTGAGCCGCACGGCGATCGCGCAGTTCACGCGCACGCTCGGCACCCTGCTCTCCTCGGGCGTGCCGATCCTCCAGGCGCTCATGATCGTGCGCGACACGACGGCGAACCGCGTGGTGCGCCGCGCGGTGCAGACCGTGCACGACGCGGTGAAGGAGGGCGAGTCGATGACGGACCCGCTCGCGGCGTCGGGCGTCTTTCCGCCGATGGTCGTCTCGATGGTGCAGGTGGGCGAGGAGACGGGCGCGCTGCCGGACATGCTCACCCGCATCGCGAACACCTACGACGACGAGGTGGACAACGCGGTGGCGGGCCTCACGGCGGCCATTGAACCGGCGCTGATCATCTTCCTCGCTGTGGTCGTGGGCACGATCGTCGTGGCCATGTTCCTCCCGATGATCAAGATCATCTCCACCGTGTCCGCGGCGGGCGGCTAAAAGAGGTCCAGAGGTCTCCATGAAGAAGAGCAAAGGATTCACGCTCATCGAGCTTCTGATCGTGACGGTGGTCATCGTCACGCTCATGTCGCTCGTCTTCCGCCTGGCGGGTTCGGGCGGCGAATCGTCGAAGCGTGCGCAGACGCTCTCCCGCCTGCAGAAACTGTCCAACGCGGTGAGCGGCTACTACGCCGCGTTCGGCAGCTACCCGCCCGTGCCGCTTCAGGGCCGCAGCCGCGACATCTACACGCCGGTGGACCGTTTCGAGTCGCTCGGCTACGGCATTCAGGCCGGGTCGGACGTGGCCCAGAACAAAATCAAGCTCAATACCAGCGACGAGTTGAAGAAGCAGATCGAGGCGGCTTGCCGCGCGCAGCCCGTCGCCGCGGGGTACCCGTACAACTCAAGGGTCATGGAGCCTGTACTCAGCGCGTGGGGCCAGCAGACGGGCAATCGCTACACCGCGATCAACAACTACGGCGGATTCAACCGCGACAGCGCCGACTGGAGCGAGAACAACATCTTCATGTTCGGGCTCATGTCGTTCCTCCTGCCCCGCTACCAGTTCATGCTGGACGGCGAGAAGAACATGTACCAGGGCAGCCCCAACGGACCCTGGGAGACGAACAACAGACTGCCGTTCCTGCTCGACGGATCGCGTCTGGAAAGCTGGGAGAAAGCGCAGGACGCCTTGATGCTGGGACCGGATAGCGCGAACAGGACGCAATCGTCGGATCCGAGGCTGCGGGCGATGATCGAGAACCTGCCGTCGCAGGCGGTCTGCGCCAGGTGGATGCCGAACTTCGCCGGCATCGTGACGGGCGGCGGCGTGTTTTTCGGCGTTGACACCGAAGACAAAGACAAAAAGTATCTCATCGGCGGCAATAAACTGTTCCTCATCAGCCAGAAAGGCTACAATCACCAGCCGAGCTACATCGGCGGCGTCATGACGATACGCGACGGTTGGGGAGAGGATTTCTACTACTATTCGCCGCCCCCTTACCAGAGCTACCAGCTCTGGTCGGCCGGGCCGAACACGCGGACGTTTCCGCCGTGGATGGACAAGTCGACGTTGCAGAAAAGCGAGATCGACCTTGTGAACAAGTGGATCGCCGACGACATCAAGGTGGGTGACAAGTAAGAGAAAGGACCGTGTGATGGAAAAGAGACAGTCAGGTTTCACGCTCATCGAGATGATGGTGGTGGTGGCCATCATCGGCATCCTCGCCGGGGCGCTGTTCGGCGGCTACAACTTTGCCGTGCGGGCTGCGCGCAAGGCGAAGGCGGTGGAGGCCGTTGCCAACGCGCGGACCGCGCTGGAAATCCTGTTCCAGAAGGCCGAGGGATGGCCGCACGCCATCCTCAAGGCGACGACGCACGAGCAGGGCTTCTTCGTGATGGACGACAACGTCGCGAAGGTGCTTTTCAAGTACGGCCTGCTCGGGGTGGACTGCAAGGGCGATCCGTCCAAGGCCATCTCTTCCTACAAACTGCGCGGCGTGGACCGTTGCGGCATCGCGGATCCGTGGGCCCAGGACGTGTTGAAGAAGTCGAAGTACAGGGACTCCGAGGGGAATTCGCTTCTCTCGGAGCCGGTTCCGGCCGGCGGTACGGTGCGGGACCATTTGATCTATTTCGCCGTGGATCAGGACGACGATGGGTTCGTCACGAAGGAAGAGGGCGCACCGGTCGGCAGGGTCCGCGCGAAGGCGATTACCTGGTGCGCGGGCGCCGACGGCGGTCTCTGCGACTGTAGCACGGCCGCGCCGAAGACGATGTCTGCCGCCGGCCGCATGATCTCGAACACCGACAACGTGTACAGCTGGCAACGGGCGCAGGAGGCGAAATCGAAATGAAGCGGCAGGGGTTCACGATCGTTGAGCTGCTGATGGTGATCGGGATCCTCGCGGTCCTGCTCGGCATCATCACGACGGCAGCGACGGCATCCATCCGTCAGGCGCGCACCCGGCGTGCCAACGCGATGAAACAGACGCTCCAGAACGGCGTCATGGCGTATCGGCAGCTGAAGGACAAGTGGCCCGGCAAGCTCGAGGACTGGGCGGAACAGCAGAACAAGGGCACGGTGGGCTATCTGTCCAACGGCGACTACGACAAGGTCATGCAGGAACTGCTCAAGAACTCGGCCGGAAAGTCGGTGAAGGTCCGGGTGATGGATCCGGTCGGCCTACTGGTCATGGGCGCCACCGGCACTGACGGGAAGTCCGGCGGCGTGGATTTCCGTTCGGCCGCCACGAAGAACGGTCCCTACGCGAAACGGATGTCGACGAGCGAGATGACCGTCATCTACCAGAAGAAGGAAAGCGGGAAGGCCTACCGTTACGTGATCGAGTACAATGCCGAGAGCGATTCGGTCACCGTGATGACGCAGGATGACTATTGGTCGAGGACCGAGGCCCTGGCAGGTGAACATAAAAGCTGGAGGGGGGCCGAGGTATGGTATTGACGTCGGGGAAACGGGCCGGCCGGGCGGCGTTCACGCTCGTGGAGTTGCTGGTCGTCATCGGCCTCATGGCCGTGCTGGCCACGATTTCCGTGACGGGCTACAGCGCGGCCAGCCGCGGCATGTCCGACCGCGGCGCCATCCAGAACACGGTTTCGACTCTGCGCATCGCCCGGCAGACATGCCAGATCGAGCGGGTGCCCACGAAGGTCCTTTTCTTCAACCAGCGGCTCACCGAGGATGCGAGCGAGGACGACGCCACGCTTTACCAGGGGACGATGATCGCCATCAAGCAGGCGGGGCGCATCACCATCCCGCCCAAAGCCACGGGAGGTCTGCTGATTGACGAATTCGCCGACTGGCACCAGTCCTATCCGATGTCGAATTCGGACAGGGATTCGTCCGCGCCGGGCATGCGGATCTTCCGCATGAGATCCGACGACGAAAGCAAGGGCATCGAGGATTGCAGCACCATGGTGCAGCCCTGCGTGTTCCACTTCGAGCTGAACGACTACATGATCCAGGCTGGAATGACTATCAACAGCTGGTGCGACGCCCACAACCGCACGGCGAAACGCAACCGCCCGCAGGGTGCGCCGAATTCGTATGTGGGAAACGGCAACAACTACGTGTGGGGGTTCAAGGAAAGGACAGGGGCGGGCGGCGGCTTGGGCGCGGCGTCATGGGAGGTGGGCGACCCGTACGGAGTCGAAATCGCGCGGCTGGATCTTCCCAAAGGCTACATTTTCGGCACGAATCCGCCGAGAGACGAGAAATTGAATTCTGCGACCCCCAAGGAGGTCTTTTTCGACCCCGATGAGCTGTCGCCCTCGATGTCCCCGGGCAGCGTACAGATTTCCCTGATGCGCCCGTCGCAGGGCGGACCCAAGCCCCACCCGGTGGGTACGATCTCCTCGTCCATGCTGAAGGACACGAACAACTGAGGCGTACAATGAAGAAGTTCATCGGACATATCCGCAGGGCACGTGCCGCCTTCACGCTAATGGAGGTCAACCTCGCGATCTTCATCATGGCCGTGGGCGTCTTGGCGATGACGTCGCTCTATCCGCTCGGGTTCCGCGAAAGCCAGCAGGCGCGCGACGACGTGCGTGCGGCCGTCGTCGCCGACGACGTACTCGGCCAGCTCACGGCGGCGCTTTCCTCGCGCAACATCAAGTGGCAGGATTGGAGGGACGCCGTCAACAACGCCGTTGGCAAGTCCAAGGACGGTTGGTTCTCTTACTTCACCGCGCGAGGCAGCGACACGTACGTCGTCAAGAACCGGAGTGAGGTGAACAGACACGCGAAAGAGGTGTTCGACGCCCTGGCCAGTGCCTGCCAAGGCGCCACGAAGGTGCCTTCATGGAATTACGACAGCAAATATGCGCACGGCCTCGTGGTGCAGTGGGGCAAACGTGTTGTCGCAACTGGGCAAAACACGAGCGAGGCGAAGGACGACCACTCGCGCGTCTCGATCGGTTTCCGTCTGGCACGCCGGGCGGGTGCGCTCATGTCCGCGCCGATCTACTACACGGAAGTTCACTTCCAGGGCGACCAAAAGGATACGGAACAATGACACGGCGAGCTTCAGAGAGCGGTTTTACCCTGCTTGAGGTCCTGGTGGCGTCCATGCTGCTGGCGATGCTCATCACGATTCTCACCATGGTGTTCAACTCGTCTTCCATCGCGTGGAGCATGGGCAAGGCGGGCGTGGCGGAGATGGACGAGGTGCGCAACAACATGGCCGCGGCGGGGATGTTGGCGGACAACGCCGTGCCGCGCGTGGATTTAAATGATGTGGATAAATGGGGATATCTGGTAAGCCCTTGGAAGGCGGATGGCACCCTTCGCCGCCGCGCGATTGAGAAAAACATGAAGTTGTCAGGTAGTTTGCGCATTGAGTCAATGCTAGATAGTTTTGTGTATCAAAAGGGCGAATTGGGTCCAGACACGTGGAATCGAGCAAAATCCAAGAGGTTGTGGGCCACTTTCTCGCCGGGCAGCATCCGCCTTTCCGGCAAGGCAAAAACCCACATTGTCGGCGTTTGGTCGTACGGACCGGACGGACATCCGAACACCGGCGACGACATCAGTACCTGGCCGGACATTGATTGAGGAGCGCAGCCATGGAAACGAAGGGAAAAAGCGGCTTCACGCTCATTGAGCTGATCACGGTCATCGCGATGATCCTCCTTCTGGTGGGGGCGGTCACGTCGTCCGTTTCCGGCGCCCGCCGCCGGGCCAAGGTCCAGCAGGCGATCACCGAAGCGCAGCAGCTGACTGACGCCATCCTCGCCTACGAGAACTACTCCCGTCCCGGAGAGAAGCACTCGCCGCTGGAAGACAAGGCGACGGGCGAAAGCTGGAAGGAGGCGACCGAAGGCAACATGGCGTTCGTCCTCGGAACCGAGGCGATGCCGAACGGGCAGCGGGGCAACGTGCCGGTGCTGTTCAACGGGGCCGTGCGCAACGGCAGGATCCGGGATCCCTGGGGGAACGCGTTCCGGTTCCGGATCATGTCGTCGTCCGTGAACCCAGACGACGACCACACGGGGAGCACGGGCGAAGCGGCTTTCTCAATCCCGAACATCAACCGCATTCCCGCGGACGAGGTGAACTGATGAACCGACATTCCCAACAGGGCAGCGCCCTTTTGATTGTTCTGGGCTTTCTGTCGTTCATGGTGGTGAGCGCCGTGGCGTTTGCCATCTGGATGCGCAACGAGCGCCTGCCGTCAAGCGCGCTCCGTCGTTCCGTGGCGAACCGCTATCTCGTGAAGGCGGCCCTCGCGCAGGCGATGAGCCGCGTGGACGACGCGATCCGGTCGCACGCCTATCCGGGCGCCTGGTACACGAACAACCAGAGTTCGGTACACCGCGACGGCAACAATCAGGCCTTTGACTGGTGGGAGTCGCGCGTGTTCATGCCGCCGGATCCGGAGGGCGCGAGGAATCCCGACTCGTCCGGAACCGACTTCCCCCGCACCGCGCCCGCCACGAAGACCGTCTCCGTGCTGAACTTCGAGGCGCTCGGCTACCTGCCGCCCGCGATTGCCAACGACGTGCGCCTGCTCGCCCGTTCCTCGTGGGCGGCCAAGTGGGACTATTTCAACTACGACGCCGGCCGTTACGCGTTTTGCGCGGTGGACGTGTCGGACTTTCTCGACATCAGCAAGATGGCTGCCGATGCGCCGCGCACGTCCGCCGCGGCGGAGCATGCACAGAAGAAAGGCGAGAAGCCGACACCGTCCCGTTTCTCGCTGGCCTATTTGTTCCGCAAAGACAATTTCAGCGGCCCCAGCGGAATGCCCGACTTCGACGCGCGCGTCCATACTGCGCCCGGGCAGGGCGAGTGGCCTGATGCCCCGCTCGTCTCGATGATGGACTACAACCTCTCCGTGGGCAAGCAGTCGATGGGAAGTCTCTGGTCGCCGTTCTTCAAGTTGGCCTGTGGGGACAACAATAGCAGGTTTTTCTACATCGGGGCCAACGCGGGCAATCTCTACGTCGAGGCTGCTGCGCGCCAGCCGTTCGTGACGTCCTCCTGGTTCCCCCCCAGCGACAGCGAGTTTGCGAAAAGCGACGGTACGCCCAATACGCCGCTCGATCTCTCGCTGCGACAGCCGTTCAAAATCGGTACGATGAAGAACGGCGCCGTCAACATGGCGTTCACCCAGACGGCCGAGGACCGGGACAACGGCGGCGGCTTCTGGCAGACGATGCTGAACAACGGCAAGTTGCTCTGCCAACTGGACGAACTCACCTTGTTCGACTACCTTGACGAGGACAACGTGCCTCTCTCGCTCGCCATGCCGTGCGCGGAGCGCGTGCCGATGATCACTTCGCTCGCGCCCGTCGGGAACGTGGCCGTGGAGCTGACGGCGCCCGACATGACGAATCCGAGCGACACGGAGGAGCTGGGCAACACGCGGCGCAAGAAATATTACGACGCCAAGATCAAGATCACCCCCCAGAGCCTGGCTCTGCGTTCCACGCTTCTTTTCCCCTTCAGGGACGGAAAGGCGCCCGTGGGCTGCACAGTACAGGCGTTTGCGCGTCTCGTTTTCGTGGGCGAGGCGGCGGCCGCCGGTGGCGGCGCGGCCGCTGCCGGGGCCATTTTGCTGCGTAACAAAGGATTTGCGCAGAATTTCCGCCCGTTGAGCCAAGCGGAATGGACGACGCCCGTCGCCGACGACAAACAATTCAAGCTCGAGGAAGGGGCGAGTGATGGCAACGTCGTGCGCACGCCGGCCGAGAAGTGCCTGTGCGTTACCTTCCCGGCGGAGGACGAATCGTGGACGCCGCGCGCGACCATGCCGAACGTGCAGGCCTGTTGGGAGGACAAGTTGCTGCGCCTGAAAAGCGGCGTGCCGCTGGAACAGACGATTGTCCGCAGGATCCAATACTACAATGTCACGCCGCCGACGCCGGCGAATCCGAATGGAACCGAGACTCCGGACGGGCCTCCTAAGTACGAGGTCGTTCTGCGTCCGTTCGACGCGAGCGGAAAAGTGGTCGAAATTCCCGCCGGCGAGATCGAGCAGACGGCCTTTACCGCGTTGCAGTACTCCCTCCGTCCCTATTTGGTGGTGTGGGTGCGCGTGGTGCAGGACGGCAAGACGGTGGACATGGTGCCCGCCACGTACGAGGATGACTTGGCGTTCAACGGCATTGACAACTCGCAGGCGCTTGGCGCCACGCAAATCAACATCCCCCTGGGCAACAACAAGCCGGAAGATCCGGTGGGAAACCTTCCTGACTTGCCCATCATGCGCTTCCCCGGCACGACGTCCTTCACCTACGCCGACGCGGACGCCGGAACGGCGCCCCCGCCGAACGAATGGTCCGTCAAGTCGTGCTACGCCGTCGATCCGCGTTACAACTGGGCGCCGGAGAACTGGTGGTTCGATGAGGCAGATGGCAATCCCACGGGGCAGAAGTGGCATGCCGCGGTCTTCAACGACGGCGGCATCCTTGACAAGATGGCCGCCGAGGAATTCGGCGGCGACTACGGACGCGCCGACCGTGCAAACGATCCGTTCCTGTTCGTGTCGAACCTCGGCTATCTCCAATCCGTCGGAGAATTGGCGTTTCTGCCGCGCCTTTCGTACATGAACGAGGACGGCGGCGAACCGACCTGCTTGCTCGGCGAAAAGAAGGAGACGGTTGAAGGCGGTTCGAACGACGGATCGCTTTACGACGGCAATCCGCGCACGATGCCGACCACCGCTCCCGACCAGGGAATTGTCGCGACGATGCCCTGTGCCCTTAGCGCCTGGAGGTCCTATCAGAGCTATCGCACGAACCCGAAAGAGGATACATTCGAGTTCGGCGCCAATCTGTATCGCCGCGGCCTCGTGAATGGTTCGCAGGGATTCTACGTCAACCCGTATACGCAGAATCAGGAGGTGATGCTCGCCGCGCTGGCGAACGCGCCCCTCAACTACTGGGTGGCGGGAACGAACTACACGGCGCAGGGCAAGACAGTCCTGAACACGTTCAGTTCCTACAAGGACCTCATGTTCAGCGACAACGGCAGCGGGTACGCGCACATGACGAAGACGGATATCAACAAGATCGCCACGTTCCTGCGCCACCGGTTCGAGGACTTGGCGAGCATGATCGAGGTCCCCGGCTCGACGAGCCAGGCCGACCGGTATGTTTACCAGAAAGTTTGGGAGGACATGTATGACGCGCTTGACTGGGGAGGTACGCTCGACTGTACCGTTAGGGAAGTATACAACGACCTGAAGTCCTATTACTCGGGTGGAAACGGTAGCGGGAACAACTACCGGCTTGCGTACACCAAGAGGAATGGGTATTCGGGACTCAATCGTTTTGTACGCGGCGGAAACAGTCCCGATCCAATGTCCACGGGCATTCGCCTGAACACGGATCGGGTCATCCACACGGACGAATTAGACCTGTACGCCGATCCGTTCCGCGGACAGTATGCGGGCAACGCAGGAGATACGACGTGCTACAACAATCTCTTCGACATCGACCGGATGTTCCTCCACAGCTACTGGCGCGACTGCTTCGCGAACCGGCAGCAGCTTTTCCTGATTTTCGTGCGTGCGGAGTCTACGGCCCTCGGCGGCGCGGGCGAGGGCACGCCGGCCCAGCAGGGCGGCCGTGCCGTGGCGCTCGTGTGGCGCGATCCGATGCCGCCGACGGGATCGGATGTCTATGATGTCGAGAGTCAAGGCTATGAAGCCATGGACGCCAAGCGCCACCCGCACAGGATGCGCGTCCTCTTCTACCGCCAGTTCGATTAAGCCATGAAGCTCAGCGAAGACCAGTTGAAATCCATTGCCGCTTGGTTCGCGGGCGGCGCCTCATTGGATGAAATCCAAAAGCGGCTCGTCGCGGAATACGGCGTGCATCTGACGTATTTCGACCTGCGGATGATCGTCGCGGAGTTGCCGCAGCCGGAGGAGAATACGGGCGCAACAAGTTGCGCCCCTCCCGAGGAGGGCGAAGCGGAAGGGGCGAGCTTCAACTCGACCGAAGAGCAGGGTGCGGACGCGCAGGAGCGCGACCCTCTCGGCGTGACGGTGGAGTGTGATGCGATTATGATCCCCGGCACAATGGCATCGGGGGACGTGACGTTCAGCGACGGCGTGAAGGGCAAGTGGTATCTCGACCAGATGGGGCGGCTCGGCCTGGGCGGCGATTTGCCGCCGGGGTACCGTCCTTCGCCCGAGGACGCTGCGCTTTTCCAGGCGCGGTTGATGGAGACGTTGCGCGCCAAGGGACTGTGTTAGCCTTGAGGCGAGAAGCCCGTTCAGAAAACCGGAAAACAAGGAAGGACGAGAGAGATGGAGAAAATTGAGTCGCGTGCCCGGCGCATGGGCTTTACGATGCTGGAAGTCGTCGTGGTGATGGGTATTATCGGCATCCTTCTGACCATCATGATGCCGTTGTTGAGCGGTACGCGCAACAGCGCGCTCACCGCGCAGTGCAAGAACAACATGAAGAGTCTCGCCTTGGGTGCGATTGCATACGCGCAGGGGAATTCCCATGGCCCAGGATCGTTTGCCGCGGCGGGCTTCTATCGGAGCATTGACCAGAAGACCTCGATTCCGGGGCGCCGGCGCCCCGGGAGAGGCCTGTCGTATTACCCTCACCGCTCGTGGATTTCGAACTTCGGCAGCGTCAACGACCTGAACGATTCGAGGAGTTCGCCGATCATCGGCGACGTGGTGTGCTTCACCGACGCCAACGACGATCGGCTCCGCCGGGCGATTACGAACGGCGCGATCTGGAAGGCGTCGGGAGAGTCGTACGAGACCTACCGGTGCCCTGTCCACGCGCGTGCCTTCCAAAAGACGAACGACGGCCGGTTGCCGGGATGGAGTTACATGATGAACCAGGAATTCGGGTTCAACCGTGAAGGGAAGGGCGTCATGAGCTTTTTCGGGTCCAACGTGGGCGGCAACATTACGGTTTCAACGGATTCGTCTGCGGCGGTCGACAAGGGCATGAAGCGGAAGCAGCCGGCGTCCCGCAGCCCCGACAAAGTACTGATGTTCGCCGAAGTGCAGGGCGTGGACGTGAGCGAGAAGGGCGTCTCGTTAAAGGCCGTCCGCAGCAGTTCGGAGACGGATGCAGTTCTGGAGTACCCGAACGAGAGCATGGGCTTCAACCATCCAATGGGCAAGGGCAGGTACGGCGGGAACGTCGCCTTTGCCGACGGACACGTTGACACTGTGATCCTGCCTATTGGGACATCCCCCCGGGACATCACGCGTTACCTCTGCCAAGGTTTCGAGATTCCCCACGACGGCAGTAAGTATACGCCGCCGGATCTCAACTAGCCGCGTCTGGGGGGGACGAAATGGTCAAGCTGACCTATCCCTTTGACGAGTCGGCAGTACGCGCGCTCAGGGCGGGCGATGCCGTGAGCGTGAACGGGCTGGTCCGCACGGGGCGCGACCGTTTCCACAAGCATTTCGCGGACGGCGGGAAATTGCCGTGCGATTTCCGCGACGGCGCGCTTTTCCACTGCGGGCCGGTGGTGGTGAAGAACCCCGACGGAACCTGGCGCGTCGTCGCCGGCGGTCCCACCACGTCCGTGCGCGAGAATCCGTACGAGCCCGCCTTCATCGCGCGCACGGGCGTGCGGCTGGTCATCGGCAAGGGCGGCATGGACGCGCAGACGCTCGCCGCGTGCGCGAAGTTCGGCGCCGTCTATCTCCAGGCCGTGGGCGGCGCGGCGGCCGTGACGGCGCACGCCATCAAGCGCGTGGCGAACGTCTATTTCCTCGAGGAATTCGGCGCCGCCGAGGCGTGTTGGGAATTCGAGGTGGAGGATTTCCGCTGCGTCGTGGCGATGGACAGCCATGGCACCTCGCTGTTCGCGCAGGTCGAGGCCGAGTCGCGGCGGCGGTTCAGGTCATTGGTCGACGGAAAAAGAAAATGAAAGGACGGGACGATGGCAACGTTTGATTTCACGTGCCCGCAGTGCGGCGTGTCCGTTGAAGCCGACGATTCCTACCGGGGAATGGTTCTGGAATGCCCGTCCTGCGGCAAGGGGATCGTCGTTCCGCGCGGGACGCCGGTGCATCATTCCAAGCTTAAGCCGGTGGCGTCGCGGCAGGACAGGCAGGAAGACCTCAACGTCGTCGCCATGCGCCGCATGTTGGCGGAACACGAGGCGGCGGACACGGCCAAGCGGGCGGAAGAACGGTCCCGTCGAAGGAAACGGTTGCTGTTCATGGCGGTGAACCTCGTCGTTTCCATTGCCGTGCTTGGCGCGCTCGCCTACGGCGTGATGACCTGGTGGAACCGCAAGGCCGAACAGGAAAGGGCGCGCGAGGAAGCGCGCCAGAAGGAGGAGGCGGAGAACGCGCGGGCGAAAGAGGCGCGCGACGCCGAATTGCAGAAGAGGCGGGAAGCGTCCAAGCAGAAGCAACTTGAGGAAGCGGCCAAACGCGCGGAAGCGGCGAAACTCCGCGAGGAGAAACGCGAACGGGAACGTGAAGAGCTGAAGCAGCAGCGGGAGAAACGCGAAAAGGAGCGGCAGGACAAGATCGCCGCGGCGGCGGCCTTGGCGAAGGAGCGAAAGGATCGAGTCGAGAAGTTCGACAGAATCGAGAAGGCGCTGAAGGGGGCCACCGTCGACCTCTGGAAGAATCTGCCGAAGGAGTCCCGCCCGGGCGCCGTGCAGGGGACGTTCTATTGTCTGATACCGTTCGACAAAGATTACGGGGTGTACGAAGTCGAATCGTTCACCAACGGACCGATGCGCGTGGCGAAGTTGTCGAAGAAGGAGGCCGACGAGCCGATTGAGATCGCGGACTACTCGGGGCTGGTGGCGAAACTCGGCTGCCTGAGCCTCCCCGCCGACGGAAAGACGGCGTACGTCACTGCGCCCAGCGGTTCCGAAGGGGAGAAGTACGTCGTGCCGTCCTCGAGCGTCATGCCCGCCGCCCTGTTGTGGGGTGAGGGACTTTGCGCGCTGATCAAGCGCTATTCGATGGAGACCGGAAATCTTGAGTACGACGTGTCGTATCTGCCGGCACGAGGCAAGGCGCTGCCCCTCGGCCAGTTCGCTTTTGGACAGTTGCTGGGGCGCACGCAACTCCAAGAGGCCGTACTCGCTGTCGCCTTTAAGAATTGGAAGCCTCCCAAGACAAAGTCCAAGACCTTTCGGCGTACGGTCATGTTTTACGACGGCAAGACGATCAAGAAGGGGGCCGACGGCGTAACCTACGTGCCTCGGTCGCCGGATGGACGCGTGGGCTCTTCGTACGGGAAATTGTGCGACGAGGCCATGCGCCAAGAAGAGATGCAGGCCGCGTCGCAGAAGGAACAAGAAGAAGAGTCGACGCGCGTGAAGGACAATTTCCGCGAGGGCGTGATTTCTGCGATTCCCGACGGGTCCTTGCAGGTCACGGTCAAGAGCGTGGAAAAGTGATCGACCGGCGGCGGGCGGCCCAGCAGAGATAGGCCACGGTCACGAAGAAACTTGCGGGCACGCGCGGGCGCGCGCCGATCTTCACGGCGAGAAGTGTCGTCTTCCCCCCGAGGCCCATTGGCCCGATGCCAAGGGAATTGGCTTCACGCAGGATACGGAGCTCCAGCTTCGCGAGCGCGGGGACGGGATTCACGTCCGCGAGGTTACGGAGCAACTGATGCTTCGCCTCCTCGTAGCCAGCGGCACGGTCGCCGCCGATGCACACGCCGAGGATGCCGGGCGCGCAGCCGTAACCCTGCGCGTGCTGGACGGCGGCGAGCACGGCCCGCCGCACGCCCTCGAGGTCGCGTCCCGCGCCGAGGGAGGCGTCGGGCAGGGAGAACTGCATGGACATGTTCTCGCTTCCGCCGCCCTTCATGACGAGGCGCACTTTGGATTCCGAGTCGAGCGTGTAGTGGATCAC
>ONRL01000019.1 GCA_900320225.1 uncultured Lentisphaerota bacterium
GATTGTCAGCGAATCGCCGTCGAACTCGACGTTGCTGAGACTGTTCACCTGGTGGACGAGCAGATAGTCCGCGCCTTCATGGGCGGCCCGATTGTCCGACCACAGTTCGGGTGCGCCGTTGATCTTGTAGTAATTGTACCCGGAACCTTCCGGCGTGTAGAAAATCTTGATGCTCTTCACCACGGGTCGCGCCGACAGATAGACGTGCTGGACGCCGCCCGCGTCCTTCTCCACCGTCACCGTCGTCTTGGGCAAGCCGTACGTCTTGGGCGAAACATCCGTAAAATCGTCCGCCGTCACGTCCGCCGCCCCGGCCGCGATTGTCAGCACCTCCAGGTTCAAGGCGTCGTGCTGCGGCAGGGCGACGGCCTCGGAGAGCGCGATCGGCTGGCCGCCCGCGGGCACGGCATAACCCGCCGTCAGCGCAACCGGCGTCGTAACCTTTGCCGTGGCGTCGTAGGCCGCCTCCAGCACCACGTTCGCCCCAGCCTCCACCGTGAGCGCAAAGTTCTCCGGCGCCTGACAGAGCCGAAGCGTGGCGCCGGACTTCACCGTGACTGGATGCGCCGCCGGCAACGTCGCCGTGGCCGCGATCCGCAACGTCCCTTCCTCTACGACGATCGCTCCCGCCGTGTACGCGCCGCTCAGCGTCACGGTCCCTTCGCCGTCCTTCGTGAAACCGTACGCACCGCTGATCGGCATCGGCAGCTCGTAGTCCGAGCAGTCCGTGGTCGTGCGGACGGCGGTTTTCGCGTTGTTGTACGTGTCGATCTTCGCCGCCCGGAACTTGACGCCGCTCTTGTTGATGGCGATTCCGCGCACGGCATTGGGCGTGACGCCCTTCAGTGCCGTGACGACCGCGTTTGCGAGATCGACGCTCAGGGCGTCTGCGCGAGGCGCAGTCGGATTTCCGAGGGCGTTCGCCGACCCGATGACGAACGGCGCGGGGGTGATCTGACAGGAAATCTTGCCGTCGTAGCCGGAATTGTCACCTCTGAAGATCACGAGGTTGTCGGTGGCCATCTTGGAGGAGCTGATGATGGTCAGGGCCATGGTCGTGTCATCGCAAATGAACGAACAGGCAAAATCCAGGATGATGCCGGTAGAACCGGCGTTCGGTTCGATCCGATGGTTCTTGCTCGGGCAGTCGAGGTAGAAGTTGCCGTAGACGGGCGTCGTCACGCCGCCATAGTTCTGGTAGATTCTCCCCGCGTGCCAGCGCACGTCGTTCGCGGTGAACTTCGCATGTCGCAAATGGAGCGTGCCGGTCTGTGAGCCGTCCGCCGAGCCGAAATGTAGCGTCTTTCCGGGGAACACCGTCTCGTCGTAGACGCCGATGCCCCATCCTCCGTCCACCCAGAACACGTCCTCCGATGCGCTGACCTGTCCGTAGACCGGCGCCGCGCCCACCGAGTTCGTCCAGTAGTTGCCGATGTTGGCCGACGTGAACGGGGATTTGGTGTTCGCGTTCTGCTTCAGGTAATACGTCTCGGCCTGCGCAGCAAATGCGCCCAAGGCGACCGCCGCCGCCAATCCCGTCTTTGCAATCGTCTTTTTGTCCATAGTATTTTCCTTTTTCATGGCACCTCATCACGCCGGCTCGACGAGCGGATCCGTCAAGGGTGCAAACGGTCTTGCTAGCGGATGAGAATCTGCGTGCCGCGGGAATAGAAAAGCCGCAACGTGTTGCCGGCCTTCACCACATTCCACAGCCGGGGATGCTCGGTTCCTTCGAAACCGTCGAGTCCGGCGACGGTTCCGTCGATGCCGCCGGCGGCGCTCAGCAAGACGCAGGTCTTTTGCGGGAAGGAGTCGTCCACGCCCGTCACGGCCACACGCGCGTTTGCGCCGAGCGTCAGGCGGCCCGTGAGCGTGAGCGTGCCGTTCGTCGCCATGCCGGCGGGGAAGGTGAGCGTCCCCGCCGTCACGTTGCCGTTCGCCACCGTGCCGCCGCCGCCGAGCGAATCCACCGAGAGGTCTCCCAGGCTGTTCAGGTTCAGCGTCGCGCCCGGCGCCACCAGCGCGGCGCGCGAGGCCGCGATGGCGTTCGCCACGCCGATCTTCAGCGTGCCGGCCGCGACCACGGTCGCGCCCGTGTAGGTGTTGACGGCGTTCAGCGTTATCGTGCCTGCGGTCGCCGCGCTGTTCGTGACCGTGAGTCCGCCCGAGGCGAGCGGCGCCAGCGTGGCCGTGCAGACAAGATTTGAGGTGTAGTGGTTGTTGGGGATGCTGACGGCAAGCGTGTCGCCTTCCGCGTAGCCCTGGCCCGGCGACGTGACGATGACGCGGCTGATCGTGCCGGACGTCGCGTCGAAGTCGGTGATCGCCGTCGCGCCGCGTCCGGATCCGCCGAGGATCGAGACGTGCTGCGGCCCCAGCCAATCGGTCCGCACGAAGTCCTGCGGGAGCGCGATGGAGGCGACGCCCCATCCGGACGGCGCTTCGAGCGGAGCGCTCACGAACGAGTTGTGCCCGTTCGCGTCGATGACCGCGCCGCCCGCGAACACCGTCACCTTCGTCGGCTTCGTCAGCGCGCCCGTGCCAAACAGATACAAGTCCACGAGCATCGAACGCAACGTGCCGCCGTTGAAGTTGACGTATCCCTCCTTCTGGCTCGCGTCGGTGTAGAACGTCGTTGCCCCGTTGTTTGGAGAGTTTTGAATCGGATTAACCACTTCAAGCGCACCGCCGTTGATGTTCAATATGCCGATCGCCGGGCTGAGGCGCTGGCCGAGAGACAGGACGTTGCCGACCTTGACGACGGCGTCCGGGCCGTCGATCGTCAAGATGCCGGTTCCTCTCGCGCTGCCTTCCGCCCACTCCTTCTGGCCAAGGCGCAACCATCCCGTCACCTCCAGCCGCCCGCCCGTCACGTGCACCACGCCGGTCGCGCCCGAGCAGACGAACATGTCGCCACGGGCGATCGCCGAGCCGCCCGAGACGCGCAGGATGCCGGTGCCGGACGTGCCGTTGCCGCCGATGTTGAGGCAGTGCCCGATTCCCAAGTCGCCGCCGGCGGCATCGTAGAACCCGTATCCGCCCGATCCCCACATGCCGTCGGCCGTGGAGTTGCAGCTCATGAGCACGTTGCCGCCCGTCTGGTAGACCGCGCCGCACATCTTTGCGTTATGCCCAATGAAGAGCTTGTTCGTGAACGCGCCGCCGTCCTCCACCTTCAAGAGGCCGCGCGCGCCCGCCACCGAGTGGCCGAGGAGCGTGTAGGCTCCGGGACTGCTGCCGGAGAGCGACAGCTTGCCGTCCACGACCGAGTCCTTGACGACGAGCGTGCCGATCTTCGTCGCGTCGCCGCCCACGTACGAGGCGTAGTTCGACGTCCAGGCATACCCGGCGCCGTCGAGCGCGAGCGTGCCCGCCGTCACGTTGAAGCCGTGGATGTCGAGCGTGGGCGACTGCACCGTCCACGTGCCGCTGGCGTTGTACAGCTTCGGCTTGCCCGCGATCGGGCCCGTCGTGACGAGCGAACCGTCGCCGCCATGTCCGATCAGGCTGCCTTCCCCGGAAGTCACCGTGAAGCCCACGTCGTCCGTGGCCGACTTTCCGGAAGACGTGTAGACGACGGCGTTTCCGCTCGTGCCCGTCACGTTGGCGAGCCGCTTCGCGAGTTCCGTCATGGTCCATGCGTTGGCATCCGCAACGAAATTCATGTGCCCGCCTGAAAGCGTGATCGCTCCCGTCTCGGGGATCGACTTGTCCTTTTCCGCATACAAGGTGCCGTTGTTCTTGACCGTGGTGCCGCCCGTGTAGATGTTGACGCCCGAAAGATACGCCTTGAGCCCCGAATAGCTGCTTGCCGTGACAACCAGATTGCCATTGCCCGAGATCGGTCCGCTCACGCCGACGGCAACGCCTGCGGCGGGCGAGCTGTAGTGCGTGAGCGAGAGCGTCTTTCCGTCGGCGATCACCACGGGGCCGTGCCATCTGTTCCGGCTCTTGTCGGTACCGTTTCCCGCGGCGATGGCGCCGTTTTCGTTCACCAGCAGCGTCCAGGGCGTGTTTGCCGCCGAGTTCCAGAAGCAGACGGTTCCGCCCGCCTTGGCGATCGTGAGCGTGTTCGCCGAAGAACCGTTGAAGGTTCCCGACACGACAAAACGGTATCCGCCCGAATAGACGATGTTGCCGGGCGCCGTGGAGCTGACGCCGCGGACGAGGTGTTCCGCCGAAACCTTGTCCGTCAGCGTGTAGCCGTTCATGTACAAGTAGAATCCGATGCGCGTGGAGCCGCCCACCGTGGCCGGGCCGTCCAGGATGACGCCCTTGGAAAACATGTTGTCGCCCATGCCGCCGTTCGCCGCGCGGATCGCGCCGTTGCCGTCAGGCCCCTCACCGATGATGTGCACGGGCGGCGAGATGTAGGAGTCTCCCTGGGCCGACGAGAACGTCGGCTTCAGCTGCGCGCCGTCGCGCACGTACACGGTTCCGCTCGCGCTGCCGAGCGCATGGCCGTGCGCGCAGTCGACGATGCCGGCCTTGATGTCGACCGTGCCGCCGTACGAGCTGTTGGAGACGGTCAGCTTGAGCGTGCCGGCGCCTTCCTTCACGACGCTCGTCACCGTACCGTACGAGGCGAACGTGTTCGCCTCCGTCTCGGTGTCGTCCGCCGCGACGGTGTACGTCAGGACGCCGTTGTCGAACACGGGCGCGCCGAACGCCGCCGCCGTGCCCGCCATCGCCAGCAAAACAATCAGTTTCTTCATCTGTTCTCCTTTTCGGCCCACACCGCCCACGCGGCACACAGACCTCTGTTGACTCCAACCGTACAAGCGGGTAATATATCAAATCTCGCCATGTCCCGCAAGCCGTAGCCGCGCGGGATCGCGGTCGGCATCGGTCGGGCGCGCAGAGCATCGCGGTCAAGAAACGCGTCGCCGCAGGCGCCCCCAACCCGGTCGAGGGCATCGCCCTCGTCGCCGACGGCTTCAACGCCGCCATGCCCGTGTGGGGCGACCGAATCGTCTGACATCTTTCATCCCGTGCCGTCTCTGGTCATCGCACGAGCAGGCGCGTACCGAGGCCGTTGAGGACAAGCCCCCTTCCGCCCGCCTCGGCCAAGCGGACGTCCCGCCGCGGCACGCCGTCCACGAAGACGCCCCAGTTGGCCAGATAGCCGCCGTTTGAAATCTTCGCGATCGCCACGGGAAGCACTATCCCGTAGAGCGGGAGCCCCGTGCCGTTCACGAGGCGGAGCTCCCCCGTCTCCGCCGCGTTGAGGCGGTCGATCATCCCCACGCCTCCAAGGCAGTCCACCGTCAAGCCGCCGATCCGCACGCCCGCGTCGCCCACGAGCCACGTCGCGCCGGCCTCCACCGGCACGTCCGGGACGAGGCGCTCTTCCGTCTCCAACTCGCCGGCCGGACGATCCCCCTTCCCCTGGAACAGATACGGGACGCCGCCGTTGTACGGCACGCCGTTCGCGGCCGGAGTCTCCACGTCCCGGCGCGCGTCCAGCATGAACCACGTTGTGCCGTCCCGGCTGGCCTCCAGCGTCCAGCTGTTCGGATTGCGCCCAGGAAAAGTGCCCGCGTCCGCCGCCGTCACGAACCCGTAGCCGCATGTCGCCGCCGCGTCGTCCCGCAGATGCAGCGTCACCACGATCCGCCGGGTGTCGTCCAGCGTGCAGCCGCAGATGTACTTGGTGGAGGGGTCGCCGTCGAAGAGCTTCCCGAACCCGCCGTTTTCCTCGCCCTCCCCGCCGTGCGTCGCGCCGGCCGGCTCGGACGCCGTCGCCTCGCCCGGATTCAGCGCGCCGGCGGACGTATCCTTCGCCACGGCCGTCAGCCCCGCGTTCACGCGCGCGCCCGCGCCGTCGTACAACGCGAACTCGGCGAGCTGGGCGGACCTGATCGCGTTGTCCTGCTTGCGCAGGATCGTCAACCGGAACCACTTCGCGTCCGTCGAATAGCCGCCACGTACCGCCGTGCCCGACAGCCGGAACGTCTTGGTCCAGGTGTTGGTCGCCGCAGGCGGCGAGAAGCCCGTCCGCACGTCGAGGTCCGTCCACGTCTCGCCGTCGTCGGAGCCCTGGAGGCGGAACGCGCGCGGCGAGCGGCAGTAGGCGCTGGAGGTCGACACGTTGTCGTTCCCCGTCGCCCAGCGGTAGGACGTCACGCGCAGGGCGTTCGTGTAGTCGAGGCGCACCCAGCACTTGTCGCGGTATTCGGCGTTCGAGCGCGTGAACGAGGCGTTGCAGTCGTAGAACTTCGTCCCGAGCGCGCCGTCCACGGCCTTCGCCACGCCCTCGGCGGCGTCGACGCCGGCCGAGTTCCAGTATTCGCCGCCGTTCGGCTGCGCCGCGTCCGCCGCCGCCTGCGGCACGCGCGGCCCCCGCGACACCGCGGACAGGCACTTGCGCGTCACGTCCTCCCCGTTGCACAGGAGCGCCAACTCGGAGATCTGCATGCCGATGGCCGCACGGCCGTACACTTCGTCCACCTTGAACCGGTAGTGCGTCCACGAGAGGCGCTGCGGCGACTCGTCCTGCGCGGCGGCCGCGACGGCAGCGCGCTGCACGTCCTGCCGCGCGGGAATCTCGATCGCCGCCGTCACGGGGAAATGGTCGGACGGATAGAGATGCGTCCCCGGCCGCACGTCGCCATACGTGGCGAACGCCTTCACGCGCACGCCGTCGGACACGTAGATGTAGTCGATACGCCCGCCGGCATCCGACGTGAACGAAGCGCTGTTGCGCTGCGCCGGCAGAAGGTGCAGCGCCTCGGCGCACGTCACCTCGCACTCCTTCCACGTCCAGCCGTTGAACGAGCGCCACGGCCCCTGCGGCTGCGTCTCGCTCGCGAGCATCGCGTTGTTCAGCCGCTCCGCCATCGCCACGGCGGGCGGATCGGTCTCGAAGCAGTTGTGGTCGCCCGTGAAGACGACGGGCGTGCCGGGCGGCGAGAACTCCTTCATCCGACGGATGATGAGCAGCATGCCCTCCAGGCGCGCCTCCGCGCTCTCGTGGTCGGTGTGCGTGTTGCAGAAGCAGAGGCAGAGACCTGTCTGCCTGTCGCGCAGCAGCGCCCACGAGCAGATGCGCGTGCAGGCCGCCCCCCACGACATCGACCCCGGCACGTCCGGCGTGAGCGAGAGCCAGAACGTCCCGCTCTTCACCGCCTCGAAGCGGTCCGTCCGGTAGAACACCGGCGTCGCCTCGCCCCTGCGGTCGCCGTCGTCGCGGTGGACGCCAGCCATCGCGTAGGCGGGGAGTTCCGCGCGCAGGTAGTCCGCCTGGTCCGGCAACACCTCCTGGAGGCCGAACACGTCAAGGTCCAGCGACCGCACGAGCGCGGACAGGTCGGCCTTGCGGAGCGCCCAGTCGTTCTCCGTGTTGCGGTCGCCGCCCGAGTTGCGGACGTTGTACGAGCCCACGCGCAGGCACAACGGCATCCCGGCGGCGGTGAACGCCGCCACAAAGGCCGCCGCTACAAACCCCAGGCGCATGGACATCGCGCACTCTTAGCGGAAAACGATCGTCGTGCCCGCCGCGAGGAAGACGATTCCGCCCTCGTCCGTCGGCTTGGCCCTGATTTCCTTGTGCGGAACGCCGTCCAGGGAAACCTTCCAGCGCTTGATGTTGTCGCCGTTCACGAGCGTCCCGATCGTGAGCGGCAGGTTGTATCCGGCGAACGACGTGCCGGCCGCGTTCACGAGGTTGAGCGTGCCCGTCTCGGCGGCGTTGAGGCGGTCGATCGTGCCGCCGCCAGTTGCGCAGTCCACCGTGAGGCCGCCCACCTGCACGCGGTCGTCGCCCACGCTGAACGACGCGCCAGCCGCCACGCACACGTTCGAGACGCACCAGTCCACCGACGGCACCGCGTCCGCAAACGGCTGGGCGTAGAAGTCCCACGCCCTGCGCGTAGCCGTCATCATGTATTCCGAACGCTCGTCCAGCTTCGTCCACGTCGTGCCGTCTGCGCTCGTCTCCAGAAGCCACACGTTCGGATCGCGCCACGTATTGTCGTTCGCCGTCGCGAGTCCGTAGCCGTACACGTCCGGAGCGTCGTCCCGGAGTCGCATCGTGATGACGAGCCAGTTGGCGGAATCGTCGAACAGGTAACCGGTGTTGTTGTAGTAGAACTTCGTCGAGCAATTATCGTCAAAGAGCTTGTCCAGCCCTTCGGCGGTGTTCAAGTTCACGTTCTTGGGCGCGGAAGCCGTCGCCTCCCCGGCCGCAAGCGCCGTCGCCGCCTTCCCCTTCGCAAGGACCGTCAGGTTCGTGTTCACGCGGTTTCCGGCAGCATCGAACAATCCAAGTTCGCTCAGCTGCACGCCATTCGAGTTGTGGGCATTGCTATTGTCCTTCTTGCTCTTGATCGTGAAGCGGAAGTACTTGGCGCTCGTGCCAGACGTGGCCGTCACGGCCTGCGCCGCGCCGGGGCTCGTGCAGACCTGGCCCCAGGCGAATGGAACGGTCGGCGCGGCGAAGTCCGTGCGCACGTCGAGGTCCGTCCACGTCTCGCCGTCGTTCGACCCCTGCAGACGAAAGTCGCGCGGCGAGCGGCATTGTTTGCTCAGCGCATAGCAGTCTTCCGACGTGCACCACACGTACTGCGACACACGGCGCGGCGTGGAGAACGTCAACTTCGCGTAGCAGTTGTCCCAGAACGGGTCGTACCCCCGCTCGGGCGACAGGTTGCAGTCGTAGAACTTGTTCGTCACGTTGAGATCCACGGCGTTGTTGGCCGAATTGCCATTCCAGGCGCTACCGGTCGTCTTGTTCGTCACAGGTGCGCCTTTCACGATGCCGGTACGCCCAGCATGAGTCACGTTCGTCCAGTCCTCGAACAGCATCAGCTCGCCGAACTGCGCGCCGTAGGAGGACGTGGCGCACTCCGGCAAGGCCTCCATCTTGAACCGGTAGTTCGTGAACGAGGGCATGATCGTCAGCGATCCGCTTTCCACGTTCACGCCGCTTGGCACGCCGCCCGCGTAGGCGTAGCTGGAGGAGCCGACCTTGCGCACGGTCTTGCCGCCGCCGGGGATCGGGTTGCCGATGGCGGACGCGGCGTCAAACGCGCCCACCACGATTTCGCTTCCGCACGACGCCGCCCCCTGGAACGGATACGGCAGCCCTGCGTTGAAATAGCCGTTGCTTACCACCGGCGGCGTCACCCCTACGCGTTCGTCAAGCGTGAACCATGTCTCGCCGTCGTAGCTCGCGTCCAGCGTCCAGCGCGCCGGGCTGCGGCCGGGAAACTGGACAACGTCGTACGCGCCCTGCAGGCCGTAGCCGGTCACGGACGGCGCAGAATCCGGCAGGCGCATCGTCACGGTGATGCGGCGGCATGAGTCCAGCACGCACCCGCACATGTATTTCGAGTCGGGATTGCCGTCAAACAAGGCGTGGAAGCCCACGATATCTTCCCCTTCGTCGCCGTGCGTGGAGTTGACCGGTTCGCATACCGTTGCCTCGCCGGGATTCAAAGCTGTCGACGCCGTGTCCTTCGCCACGGGCGTGAGACCATTCGCGAGGTTGTTTCCCGCAGCATCGTACAGCTCGAAGCTTGCCACCTGCATCGACCACTGTGCGCCTTCGATTTGGACATTGTCGCCATTTCCGCCGTTCCGGTCGTTGTTGCGCCACTTGCGCCGGATCGTCCAACGGAACCACTTCGCGTCCGTCGCGTAGCCGCCCATGTCCGTCGCACCCCCGACGGGAAAGACACGCGTCTATGTGAAGGTCGTGGTGGGCGGGACGAAGTTCGCCTGCACGTCGATGTCCGTCCACGTCTCGCCGTCGTCCGAACCCTGCAGGCGGAAGGCGGTCGGCGTGCGGCAACCGGCAGTCAACGCCGTACTGTCGTTCGCCGTCGCCCAACGGTAGGCCGTCACGCGCAGGGCGTTCGTGTAGGAGAGCTCCACCCAGCACATGTCGCGGTATTCGGCGTTCGAGCGCGTAGGCGAGGCGTTGCAGTCGTAGAATTTCGTCTCCGTCGTGCCGTCGATGGCATAGGCCACCCCCTCGTGCGAATTCGGGGCGACTGAATTATAGAAGCCATCACCGTTGCCGGCCACGGACTTCGGCACCGGGTCACCGCGCGCCACGCTCTCCAAATGCTTGCGCGTCACGTTCTCGCCGTCGCAGAGGAGCGCCAGCTCGGAGATCTGCATCCCGATGGCCGATGCGCCGTGGATCGCGTCCACCTTGAAGCGGTAGTGCGTGTAGCTCACGCCGGTCGTCGCGCCCCAGGCGGCGGCACACGCCGCGAACCAGGCCGTGCACGCGGCCTTCATCATTCCGCAACGGGCTATTTCTCTCATCTCTCTATCCTCCTTGCAAACCGATAGTGTACAATTTCTCCATGCAGCGATTATACCAAAAAACAGGCCCTCTGTGGCGCAAAACATCAGATGGTTTCAAGACTGCAAACTGCCCCCGCCGCCTGAAGGTGGCTTTGCCGCGCGGAAGCGCGGCCCTCCCGAGTGGCGGACTCGCGGTCGCCGCTAGAGCTATTCCAATCGCCAGTTTCTTTATGCCTGGCATATCCTTTCATCAACACGCACCTCTCCCGCGGCGGGCTGTTACGGAATGATCGTTACCGTATGATAATACTGTTGCCGAGCGGTTGCGTGTACGATGCCGCGCAACCCAGGTTACCGGAGCCCGGAACCAGGAGGCGCCGTCCCGACGCAGACACTTCGCCAATGCCGTCAATCAGATAGGCGGCGAACAGCCGGTTCCCGCATGTAAAGAGCGAGAACGGGTCGGGGTCGTCCGTCCGGGCGACAAGCGAAAGCGTCCCGTTCCTGAAACTGTAGAGCGGGCCTCTTGTGTCCTTCAGGAGGATGTACAGGGTAGCGGTTTTCGGGTCGTAGTGCAGTGCCTGCGGCAGGGCATCGCCCGCCAGGGTCACGACCGTCTCGAGGAAGTTCCCCTCGGCATCGATGTGCTGGACCTTGGAATCCGCACGGTTGGCGAAGAGGATCGTCCCGTCGGAAAGCGGCTCCACCGCGCGGCAGGTGTTGATCGCGCCGCCGTTGTCCGCGTATGAGAAGATCTTGGCGAACGTGCCGCTGGCAAGGTCGCACCGGTAGAGGCAGTTGTTCACGAACGCATCGGTGGCGTAAAGCGTCTTCTCGTCATGCGACAGCGCCAGCTCGTCCACCCGTCCGGGCAATGTCCAGAGGCGGACAAAAGCGCCGGACTTGTCGAATTCCCAAATGTAGGGGACATCTGCCGTGATGCCGCTCACGAAGATGCGGCTCGCCCCCACGGCGAGTCCGTTGAGGTTTTTCAGCATCTGCCCGCCGTATGTTCCGTTCCGCACGAAGACCCCGTCGCCGAGCATCTCGCCGGTCTCCTCGCAGTACCAGTATTTCGCGACGCAAGCGGCGCTGTTGAGCACGTGGTAAACGGTTGTGCGCCCCTTGCCGTGCAAGGGCAGCGAGCGGAAGTTCGCGACTCGCCTGACGCAGAGGAAATTCGACTCGCTCATGTAGCGGACGCCCACATCGCCGTCCTGCGCCGCGACGCCGAAGGCAATCACGAGGTCGTTTCCGTCGATCGCGAGCGACGGTTCGTTGAATCCCAGCGTGGTGCAGGAGCCCGTCGCGGGGATGATGTCCGTGACGAACGACCAGCTTTCCAGATCGGCCGAGGCGTAGAGCGAGAGCGTGTTTCGCTGGTTGACGGAGGCCACGTTGGCGGTGTGCGTCGCCGGGTGATCCGGCGTGCAGACGGCATACCAGCGTCCGGACGCGTCGTCGCGGATCAGCCCGAAGTGCTTGTATCCGCCGGGAAACGGGACATGGGCGATCGTCTTGCTTTCGGTGGTGCTGACGATATGGGACTGCAACACGCCTTCCGATTCCCTGAGCCACGACGCCTTCGGTTTCTCCGGGCGGAACAGATAGAGCTTCCCGCCGTCCGGCGTGACGCCCAGAAGCCCGGGGCGGGCCTCCTCGTAGGCCGTGCCGACAAACGCGGACGGAATGGTTGCTTCGGTTCGGAGAATGTCGGAAACGCCGCCGTTCTGCCAGACGAAGGAGAAGACGCCGTCTTTCGTGCCAAACCACCAGCGCCCATTCCAGCACACCGGAGTCTGCGCATGCATCCCGCCCGTGCCCAGGATCGTGGAATTCAAGGCCGTCCACGTCGCGCCGTCTGCGGAGGTGGCGATTCGCGGACGGTCCTTGGTCCCGTAGGAAAGGCCCGTCAGTTTGGGAACGCCGCCTTCGCCGAAAGTGGCGAGCGTCGCGCTGGTCACCTCGCTTGTCCCCACCTTGCTCCAAGTCGCGCCCTTGTCGGTGGATTTGTAGATGTCAGACGTGTTGTCGTTCTTGTTGAATTCCCGTCCGAAGTCATGCGACAGCCAATAGGTTCCGTCCTGGTCGATGCACAACGAGGGCGACGAGATGTAGCCCTCCAGCGCATTGACGTGTGTCACGAACGACCCGTACAGGGATCCCGCGTCAAGGTTTTCGCTTGGCTGCGCCGGAGGGCCGGAGGGAACCGACAGCACGGCCGTGCCTGACGGCGCGACCGCGGAATAGATCGACTGGACATCCGATGCGGTCAGGGCGCCTCCGTAGAGAACCATTTCGTCGAAGAAGAATCGCCCGGCATTCCCGTTGAAGCTGTCCCTGAATTGTCCCAGTTGCCAGTTGATGCGCTGTGCGATAGGGACGTTCGTCGCGCAGATACCCGATGCGTCGATCACGCCGTCCACCCAAAGCTCCATCTTGTCGCCGCGCCGGACGACGCCCAAATGATGCCACTTGCCGTCCGTGTCGACATCCGTCGCGCCATAGAGCGAAACGCCGCCATTGAGGAAGAGGCAGAACTTGTTCTGGTGACGATCCTGGTTGATGGCAATTGAAAAGCGGTTGGCGCCACCGTCGATCGTATTCAGCAGCGTGCGTTGTCTGACGGTGACGGGCTCGGGGAATCCGATCCAGAAGAAAAGCGAGAAGTCGCCTGTCGCCGGCAGCATTTGCCTGGAATCCAGGAACTCGACACGGGCATTTTCGCCAAACCACAGCCCAGTCCCGGACACCCCGGTCGCCCCGCTCTGCACCCACTTGCGAGGATAAACGTCGTAATTCCCGGTCTTGGTGCCCTCGCTCACGCGGAAGATCGGCGAGTTGGCAGTTTCGTCAAACGACCAACGCGCCTCCAGGAAGTCCAGCTGCGAATCTGGATCCGCACGCGGGATGTTGACGAGCGTGCGCAACTGCGTTTCCGCCAGCGAGATCGTCCGAGGCAGTTTCTTCTCGATGCCGTTCCACATCGCGACATTCGGCATCGCATTATAGGAGCAGACGAAATTGATACCGGAGAGGCAAATGCCGCCGAAGGGATTGTTCTGGTCGCATGTCACCGCGTCGACGGGCGTGACGGTGGCGCCCGTCGCGTCTTCGGGAGCAACGTAATTGAAAACGAATGCCTTGCCACTAGAAGCAGGAATCACGACCTGCCTGTTTGCGAGATCGAGAAATCCACCGCCGTTAGCTTGGTAGGACGTACCTTCGTATTGCGGTTTATAACAGGTCTTCAGCATGGGCATGGTGCCCGAACAGTCAAACGCCTGAATGCTGGTATACGCGTTGCGGCTGCAGACATAGAGAAGTCCGTCCTCGCCGAAGAAGATATGCCGCGGCTGGTAAATCCCTGAGCTGATGTAGGCCTCACCCTGTCTCGTCGTTGTATTGTACCGGAACACATGGGCCGTGTACCCGTTGTTCATGGAGGAGATGTAGAGCCACTGCCCGTCCGGGGAAAGGCAGATGTCCTGCGGCACACATGCGATCGAAAAGAAGTCGTTCTGGTAATTCCCGTCGCGGTCGTACAGATAGATCTTTCTATCATCATCAGCCACATAGACGGTTGCCCCGTCTGCCGTGGCACAGGCACTACGCGGCTTGGACGATCCCGTATGACTTGGATCGATCTCCTCTTTGTACGTCCACGTCCATTTTCCTTCACGGTCCAAGAGGACATCGTATCGGAGAATCTTGTTGTTCTCGTGAACCGACCAGAGCGTATAGGCCTTTCCGCCAAAACCAATCTGGACCGAAAAGGCAAGAGCTGCCAAAATCAAGGCCTTCTTCTTCATGTTGTCCCCAATCTTTGCTCTTCAGCGTGTTTGCCAACCGTATGAAATCACTTGCCAACCTTGTAGGTGACGGAGTTCCGCGCCAGGGCGCCCGGCGAGAAGCCGTTCCACACCGCGACCCTGAAATCGCCCGGTTCAACCACGAACCGCCCTTCGCGGTTCCAGAAGCCGAGCTCCTTCTCCCCCTGCTCGAACGAAACCGCCGCGCTCTCCCCCGGGTCGAGCGTCACGCGTTTAAAGCCGCGCAGCTCCCACAGCGGACGCGCCACCGAGAAGATCACGTCGCGGATGTACATCTGCACCACCTCGTCGCCCCTGCGCGAACCCGCATTCGTCACCTTCACCGTGACTTTCGCACCGTCGAGCACGGGTTTCGAGATGGAGAAGGACGTGTACGAAAGCCCGTAGCCGAAGGGATACGCCGCGCCGCCTTCGCAGTCCACGTAGTTGCCCCTGTCGCGCAGCGCGTGGTAGAAGCACGGAATCGCGCCCTCCGCGCGCGGGAAGGAGATCGGCAGCTTGCCGCCGGGGTTGTTGAGGCCGAGGATGGTCTCGGCGATCGCGGTGCCGCCCTCCGTGCCGGGATACCAGGCGAGCAGGATTGCGTCGGACGCCGCGGCGACGTCCTCCAGGACGAGCGGGCGGCCGGTGATGAGGACCACCACCACGGGCTTGCCGAGCGCCTTCACCTCGCGGAGCAGCTCTAGCTGCAGGCCGTTGAGGCGGAGGAAAGCCCGGTCGAACCCTTCGCCACAGTCCTTGTCCAGCTCGGAATCCTTCCGGATGTGATTGCAGATTGCCGTCCCTGCCTCGTTCTGCGTGAGCGCATGGTCCGGTACGGAGCTGCTGCCCAGGCACACCACCACGGCGTCGGAACGCTTCACGGCCTCGATGGCGGCGGCGAAACCGGATTTGTTCATGGACCTGACCTTGCATCCGAGCGCGTACTCCACCTCGAACCCGTATTTCTTCGAAAGCGCCTCGAAGCCTAGGCGCGGCGTGATCGTCTGCCCCGGTTGTTGCGGCGCGGTGTAGTCGCCGAGCTGGTTCTCCGGCTTGTCCGCGTTCGGGCCGATCACGGCAATCCGGCGGATGGTCTTCGGGTCGAGCGGCAGCACGCCGCCCTTGTTCTCGAGGAGCGTCATGGACTTGCGCGCCAGCTCCAGCGCCACTGCGCGGTTGGCCGGGCAGCCGATCACGTCCTCCGGCCGCCCGTACTCCTTGGCGCGCGCCTCGGGGTCAATGTACGGATGCTCAAAGAGCCCGGTCTCGAACCTGCGGCGCAACACGCGGCGGAGAGAAATGTTGATGTCCTCCTCCGTGATCAGGCGCCGCTCGATGGCCTGCATCAGCCCGTTCAGGTAGTTCTCCGCCTCCCAGCAGCACAAGTCGTTTCCGGCCTTCACCGCCAAGGCCGCCGCCTCGCCGAGATCCTGCGCAAAACCCTGCCAGCGCAGCGCGCCGATTGCCCCGGCGTCCGCGATGAACGTCCCCTTGTAGCCGAGCTTCCCACGGACGAATCCGTTCACGAGATCGCCGCGCAGGAGCGCCGGGATGCCGTCCACCAGGTTGTAGCTCGTCATGAACTGACTGCATCCGCCCTTGATCGCGTACTCGAACGGACGCATGTGCACGTTCAGGAGCTCGTTCATGCCCACATGTACCGGCGTGGACATGTGCCCTCCCTCGCCCATGCCGTGGCAGATGAAGCTTTCCAGCACCGAACCGCCACCCAGGTCGCGGGAACCGGCGCAACGTGCGTAGACGAACTCGGCGGCAAGGAACGGATCTTCGCCGTAAGTCTGCTCCACGCGGCTCCAGCGCGGGTCGAGCGCAAGCGTGCCCTGCGGGAAGCCAACGCGATAGTTCTGCTGGAACGTGCGCAGCTCGCGCACGTTCATCCGCGCCGCCTCGCGGGCGAGGTCCACGTCCCACGTCGAGGCGATGCCGATGCCGGTGGGGATGGACGTCTCTCCCAACATCTGACCGCCGGCGAGGGTGAGCGGGATGCCGAGACGCGTCTTCTCCACGGCATACCGCTGCATCGCGTTGTACGCCTTGATCAGCAGCTCGGGACGAAGGCCCGTCTTCCAGTTGCGCCCGGAGAACCAGTCGGCGCGGAAGAAGCTCCCCAGTCCGCACCCCGGGAACTTCGCGTACAGCTCCTCGAGGTTTTTGGTGACATACACCTCGCCGTCGCGGATTTCGTACATCTTGAAGCCCGCCGTGGTGCAGAGCACCGCCACCTTTTCGCGCATCTCCATCTTCGAGATGAGGTCGTTCATCCGCTCTTCGGTCGAGAGGCGCGGATTCATGTACGGCGCATTGGCGAACTGGGCGTCGCGCGCGAAAAGCGTGCAGGCGCCCAACGCCAGCACGGCGGTCATCATTTTCATTCCGCCTCTTTTCATTATTTCTTCCAATCGTTGTTCTTGAGGTGGTAGAGGAAACCGTCCTCGCAGCCGAGAATCACTTCGGGGATGCCGTCGTTGTCGAAGTCCACGGTCGTGGGACTGGTGGTGTGTGCGGCGAGCTGCTGTCCACTCATGTCGCCCGCGTCGACGAAGATCCAGTTGCCGTCCTTCGCCTCGACCTGGAGGAAGAGACGCGAGTTCTTGCCGCTCATGATGAGGTCAGCCTTGCCGTCGCCGTTCCAGTCGCAGATCGTGATCTTGCGCCGTCCCGTCGCGCCGCCGATGCCGCCGTTCCACGCGAGCGGGTTCTTCCGCGCCGTGGGATGGATCACCTCGCCATTCACGTCGCGGAACGCCTTGCGCGGTGCCTTCACGACGAGTCGGCCGTCCTTCTTCGCGCGCTCGAAGAAGGCGAGGTCGCCGTCCTGGTCCACCATCACAAGGTCCGTCAGTCCGTCGCCGTTCATGTCGAACATGACGGGCGTGGTGCGCCACTGCGTGATCAGCTCCTTCGGGTTGTCGGTCTTCTTCGGCTTGTACCAGCCGAACCCGAGTTCCGGCTGCTCGCCTTCCCATTCCACCTCGATGCCGACAGGCGCGGCGAGCTTCGGCGCGGTGCGCGTGCCGACGTTGCGGAAGAGGAGGGGCTTGCCCCAGATCGAATTCGCCATGATGTCGGGGAGCCCGTCGCCGTCCCAGTCGGCGACGCTAAGGCACGTGTATCCCCACTTCGCCTCGGCCGGCCCCTGGATGGAGCCGTTGTGTCCCGCCATGATGCGGATCGGATCTGCCGTGAGCATCCCGCCGCGCGACGCGAAGTCGCGCGACGCGTCGAACGGTTCGCAGCTCAGCAGCTTCGCCTCCGCCCATTTCGGCTCCGCCACGCCCGGACCGCTCAGGTTCTCGAAGAAGCAGATGTACCCCGTTGAGTTGCCGCAGATCAAGTCGTAGTCGCCGTCGCCGTCCCAGTCCACGCCCGCCGGCGTGCAGAGGATGCCGAAGTTCACGCAGTCGGACTCCTGCCGCAGGAAGACCGGCGGATCGAAGACGGGCATCCGGTCCACCACCTTCCCCGTGTTGCGGTAGAAGGCCACGCGGCCGTCCTCCTCGCCGGACACCATGTCCATCAACCCGTCGCCGTCCCAGTCCACCGCCGCCGGCGTGATGATGCAGAGCTCGCCATGGAGGCGCGCCCCCGTCGAATCGCGCAGCAGGCGTCCGGATGTGTAGACCGGCGCGGTGCGCGTCCCGATGTTCTCGTAGTAGGTGAAGTTGTCGAGGAAGTCGCCAACGACCAAGTCGAGGTCGCCGTCGCCGTCCCAGTCGTGAAACATCGGCATCGCGTTGCCGAACACGTCCACCGGCGTCTCGTTCTCCAGGCGCACGATCTGCGGCGTTCCCCACTTCTCCATCTCGACGCCACGCCGGGAGGGTCGCGCTCCTGCGCGACCGCTCTCGCCCGCCTCGTTCCGTATCCAATACACGTGGCCGTGAATCTGCCCGTTCTTCCAGTTGCCGTTTTCGTCATAGGCGTTGTGCCAACCGTACTGCACCCAGTCGCCGATGCCGACGATCAGGTCGTCCTTGCCGTCGCCGTCGTAGTCCGCGAGACGCCACATATTGCAGCGGACGTTATTGTAGTGGATGTTCCTCGGCAGGCCCGCCAGAGTCTTGAGTCCCTCCCAGCCGGTCTTCGAAAACTCCCAGGTAATCTGGTTCTGGCGCAGTACCGCGACGCGTCCGTCGGGATACGTCTTGGCGGAGACGTTGCTGCACCCTTCGCCGACCTTCCGCGCGGGCTTGAAGACGGGGAACGCGTCTTTCTTTCCCTTCGGGGTCGGATTCTCGAAGTACCAGGTGCCGCGCCACGTGGGAATACCCCAGTTGGAGACGACGAGGTCGAGGTCACCATCGCCGTCGTAGTCGAACGCCATCGGGTAGCAGATGAGGCCGGTCTTGAGGTAGGGCGTCGCGTCGGGATTGTTGTATTTGAGAGGCGTGTAGTCGTGCGGACGCTCCGGGTCGAACCTCTTGTACGCAAAGGTCTTCCCGGCGGCGCGCAGGCGCGCGGACGCGGCGGTCCGACGACGCTCCGCCGTACCGTCAAGCGCCTCGGTGAGGTTCAGCAGGTCGCAGGCGCCTTGCACGCCGGTGGCGCGGACCGTCGACTTGCCGGTGTCGGGATCCCACGCGATGATCTTGCCCGTGTGGTCCGCAAAGCACGCTTCGCCGTTCACGAACGCGGCGGAGAAGGCGTTCTGTATCGGGAGCTCCGCATGTTGCCGCTGCGCGGTGCCGGTGATGAGGTCGATTGCTTCGGGGTACTTGGCGGGAATCAGCAGACGGTCGCGGTCGTGGTCGAGCAGCATGCCGCCGTGCATTTGCGCGGGGGATGTGTAGGCTGTCTTGCATATCGGCTTCTCGCCCGTCACGTCGAACACGGCAATCTCGCTGCTGCCGCGGTTGGCGGTGTAGAGCAGGCCATCCGCGCCGAAGGCGAGCGTGCGCGGCACGGACAATCCCTTCGTCAGGCAGACGCCGCCTTTCCCATCGGCGAGGCTATAGCGGAAGAGCTGGTTCGCGTTCGGCCCGAACGCGCTGCACACGTAAAGGTAACCGCCGTTGATCGCCAGTGCCTCCGGACGCGCCGGCACGGATGCCAGTACGCCCAGGAACTTGCCGTCCGGGGTGAACTTCAGAATCGCGCCGCCATCGCCGCGGGAGTCGCCCACATAGACGATGCCATCCGCGGCGGCAATGCTGTGCGGACCTTTCATCTCCGCCCCGCAGGCGAGCCAGGCCTCTTTCCGAGTCCACTGTCCGTCATTCCCTACGCGCCATTCGTCCACGCAGGACCTTTCACGGACCACCAATACCCGCGTTTCCGAAAAGGCGGAAAACGCGGCTACCAAGCAAAAAGAAAGCAATGCTGTTTTCATGCGGATAGTATATCACAATCCAGCCAACTTCGACGGCCCCGCCACGAACCGCGAATTTATGTTATAATCTCGCCATGAGAAAACGTCATTTGATCCAGACAACCGAGAAGAAGCAAAAATGAAACGCAGTACTCATCTCTTCGCCGCCGGGGCAGTGGCGGCGTTGTTCGCAGCATCCGCAAGCGCCGCAAAGATCCCGGACGGGATGCAGTGGGGCGTGACGTTCGGCTTCTACGCCACGAACGGCTACTTCGGCTCCGTGGAGGCGAAGGCGGAGATCGACGCGATCGCCCGCGCGGGCGCCACGTGGGTGACGGTGGTCCCGACCGTTTGGCAGGACACCTGCTCCTCCTCGTTCCAGTACAAGGACTTCGCCCTCACCCCGAACGACATCGAGCTCATGGACGCCATCGACCTCATCCACGCCAAGGGCATGAAGGTGCAGCTGCGCCCCATGCTCGAGTGCAAGGACGGCATCGGCCGCCTCGGCGTGTGGATGATCGCGGACCGCGAGCGCATGCCTGGCCGCGCCACGCGGGAACGTGCGAAGTGGTTCGCCTCCATGGCCGCGCGCAGCGCCTACTACGCGCGCATCGCCGAACGCACGAAATGCGAGGCGTTCTGCCTCGACAGCGAACTTGACCGCATGGTGGAGGAGAGCGAAAAGTGGAAGGACGTTATCGCTGCCGTCCGCGGCGTGTATTCCGGTCCCGTCACGAGCTGCCACACGCTCCACACGGGCGTCGTGGACTTCAAGAAGTGCCTCGCGGACCCCAACCACTGGTTCCATTCGCTCGACTACCTCACAATCAGCTACTACTGCCCTGCACGCACGAAGGCAGATAAGGGGAAGGTTCTTTCAGTCGAGGAAATGGCGGAGCGTCTCAAGGGTGCGCACGCGCGGATGTCCGCGATCGCGCAGGCGACGGGCAAGCCGATCGTGTTCGGCGAGTGCGGATGCGCGTCGATCAAGGACGGCGCGGCGTCGCCGTCCGGCCTCGACGTGGAGGCGGAGCCGGACGAGGACGAGCAGGCCATGTACATGGAGGCGCTGTTCCGCGTGTTCGCGCACGAGACGTGGTGCCGAGGATTCCACTGGTGGAAGTGGGACCAGCACTCGTCGAGGCGCGAGGGCGTGACGCGCGAACAGGTCCGCGCACGGGATTTCACGTTCCGCGGCAAGAAGGCCGAGGCTGTCTTCAAGCGCTGGGCGGACGCGGAGCGTCGCCGTGCGCGGTAATCTCATGCCAGCGTTGCCAGGAACTTGAGCGAGTTCGCCAGCGGGTCCAGCGAGTCGGGAACCGCCTCGGCCTCCACGACATGCCATGCGACATCCTCGGCGGCGAGGCAGTCCAGCACCTGCCGCCACGGAACGATCCGGCCGCCGTCCGTCGGACGCTCGCCAAGCGTCGCCGTGGCGGACGGCACGTTCTCCTTGAGATGCACGGAATGGTGGCGTCCCCTGTATTTCTCCAGCAGCGCCAGAAGCCCGTCGCCGATGACATGGAACGTGTTGCTGGTATCCACCTGCTGCTGCAGGAGCGGCGACGCCTCGGCGAAGATCGTGTCCCACGCGGTCTTGCCGTTGAACGACACGCGAAAATGGTCGTAGGTGGTGTGGATGCCCACCTTGATGCCGTAGGGCACCGCCTTCTCGGCCGCCAGCGACATGTCGCGCCCGAACCGCCGATACCCGGCCTCGTCCTTGCAGATCGCGTGCGGCGTGGTGACGGACGCGAAGCCGGCCTCGGCGCAGAAGTCGAGCGTCTTTGCGAGGCCGTCTCCCGTGAGTTCCGTAAAGCCGTTCACATGCGTGCCCATGCCGACCAGCCCCGCGTCGGCAAGGTACTTTCGGATCTCTTTCGCGGAATGTCCGCCGTAACCGGCGAACTCCACGCCGTCGTAGCCGGCCTTCTTCAGCCCTTCAAGGCACCACTCCGGCTTTTTCCAGAATATCTTATGTATCGAATAGAGCTGCGCGGCCAGCTTCGGCGCGCGACGCCCGCGCACGGCCCCCATGCTTTCACCCACTCCCGAAAGCACGGCAACGCCGCCCAGTCCTTTCAGGAACTGCCGTCTGCTCGGCTTCTGCAATATGTTCTGAAATGTCATCGTCGAACTCCTTTGGGTTTTGCTGTTTGAAGCATTTGAAATTTGTGCCATAGTATATATTCTGTGCCTCATGGCGTCAACCGCAAACAAGTGACGAGGTGCGTTACGGACAACTGTTTTGTATAAAAAGTCATACTTCAATCGAAGGCCATTTGCTATACTATTGACCATGAAAACAGTCGCGTTTTTCGCCGTACTCTCGGCATCCCTGGCGGTGTCCACCGTTTGCATGGGCGATTTCGAGGAATGTACGTTCAGGGCCGTCTTCGACGGCACGGCACAGAAGTATTTGCTGGCTGCGCCGAAGGACGTTTCGGGGCCGGTTGACGTTCTCGTCAACCTGCACGGGCACGGCAGCGACCGCACGCAGATTCGCGAGGACCGCGGCGAATGCCGGGCCGCACGCGACGTGGCGGCGGCGCGCGGCATGGCGCTCGTCTCGCCCGACTACCGCGCGAAAACCTCGTGGATGGGTCCCGCCGCCGAGGCCGACATGACGCAGCTTCTCGCCGCGCTGACGGCACGCTTCGGCGGGCGCATCTTCCTCTGCGGCGGCACGATGGGCGGTACGTCCGCGCTCACCTACGCCGCACGCCATCCTGAGATGATCAGCGGCGTGACGGCCTTCAACCCGCTCGCCAACCACCTCTCCTACGACAAGTTCCAGGACGCCATCGCCACCAGTTTCGGCGGAACGAAGACGGAGCGTCCCGACGAATACCGCGCCCGCAGCGCGCTCTACTTCCCCGAACGCTTCACAATGCCGCTTTCAATCACGCTCGGCGGAAAGGACGTGACCGTGCCACCCGCAAGCGCGCGCGAGCTCGCGGCGTCCGTCGCAGCGCTGCGCCCCGGCAATGTGTACGTGGACGACAACCCGGACCGCGGGCATGCGACAGATTACGACGCGTCCGTGAAGGCGTTGCGCGAGATGTTCCGTCGTGCGGACACTGTCCGCGTGACATTCAACGGAAAGGCCGTGTACCCTTCATTTGGTTCGGTCGCGGGCATCTGGTTCTGGTCGTGCGGCGATGCGCAACTTCTGCTGCTGGGGTTCGAGGGCCTGCCGGGCTGGCGCGCCGTCGCCTGCGGTGCGGGGTGGGAACTGGATGGCCAGCCCTTGGCCGAGGGATGCCGCACGCTTGCACGTCCGCTCGTGCCCGAACGCGCGCCATTTGACGCCGGGCCGGTTGCAGGTTCGCCGCCGCTCGCCCGCGCGGTCGCGGACGCCCTCGTGGAGTGGGACTGGCGGCTGCAGGACGGCATCGGCACGCCGCGCGAGCCGCGTACGTTCGCAGAGGCCGTGGTGCCGCTCCGCGCGCGTTTCCGCAAGGCCGGACTCGGTGCGCCGCCCAAGGAATCCGCTGACGAGGCGGAATGGCGCGCGCTTCACGTCGCTCTGCGCGCGCACGCGCTGAAGCGCCTGGAAGGACAGCGGCTTTTCTTCGGGAAGTTCGTGCCGGGAAGGATGAGCCATCAGCTCACGCAGTGCCTCGGCCACCGTGCACGTCCGGGCGGCGGGCTGTTCGTGCTGGACGATCCGGCGACGATGCGTCCGCGCGAGGTGACGCCGCCCAACCTGCCGGCGGGCAGTTTCCTCAATCCCGAGCTCTCGCCCGACGCCACGAAGGTCCTGTTCTCGTACTCGCCCGTGGGGTCAGGGCATGACAGCGCATATTCCGGCGGCACGCCCCAGCCGTGTGCCTACACGCGCATGCCTGTGGAGGTGACAAACGTGTACAGCATCTACGAGGCGCCGCTCGCGGGCGGCTCGGCGCGGCGGCTCACCTCCGACGGCTTCGACGACCTCTTTCCCATCTACCTGCCGGGCGGGGACATCGTCTTCTCTTCCGCGCGGCGTGGCGGCTACCATCGGTGCGGAGGAGGTCCGTGCCCCGTGTTCACGCTCGCGCGCATGGGGCCGAACGGCGAGAACCCGCATTCCATCTCCTTCCACGAGACGCACGAATGGACGCCCGCGCTTCTGCCCGACGGACGCCTCCTCTACACGCGCTGGGACTACGTGGACCGCAACGCCGTCCTCTACCAGCAGCTCTGGACGGCGCGTCCCGACGGCGGCGGCGTGCGCATCTACTACGGCAACAACACCTGGAACCCGTGCGGCACGTGGGAGGCGCGGCCGGTGCCCGGTTCCACGAAGGTGATGGCGATCGCGGGACCGCACCACGCGATGTCGGCCGGCAGCGTCGTCCTCATCGACACGCTCAAGGGCATCGACGGCGAACCGCCGATCACGCGCCTCACGCCCGAGGTGCGCTTCCCGGAGTCGGAGGAACCGCTCGCGTATGCGCCGCGAAAGCTTGAGGACATCGCCTTCGACTACGTGCCGAAGAAGTACTGGGCGGGCGGCATCGCCGATCCAAACCGAAACAAGATCCCGACTGTCCAGGAGAAGCGGTGGCCGGGCCACACCTTCAAGTCGCCCTGGCCTCTTTCCGAGTCGGCGTTCCTCGCCTCCTATTCGTACGACCGCCTGTTGGGCGAGCCAGGCGGCAATCCGCCGAACCAGTACGGCATCTACCTGTGTGACGCAGACGGCGGACGCGAGCTCATCTACCGCGATCCGCGCATCTCGTCTTTGTGGGCGCGCCCCGTCGAGCCGCGCGCGTTGCCCCCGCTCGCGCACTCGTCCGTCGACGCCGCGCTGGCGGCGCGCGGCACGGGCACGTTCGCGCTCGGCAAGGTGACGGAGGCGTGGCCGAAGCCCTTTCCCGAAGATCGTCCCATCACGGCGCTCCGCGTGTTCCACGTAATCAACAAGACGACGCCGCACATCGACAAACCCAAGGTCGGCGCGGGGCTCGGCTCGGTGGGACGCGAGGTACTGGGTACGGTACCCGTCGAAAGCGACGGCAGCGCGTACTTCGAGGTGCCGGCGCGGATGCCCGTCTACTTCCAGGCGCTCGACAAGGAAGGACACGCCGTCCAGACGATGCGGTCCGTCGTGTACCTGCAGCCGGGCGAACGCGAGAGCTGCCTGGGCTGCCACGAAGACCGGCGCAAGAGCGCGTCCGTGCCCGCGCAGGCGCTCGCGCTCCAGCGCGCGCCTTCGCGCATCGCACCCGAGGTGTCCGGTTCGCGTCCGTTCAACTACCTCAAGCTCGTCCAGCCCGTTTTGGACGCCAAGTGCGTGAAGTGCCACGACGGCACGCGGCCGAAGTGTCCGTCGCTGAAAGGCGATGCCGAGGGATGGGCGTGCAAGTCGTTCAACGCGCTCGTGAAGCACGTGTCCTATTCGTCGTGGGGCGCAGCCAACAACAACTACGAACCGCTCACCGAACCGCTTCGCTTCGGCGCGCTGGGGAGTCCGCTTCTGAAGCGGCTCGAGTCGGGCCACGGCGGCGTGAAGCTCACCGACGACGAGCTGCATCGCCTCATCCTCTGGATGGACGCCAACGGTGCCTGCTGGGGCACCTTCGAAAAAGACAAGCAACGAGATTTATGAAAGGAAATCAAAATGAAGAAACTACTCGTTATCGGCGGTATCGTAATCACGGCGGCGGCGGTGGCGGCGCCGTGGACGAAAGGTCCGGAGGCAAATCGCCCGACGCTCTTCAAGACGTTCGGCGACATCGTGAACACGCCGGAAGGTCTCGCGCTCGACAAGGACGGCAACCTGTTCCTCTCGGCGATCAACGGCGTCGATCCGTCCTATTCCGGCCACATCTGGAAACGCTGCGCCGCCTCTGGCAGATGGAGCGTGTTCGCCGTCACGCGCACGGACACGAAGAGCGGCAAGTCGTTCCCGCAGGGAATCGTATTCGGTGACGACGGCCACCTCTACTACGCGGAGAACCAGTATTTCGCCAACCGCAACTATGCCTCCACCGTCCGGCGCATCGTGATCGAGAACGGTGAACCGCTGCGCTGTGAGACCGTGGTCGAACACGTGATGCTCCCGAACGGACTCCGCTGGCGCGACGGTGCGCTCTATTTCTCGGAATCGTTCGCGCATCACGGCGGGAAGTTCGGCGGCGCGCTCTACCGGATTCCGGCGGCGGATCTCCGCGCCGACAAGCCCGCCCGCCTGCTGGACAAGGATCAGATGGACAAGGATCCCTACTGCCTCGGGTTCGTGCCCACGCGCCTCTTCTCGCGCAACGGCATCGACCCACTCGACAACAAGGTGCACATCTACACGGCCGGCCCCGACGGCATCGACTTCGACGCGGCCGGCAACCTCTACACGGGCTCGTTCGGCGACGGTCGCTTCTGGCGCCTGAAGGCGCTGGGCAACGGCAAGTTTGGCCAACCAGAGCTCCTTGATGATAAGACAATGGTCTGTTGCGATGGCATCGTTCACGATGCCAAGAACGACCGCATCATCTGCACGGCGGCCGCGCAGAACGCCATCTACGCCTGGGACGTGGCGAAAGGCAAGATGGAGCTCGTGTGGGCCAACGGCGACAACGACGGGGCGACGGGGCTCCTCGACCAGCCGAGCGAGCTCATCTACCTGCCGGACGGCCGCCTCGTGGTGGTGAACATCGACGCGCCCTCGGCGGGCATGATCAACTCCGGCGCCGACGCCGTCCACACCCTCAGCGTCATTTCTTTTTGACACACGTGCATTTCAGAGGAAAGAGAATCCAATGTTTGACAAAAACTTCATGCCCGCATCAATCGTGCGCATGGCCGTGATGTGCTGTGGCGTAGCGATCTTCTCCGTCGCCATTCCTTCGGCGCAGGCCGCGCAGGCTGCCATGCCAAAGTTCGTGAACGACATCTGCCTGCCGTCGTCGCTGTACCTGCTCTCCGACACGCAGAACGACCTCTTCGTGCAGCCGTTCATCAAGCGCTGGCACCCTTACGATGACTACGTGCGCTTCTCCATGAACAAAAAGTACGGCAAGTTCATGCGCCACCTCAGCACGGTGGTGACGCTCGACAAGCCCGTTGACGGCGCGGCCCTCAACGTGGAACTCATCAACGGCGATGAATTCAATACAATCAAGCGGCAGACAGCCAAACTCCGCGTGGGGAAGAAAGGCGTCGGCGACAAGGACGTCTACGCGCAGATCGTGGGCGACAGTTTCACCCACGGCCAGTTTTTCCGCGATGCCCTTCTCGACTCCGGCTATGTCCCCAAGCTCCACCTCGTGGGCCTCTTGAAGTGCGGGACCGGGCAATACAACGAGGGACGTGGCGGATGGGCGCTTTCCACGTACTTCAGCGTGCCTTCGAAGCCGAACCGCTCCTACCACGGATTCATGCAGCCGGACGGCGGTCGGTACTGGGGCAACCGCGAGTTCTGGAAGATGGCATGGCGCTGTACGCGCAAGACCCAGCCGCCGGGTTTCGAACCCACCTACTCGTGCGCGCGGTTCGACGACTACGTGAACCGTTTCGACGAGAAGACGGGCGTGCTCCTGAACCCCGTGGCGGGCGACATCCAGTTCGACGAGTCCGCGAAGACGTTCGTGCGCTACGACGGTGCGGCATGGCAGCCCGTAAACGGCAAGAGCCTCATCTGGTCGTTCGACTACGGCAAATACCTCAAGATGTGGAACATTCCGCCGCCGCAGTTTCTCTTCGTCCTCCTCGGACTCAACGACTGGCGCGGCAACCTCAACGCCGATTTCACCGAGTGGGGCAACCGCATCGCGGTGATGAAGGACTCCTACCTCAAGGCCGTGCCCGACGGCAAGTTCGTGATCTGCATCCCCTGCTCCACCTGCGGCTCGATCGACAACGCCGCCGGCGACTTCACGCCCCGCCAGAACGCTGCCATGTGGCGCTTCCGCGACTGGCTCATCAAAAACTTCGACGCGCGGGAGAAGGACGGCTTCTACCTCCTCGACGCCGGCATCAACACCGACAACGAACACGGCTTCCGCCTCGCGTCCGGCGCGCCCGCGGTTCCGTTCGAGAAATACCCCGGCGAGGAGAAGCTTCGCGTCCAGGCCGGCAACCCGCACCCCTATCCGAACTACCCGGCGATGGGACTTCCGTTCGCGGCGTTCATCCAGTACTACCGCTAAGGAAACGACTCCGGCGCCAGACAACTCGGATGTCACATCTGGAGCGCGGCCTATTTGGTGCGTTGGGGACAGTGGAGGCCGACATCCTCGGGGGCGTAGTTGACCGGCCAGCC
>ONRL01000033.1 GCA_900320225.1 uncultured Lentisphaerota bacterium
CGCGCAAACGGCCTCGCCGAACTTGTCCTTGTCCGTCGTGGACTTGGTTCGTTCGACACGGTACGTCTCCGTGGACGCAAGCAGTTTTTCCAATTCGCTTTTCGTTATCATAGTGCTCCTCCTCGCCAGGTTATACCATACTGCCGCGCCCTTCAAACGTCATCTGCCGTCAAACTTCATCCGTCAGCCTGCGCAGCTCTTCGCGGATGCGCTCGGCCTCTTCCTCGTCACCATGCATGACGGCGTACTCAAGCAAGGCGTCAAGTCGCTTGATCGCCTCTATCGTGTCGTCTCTCTGCGGCATCGCCATTGTCTCTACTCCATCATTTCTCCAACAAGTGAATCCCTCATTCGCGCACTATCCAATCATCAACTGCGGTAATAGTCAATGCTTATCTGGTGCAACGTTATCACTAATCAATAATCATTATCGGACAATGGCGGCAGTTGTCTGTCTTGTTCAACCACCTCTGCCTCTACACCAATCCAATCTTCTTCTATTCTCTTCCAGTCCATATCGCATTCGCGTTCCCCGGTCCACACATCCCAAAAATCGGGATCATCTGACTGAGGACGTTGTTCTTTTGGTAATTCATTCATGCGCACGAGTACTGGCAACTCTGAAGCCCACCCAAGAAGAACCGCATGCCGTGAAGGGAGTATAGGCAAATCATGCAATAGCCCCTGTAGATTATCTGGTAAAAGTCTATGAATCAGATCTTGATCTCGATCATTACTAATTCGGTGCAACAAAAATGTATTACACTGGGAAAGAACGGTTGGAGAAAGTTCACTTGGGCGTTGAGACGACAACACCAGTCCCAACCCAAACTTTCGCCCTTCGCGCGCTATCTTCTCAAACACCTTACAACAAACATTTCCCATCCCTTGTTCGGCATAATCTTCTGTATATCGTTTAATGAAAGTATGTGCTTCTTCAACGACAAGAACCGTAGGCAACACATTCCCATCATTACATTTTCTGTATCGTTGTAAAGACTCCATTACCATACGTGCTATTGATGCAGTAACTATATGGACAATGGTTGAGGGAATTAGAGACAAATCCACAACCACAATCTTTGATCTCTTGTTATTGTCTCCAAGAAAAGACTCTAACCAACTCTTAAGGTTGTACGAACCATCTGTGTCACCGAATTCTTTAACTTTTGAATCCGATAACATTGATCTAATACGTAGTGTCATTGTCTCGACATAATCAGCAATATTTAGTACCATCGCATTTGCCGATAGAGCATCTAAGAAATCATTTGCCGAGAAGGATTTCGGCACATCAGGGTCTATCAGTAAACAATCAGAAGCTCCGCCACCAAAACTAGTGTAACAATGATAAATGGCCTCTTCAAGCACTTCTACCTCTCTCTCGGAGAAGGCGTGCGGCCACTGGGAGGTGTTTCCTGATAGGAAAGCCGAAAATGAGTCAACCAATGCATTGATGGACTTCTTCTCATCATCTGAAAAACTATCTTTTACCACAATGTCACTGCTCCATATTTTAACTCTATCTCGAAACCCAATAATCTGCCCTATTTTACTGCTCCACGGAGTCCCTGTCGTTATATCATTTTTCAGGGCAACCATTAATGTTCGCAAGTATTGACGCATTTTAACACTATCTGAAACAACGACATCCCGAACGCCTGCTCGGAGCGCTTGAAGTGTCTGTGAAATAAGAGGTCGCTGTGTTTTATCGCTCGCACGTGCAAATGCACACCATTCATCAGTGTTCCAAAACCAAATGGGCATCTTAAGTTGTTTGATTGTCTCGGATGACGGTTTCACCGAATACACTTCCGTATTAGGTATTGATGCAAATGTTTTCCCATATTCCCCATTCGGGTCAAGAATTATAAAGCGCGAGCTCGCTTTGCTCTGATTGTCTTTCCTCACTATACTATTCGCAGCGTTCAACGACCATTGAATTAAGCCCGCTACACTACAACTCTTTCCACTTCCAGTATTTCCCAAGACAGCCAAATGCCGTCCAAAAAGCTTGTCCGGATCAATAAACACATCAGCATTCCCGCCTAAAGGACTTGTCCCAATCTTGACCCGTAGTTTATTTTCTCCAGACTGCACAATGGCTTTTAATTGCTCGTTTGTCGGTAAGATTGCTTCGTCACCAATAGAGGGAAAAGACTCAATGCCACGGGTAAATACATACTTCTTATTGTTGTCATATCTCAATATTCCAAGCGGTGACAGGCTCAGTTTTCGTAATGGGAACGGCAAATCTATAAGTCCAAAATCTTGTAACCCTTTACGTTTTGGATATGGCGAATTCTCAACCGTGATCCATAGTACCTGCCCAACCAAGAAACCATTATCTGCTGGTATTAGAAGATAACTGTTAATTCGTGGAAAAGCTCGCGGTGTACCCGCATTTAAGGCGACCGAATCAGGAGATTCTATGTCTAATTGGATCTTTATCTCATTCGGCGAAATAAAAACAACAGAACCGACATGCAATGATGCCACGAAATCACATGGTTTTACCATCATGATAATGCCTCCTCTTTGGGCACATCCGCCTCGTTCAATGAATTGTTCTTCCCCGAAGTTATCAAACGTGTTTGAAGTAACTTACTCATGCGCTGTGAAGCAAAATCTATCGCTGCTTTAGGTAGAAAGTCCTTGGTCAGCGATTGCAGATTAGCGACATCTGGACCCATTATCAAAGTCAATTGATCTGTGGCAGAAGAACTTTTATATAGTGTTTCGATACGTCCAAGAGGGTCATCATACGATATAACTACAAGATGCGTGGATGGTATAGTCAACATATCTCGAATAACTCGATTTATATGATCATCTCCAAAACTATAACCATATGTAACCAAGCATGTGTTTGGGCGACAAATTGCCGCAGAAAAATCGCGGAACAACTCTACAAATGGATAGCAAGCGGTCTCAGAATCTTTGTAGGAATTAGGATATATCATCAATCCATCAACTAAATTTCCTTTCTTTCCGTGAACTTCTAAAAATGGCTTAATGGAAGAGCTTCCAAACGGCATACCAATCCGTCGAATATCATTATCATCGCTTATCCAGTCCAGTGAACCATGTAATTTGGTTAATCGTGCTACACCTTCCAAATAACGAGGTTCCCCACGAATCCCAGGAGGATTGTAATGAAAATCAACGTTCATTCTTGAAGCACGAAAGACAGGTTCTAATGTCCCAACAAATCGATCAATGAGCCGAAGCCCTGCCAAATCCGCGGCCTCTTCAATCAATCGGTCATAATTGGTTGTAAAAATATGTAATCTATCACGATTCCCCGTACGGCTTGCAAAGCTCATCAAAAACAAAATCAAACAATTGAGGGCTTCAACCTTGTTATCAGAACTCAGCAAACCAGCCTCTGATTTCAAAACATCATCAACAAATCCCTCAAGCTTAGATTCTATTTCCACACGAAGTTTCTGGGCATCATCGCAATCAAAAAGTTCCAGTGCCCTTAACAAATCAAATGCTACGCGCATGCGATCTTCAAAATTCCCATCTTTTCTACCTGCCAACGAAGCAGATTTTTGCGCCGCCCGCTCAATAGCATCTCCATGATTTTCGAACTGGGGAGAAGTCATCCCCGCCCCAATAACATGCGCCAAATGACAAACCCCTCTTGTCAGACCAGAACCAACAAGTAAATTCAAGTGTTCAGACTGGAAAAGCGAAGTCAACCATGGTTCAATACGCTCACGAAGCCGATCAAACGGGAAGTTATTATCAGCCCAAGAACATTTAACACCATCGCCCACCTTACATTCACCATCTTCTACGGTAAAACAGACAGGTGAAACATCATCCCTTGTTTTTATAATATTCTTTCTCTGACGTGGTAGTTGTTCAGGTGCAGACATGCCTTCTTCGGCAATAACTTTCCCATTTTTACCCTCATCGGTAATGGCTTCTGGTATGTCCTTCATTTCGTTCTCCTTAGACATTCTCATTGTCACTCCATCGGTTTGATCATGGATTCGATGAACTTCTGCTCGGACTTGGTGACGCCGTATTTGGCATATTGTCAAGGACTGTACATGTATCAGACGTTTGAGCTGTGCCATCTACTATCCTAGAAAGACGTTTCTTCAAATCTGCATAAACCTTAACAAAGAATTCATGGGCCGGCGCATTCATAAAAATATTACCATCACTGTCTGTCGCATAACTACACGGCAACGGCTTTTCATTTCTTGTACCGATGAAGAAACGGACAGGGAAAAATGACGTCCCTTGTATCAAATTTCGCTTGTCTTTAAATGCGGTAAAGCAATCTTGTGCCTCAACAATCTCTATGGCTATATCTGCTTTACTTGCAAAGGCATCAAAATCATTTGCCTCGTATATTCGCGGTATTACATTTTCAATATCCGCTATAGTGACCTTTAGGAACTGTCTAAAATCCTGATTTTGATCGTCGAGTAAAAACTTAAACACCGTAAGGAATCGCATGTCAGGAGTTGACTTCTTCGACAATGCATTACGAATGGTTTTGACTTCAACCATTATTTCATCCAATGCAGATTTTGCCGGATTTGCGTGCTCATCAAGTAGATCATGAAACAATGCCGCCAACTGTTGTTTTAGTTGCGATCTAACATCCGAAACAGAAGAGAATGGAATAATTGCATTGCGTACCGGCGAATGCATAACCTTATTAATGAATTCAAACGTTGCATTGGCATTATCCATACCAGGATAATTTACATCCTTAGCATTAGGACTACAATCAAATACACGTTTATAATTTAGAACTTCTCCATCCACAAATGTAATCAGCCTAGGCTTGTGTTCCATACATGTATCATACTCATGTTCAGTGACACTGACCAATCCTGAATCATGTGTTTTTGACCCGTATCGTTTTCCGATAATCAGAATCATCAACTGACATTCTTTGACAGTTTGATAGCAAGCTACATCTGCTGCAGTCTCGTTCATATAACCGACGCCGCCATGTTCACTCATAATTGGCTGATAGCCAAGTTCAGACACTGTTTCCCGAATTGCATCACGTACATGATGCAAATCTTCTATCGTAGAGCTGATGAATACTGTTGGGGCCATGCTTACCTCCTATCCTTTCAATTACTTGCTTTTCGTTTTATAAGTTTGTGGACAATCACTCCATCGGCTTGATCATGGATTCGATGAACTTATGCTCGGATCTGGCGATTCCGTGTTTTGTGTTGAACATGACTTGCGGTCATTATCATTTTGCAAAGAGAGACAAACTACATGCAACGCTTTTTTACACAATTGAATACTCTTACAGATACCCAGACGCATTCTTTCAACATTAGGTATTCGACGCGTATCAGCCAAAGCCTTCATTAATTCGACCTCATATCTATCTAAAGTCATGTTTAACGCCCGAACGTTGATTGTCAATTGAGATAATTTCTGAATAAGCACAACGTCACCCAAACCTGACAAATGTCTTTTTAACGCATATTCAAATATATCAAGGGTGAAACGAGCAGGATTTACACTCTGCGGCTCTTTGTATCGTACTTCTAGAACATTAAGAACGTCCCGTTGTAATTTACACTCAACCAACAATGTTTTTCTAATTATTTCTCTTTCCCTTCTTAACCCATTTGTTTCATGGACACTCGAATAAACAAGTGTAAGCATACTTCCAATTACAGCCCCCGCGAGAGCAGCAACAACCTCAATCATACTTTTACACTCCTCTATACAATAGGTTAATAATAATTGTTTTTTCTGTTGCCCATTGTGACAAAAACTTATTCCAGTGGCTTATTATGAATTCAATACGGCCTTGCGCTGGCGGGAGGCGTCGAGGGTACGGATGGTTTTGGTGACGTAAGTGATTTTGGGTTTCATAGACACGCTCCGTTAGGCATCAAGTTTCCTGATTGTAGCTTCAATCAGAGACCGTTCTTTCTTGTTCAAGTCAAAATAGTCGTACAGTGATTCATCTGTCCACTTCTTCTTAAAGTCCATAGCAGGAACAAGAATAAAGTTCTGCTTTGCAATATGCATTGAAGAAAATGTCTGACGGAGCATGAACCGTGAAAACTTACAGAGCATGTAACTCTTAAAGTTCTCAGCTTCGGTTTGTGTCTTGAAAGCCCCTAAAACGAGATACGAGAAAGTTGTTACCTCATTCGGCTTCAATATCCGTGGTATCGTTATACAACGAAACCCTTTACTCGGATCGACCCCAACTTCTCCGTTACACGGGACCAAAATACCAATCGTCACTTTATACTTGTCAATAAGATCTATGCCCTTCTTTACATCACTTCTTTTCACATATCCAACACCTTGACTATGGACTAAAGCGACAGAATCTTTAAATGGAGTTGAAGCGCCGCGCATCTTGGATGGAAAACCAAATACATCTATACCAGACACGAAAGCATCTAGAAAGGCATTGGCTCGCTCTCGGACTTTTTGAATAATCGTAAATGCCTTGTTATTACGAATAAATATTTCACCAAATCCATCAAGGTCTCTTGTGACCTGAACTCTTTCTGTACCAGCAACATTCGTGACAAAACATGGACCATTAGCATTACTGTCCCACAAAAAATAACAAAGCCCTCCGGCAATATCAGCCGCAGAAAAACATTCACGCGAATCGGCGAAATCAAACAATTTCGTAATCCGCTTATCATGCAACATCTCATATCGAAAGTTATTAAGTCCCATGCCCCCCGAATACCAACGAGCAGGGATAATCATTGAGATGAAACGTGGAGCTATCGACTTTGCACCCTCAACAAACAAGTTAAATATGGGGGTTGCCTGAGTGGCCGCAACGGCCTTTTCACTCCCGCCCCCAGTTATCTGCTGATACGGCGGATTGCCGACCACTGCGTCGAACTTGAGCATCTTCATTTCAAACTCCTTGTTGTTCCATGCGTTGCCGCCACAGACCTTGTTGTAGAATTTCTTGGGTTCGTTCTTGAGCATTTCCACGAGGTTCTTGATGTACTGTGCATTGACCGTCGCCTTGTCATCATAGCCGACGAGCGTGCGCCGCGTGATTGCCCGCGCCATGGGCGTTTTGCACACGACGAAAAGCGAACGCGCCACCACCTCGCGCCACAGTTTCGCAAGCGCCGCCGGCGTCACCGCGTCCTCCGGCACGTCACCGAGTTTGCGGCGGTAGAGCGAGTAGGCCACGTAGAGCGGATAGAGGCCGGATTTGGAATTGATTTCGAGAATCTTCGCGTCGGGAATGGAGAAGAGCGGCGGGCGGTCACGCGGGACGCGTGACCCTACCGTGGTTTCGCGGCTGTCGCGGGGCGACAGCCCTACCGGGCGGGGTTCATCAATGAGTTTTTCATATGCTTCGTCCCAGAAGCACCAGCCGCCGATGGTGTCGGCAAGGTGCATGTTCACAACGCGCCAGGGCGTGAGAACGGTTTCCTTGTCGGGGTTCTTGAAGTAGCCGAATATCCGCGCGATCTGCTGGACGCGTCTTGTCGGCGGAAGCTTGTCCGCGCTCTTGGCGAGCTTTCGTATCTGGGTTCCCGCCTCCGCGAACACGTCCGCGTCGTAGTATTCCACGAACTTCTTGAAGATCGTCTTCGTGACGCCCTGCGGCATGAACTCGGCCCACGACTCGTCGTCCACAAGGGTCGGGAACTCCTTGATCGAAATGACCTTCTCAATCGGCACGTCTGCGCCGTAGATGAGAAGCGGCATGCGGATCGAGATTGCGCGGAGGATGAGAATTGCGTTTTTCTTTTCCGCACGGCGGCGTTTCATTTCCTCGCGCGCGGCCTTTTCCTCTTCGGAGAGCGGTCGCGACGGAGCGCGACCCTCCCCTTTCGCGTGTTCCTCGTCGGCAAAATCCTGTTCGTTGACATAGACGGTGTCGGCCATCTTCGTCTGCTTGGACGATCCGACGATCTTCCGCAAATCCTCGAACTTCTTCAGGTCGATGTCCGTCAGTTCAAGGAGCCGACTGGAGTAGAGCGACGTGTCGTCAAAGCCGTTGCGGATGGTCTTCATCACGAAGATGTGCTTGATCGAGGCCATCATCTTCTTGACGTCGTGCGCCTCCATCCGGGTGCCGGAAATGGATATGACGGGACAGTAGTTCAGGAACTCGCCGAGGACGCGGCGTCCGTTCGACTCCGTCGTGTCGTTCTTCGACACGCGGCACGAGACCTGCGCCGTCTCTGCGAGCACCTTCAACGCGCGGTCGGGCGCGAAGTCGAACGCATAGCAGTCGGTTTTCATCTTGCCGCCGAGGTCGCCAGGACTCTGCACGCGGAAGATCGTCTGCATGTACTGTGCGGCGGACGTGACCGCGCTTCCGGCGACCATAAGGACGGCCGTCCATTCGGGGACCGTCACGCCGGTTGTGAGCTTGCCGCACGAGAGCGTGATGGAATATTCGTTCTCGCGGATGGTCTTCTTCACGAGTTCGAGTGCGCTGTCGTAATGCCGCTCTTCGTAGTCGTCACCCTCGCCAGCGACATTGGCAATGCCGTATTCCTTGAAGTACCTGTGCTTGCGCAACAGGGCGGAAAGCGCCTTCGCGGACGCGACGCCCGGCACCATCCAAAGCGTGTGGCGGAAGAGGTCACGATGCTCCTGCGTGGCAAACGGGTAGCGGCTTTTCGGGCTGTCGCCGGAAATCAGGTCGAGGAAGCGCCGCACATCGTCCTCATGCACGAAGTCGCCGACCTTGGCGTCTCGCGGGACGGGATGATGGTCGATTTCCTTGTCGCCGGTCCAGGTGCGGAAGAACTCGCGGAAGTTGAACGCCTTGCCTTCAAGGTCTTCTTCCGAGAATCCGTCAAGTTCCGCGCCGAGGTCGTACGTGTAGAGATTGAGGCGTGGCAGGGCGGCGTAGGGATTGGGTTCGTCGGGATGTTCTTCGTCCCACGTCTCCTTCCGCTTCTGCTCCATCACGTAGTCCCAGACGAAAACCGAATCCTCGTCGTACTGCGAGAGGATATTGAACGGCGTGCCGGAAAGCGAGAGGACTTTCGTGTGCTTCTTGACGAGATGCTCGCGGACTTCCTTGCCAAGATCGGTCTGAGTCCCCTCGTGCGCCTCGTCGACGATCACGAGGTCCCAATCCATGTTGAATACGCCGCGGTTCTTGTCGTACTTGCCGTTCACGACCTGCGAGCCGCGCAAGTCCTGGATGGACGCGAAGTAGATGAAACGCTTGCCCGATTCGTCGAGGCGGGCGAGTTCGCGGTCGTTCCGCGCCTCTACCTTGTCGTTGAACTCGTATGCTCCGCCGCCAAGAGAGCTCTTGCGGTAGAACGTATAGCCGTCCACCTTCGTGAAGAGCTTGTTGAAATCCTCCTGCCAGCCGCTACCCACCACCGGGCGGTGCGTGACGATGATGACGCGGCGGAACTTGCCCTTCGCCTCGCGGACGACCTGAAGCGCGGTCAGCGTCTTGCCGAAGCGCATCTTCGCGTCCCACAGCATTTCGCCCTTCTTCTTGAAGCAGGTCAGCGTCCTGTCAACCGCATCTACCTGCTCTTCACGGAATACGATCGGCTCGTCGAACTCCAGTTCGCCACCGGCGATGACCGAACGGCACTCCTTCACTGCTGTGATCGCGGCCTTGACTGTCTTCAGGTCCGTACCGAACCACTCACGCCCCTTCGTGGTGCCGATGAACTTGTGCGGAAGGCCGGAGTTTTTCAGGACGGCATGGACCTTCTTGTCGGTGAAGTGTTCAAGCACCTTCGTGCCGTCTCCAAGGGATCTGTAGCGGACGGCGAGTTCGGTGTACAGCAGCTGGTATTCGACGCCCGCCGTCTGGGTCTGCTGGTCGATGCGTGCGCGGGCCGCGTCGTTCAGCGTCTTGCTGTTCGGCGTGAGCTGGTCGGGCACAAGCGATGAAACGACATCCGTATCGCCAACCTTGAGATACCCCTCGTGCTTTCTGTCGTCTATGGTATAGACGTAAATCAGCTTGTACTTGAACGTCTCGACGAACGTCTGCCGTTCAAGCGTGGGAATGTCTGGCTGATGGAGTGTCATTTTGCACCTCCGTTTTCGGCAATCGTCCTGAATTCGACCGGCTCGCCTGCGCTCCAGTCCATGACCTTGCAATACGTGCCAAAATGCTGACGCTTGCCCTTCATGCGGCAACCGGGGCATTCCTCTACGTGCGTTTCGAAGGTTCCGTCAAGCTGCGGGATTTTCGTCACCTTCGGCTTGCAGCTCATCGGCACGACGTACTTGATTCCGTCCATCTGCCAGATGTTCCAGCTAATGATCTCGGCAAACTCAAGCAGGGACTTCGTCGTCCAATTCAAACACGAACTCTCGTCTCCGAAGAAATCCGCGTTGAAGCTTTCAACGACCGTAAACAGGACATTTTCCCGTGCGAGCAGGACGTTGTCGCCCTGCCAGTCGAAGCCATAGATGCTCTGCACCGCGCGCTTGGCGTAATACAGCCAGTCCTGTATGTCGCCCGTGCCGATGTTCTCCGTGATCACTCGCAGTTTGCGGTCAAGCAGCCCGATGCGTTCGCCTAAGGGAATAATCCTGCCGCTCACCGTGTCGTATCTGCTTGCAAGATATGGGGCCTCCCCGCACGACACCTCCAAACGCGGTGCTTTGACATATTCCTGCCATGTCTTGCCTTTGGGGAATTTTATGTTGCCCTTGCCACAGGTCGATTTCCAGCCGAATTCTGTTTCAGGATCGAACTTGGCGACTTCAGTGTTGAACGGACTTGAATCGGGCTTCTTCCATCCGAACCAGGCGGCATCGACAAGGTTGTTCTGCTTGTTGCATATCCACGACGGTGTGAACACTTCCGCGCGCTTGACCGAACGCTGCCGCTGTTCCTCAGCATTCTTGTCAACGCGGGGGCGAATCACAGGATGGTCCTTGTCCACGATCTGCGCGACTTGCATCTCGTCGTTCGCGCCAAAACCCTTGCCGCGTGCGGCGTAGTCGTCCGTCGCCCAGATGAGATTGCGGCCCGTCGATCGGTCCTTCAGCAGGACCGCAAGCACCTCTTCTGGAACGTTCCATTCCAGAATGTCGCGCGTGAGGACGCAAGATGTCGATTTACCTCTCATTCACCATTCGCTTTCCGGGCGATATTATACCAAAAATTCACGATGCTACCGCGCGGATTTTGCGGCTCACGCGGACCACGCGGTAGCCTTCGCCATGGCCGCAGCGCGTGTAGAACGCCAGCACGTACGTCCCGGGCGCGATCTGTTCGTCGAAGGCGACTTCCGTGAGGTCCGGCGCGTAGCCGACAACCCTTCCTTTCGCCACGCGCTCGTAGCCCTTGTGCGTCCGCCGTTCCAGCCACACGCCCTCGTCTTCCTTCGCGGCGTCCACGGGAATGTCGTATCCCGCAACGCTCAGGACATGGCCGGTGGCCAGCACGTCAAAGCGCTTTGCCGTCTTGTCAAAGACGTTGTAGATGTGCGCCTGGACTGTCGTGAGATCGTTCACCGCCTCCAGCTTGTCCTTCAGCCCGTTCATCAGCGGGCGTCTCGCCTTCACCGCCCCGCGCACGTAAAGTCCCTCGGCACCCGGCGAGGAATCGCGGCTGGAAAGCGCGCCGGACAGCCTTGGATAGAACGACACCAGCCCGAAGTCGAGCTTGTTGCCTTTGGCCAGCTCTTCAAGGATGAAGCCCTTCAGCAACACCAGCGTCGTCTCCGCCTGCGCGGCGTTCAGACGGGAAAATTCCGCCCACCGCTCGATGAGTTCTTTTCCCTCAAGGGTCGCGTTCGGCGTCAGGTTGGTCTGAAACTTCCCTGCGGCGTCCTTTTCGCGAGTGATAGCCTTGATCTTTATGCGCGTCTGCATGTGTTTTTCTCCTTTGTTCGTCGTGACAGAGGGACGGACTGCATGTGAAATGCCGTTCTTCCCCTGTGCCAAGTGAAAACATGCCGCCATTATACCAAATATTTGCCGCCGAATGAATATCTATTTGGCGGCAAATCAACAAAACCCGGCGGCAAAACGACTGCTTGCACTTGCGAGGCGACAAGCTTACATCAATGGGTTTTCCTGCTTACACCTCTAGCGAACGAAGCGTACACCATAGGCAGAAGACGCTAAATCAGGGTTTGTAATTTCTTTGATGTTCGCTACGGTGCGACGACGCCTGTACGAGCGCGTGCGGCGCGGTTGACGAGGTAGACGATGCCCATGTAGGGGATGCCCGAATGGTACGTGAGGCCGATCTCGCACGTGCGGCTGTTGCTGTAGCCCATCGTGGCGCCCGCCTCGGCGATGCGCGCGCGGAGCTTGCGCAGCGCCCACGCGTTGAGTTCCGGATTTGTGAAGCCCTTGTCGCCCGCAAAGGCGCAGCAGCCGATCTCCTCCGGCAGCACGGCCTTTCGTGCACATGTGCGCGCCACCTTGAGGAGCGTGTCCACGAGTCCCATCTTCCGCGTCGTGCACGTGGCGTGCACGGCCACGCAGGCGTCGACGGGCGTGATCTCCACACGGTCCAGGACGAACTTGTCGATGAACTCCACCGGCTCGTACAGCTTGAGGCCGGTGATCTTCTCGCGCATGCGGTGCAGACACGGACTCTGGTCGCACAGAATCGGCCAGCGGCCGTCTTCCGACGCCTCACGCAAGGCCGCCTCCAACTCGGCGGTCTTCGCGTCCGCCACGTCCGGCATGCCCTTCGACTCCCAGGTCATCCCGCAGCAGAGGTTCTTGAGGTTCTTCGGGAACACGACCTCGTACCCCGCCTTCCCCAGCAGCTCCACCGTCTCGTCCACAAGCGGACGCTGCACGGGATCGCCCTTCGCCGGTCCCATCCGCTGGTTGATGCAGCTCGGGAAGTACACGACCTTCTCGGCCGCGGGTGTGGTTTGCGCCTTGAACGACTTGATGTGCGCGCGGTGCGGCATCGCCGGCGTCCAGAGCGGGACAAGTCCGAACGACCCTTTGTGGAGCGCGGTGCAGACCGCGCCCATCACCTTGTTGCCGAGAACGGCCTGGCCAACCGACGCGAGGCCGAGCGCGGCTGACACGCCCCCCGCAACGAGGTTGAGGTGGTCGGCGGCGAATTTCCCCACGCCGCGCGCAAGCGCGCCGTGCCCCTTCTCGCGCACCACGTGAATGTACTCGCCCACGTTGATCTTCACGGGGCAGCTCGTGGAGCAGAGTCCGTCGCCCGCGCAGAGCGCGTCGCCAAGATTGCGGAAGTCGCGCGCAAGGCGCGCGGACGCGCGCCGGGCGACGGGATCCGTCTTGCCCTCCTCCGCGAGACGCGCGATCTCGCGGCTCACCACGATGCGCTGGCGCGAGGAGAGCGCGTAGCCGCACGCGACGCAGTTGACCTCGCAGAAACCGCATTCGATGCAGCGGTCCACAAGCGGATGCACGCGCGGCAGCGGCTTGAGTCCGGAGATGTAGCTCTTCGGGTCCTCATTGAAGATCACGCCGGGGTTAAAGAGGTTGTCCGGGTCGAAGAGCGCCTTCACGTCCTTCATGAGTTGGTACGCCTTGTCGCCCCACTCCACGCGCACGAACGGCGCCATGTTGCGTCCCGTGCCGTGTTCGGCCTTGAGCGAGCCCTGGTACTTCTCGGTGACGAGCTTCACCACGGCGCGCATCATGCCGTCGTACTGCGCCACGGCCTCGGGCGTGTCGAAGCGCTGGTTGAGGATGAAGTGCCAGTTGCCCTCGAGGGCGTGTCCGTAGATGACGGCGTCGGGATAGCCGTGGTTCTTGAACAGCCGTTGCAAATCGTCCGTGAAGTCCGCGAGGCGCGGCACGGGCACGGCGACGTCCTCAATGAGGCAGGTCGTGCCGATCTCGCGCGTGCCGCCCACGGCGGGGAAGATGCCACTGCGCATGGCCCACCATTTGCCCGTCACGGTCGGATCGCCCGTGAACAAAGTGAGAAAACAGGTCTGACCTGTTTTCTCAGAATTGCACAGCTCGAACGGCGCGAGGACCGCCTCGAGCTTCGCGCGCTTCTCGGCGACCTCCTCGGGCGTGCCCTCCGTCATCACGAGCACGGCGCCGGCCTCTTCGGGCAGGCCCGCGAGCTCGGGGAAGTCCTTCTCCACGGTGCGCATCGCCTTGCGGTCGAAAAACTCGGCCGCCGTAAGCGCGCCCGTTGTCTTCATCGCGGCGACCGCCTCGCAGGCGGCGCGCGTGGTGGGGAAGAGCAGAAGCGCGGACTCGCTCGCGGGCGCGATCTTCCCCGTGCGGAACGTGGCCTCGGCAAGGAACAGGAGCGTCCCTTCGCTGCCGGGGACGAGGCGCGTGATGATCTCGAACGGATCCTCGCATTCGGCGAACGGCAGGATCGTGAGTCCCGTCACGTTCTTGATCGAATACTTGCGGAGGATGAGGTCCTTCAGCTCGGGGTCGCCCTGCACGCGGTCGCGCAGGGCGCAGAGGCGCTTCATGAAATCGGCATGGGACACGGCAAACGCGCTGCGCGACTCTGCGTCGCCCGTGTCGAGCACCGTGCCGTCCGCGAACACGACTTTCGCGGAGAGGATCGTGCGCTCGGCGTTCGCGTGCGTGCCGCAGCTCATGCCGGAGGCGTTGTTGAGCGTGATGCCGCCCACCATCGCGCTGTTGACGGAGGCGGGGTCGGGGAGGAACTTGTAGCCGTAGGGCTTCAGAATCGCATTCACGCGCCCGCCCACCACGCCCGGCTGCACGCGGATGCGCGCGCCGCCATCGAGCACCTCGTACCCTTCCCACTTCTTGCCGCACACGACGAGCAGGGAGTCCGTGATCGCCTGCCCCGAAAGCGACGTCCCCGCCGCACGGAACGTGATGTGCCGTCCCTCGCGCTTCGCGTGCCGCACGATGTCCACGACCTCTTCGACGGTCGCGGGCATCAGGACTTCCTCGGGGATGAGGCGGTAGAATCCCGCGTCCGTTCCCCACGCCAGCCGTTCAATGTATTTTTGCATGGGCCTCCGACAGCCTAAGCGTGATTTCAGTTCACTTTTTCAGCGCCACGCGCCGTCCCGTCCGCGCGCTCTTCCGCTCGGCGTCCACGAGGGCCACCGAGTCGCGCGCGTCCTGCGGCGTGAGTGGACCCTTCGCCGCTGTGCCGTTCACGTGCGCGAGGAACCACTTGATCTCGTTCTCGTACCCGGTCCCCTTCCCGAGCTTCGGCTTGAACGCCTTTCCTTTCGCGGGATAGACCGTGAAGTCCTCGGCCGGACGCGTACTGCAGACAGCCGTCGCGCGCTCGAACACCACGCGGAAGCCGGCCTCGAAGCCGAACGCGCCCGTCGGCGCCCAGCTGACCGTGGACGTCACAACCTTGTCCGGATACTCGTAGAGCGTGTGCGCGTGGTCAGTCCAGCCACCGTCCGCGTGCAGGTGCGCACGCGTCGTCACCGCCTCGGGCAGGCCGAAGAGCCAGTTGACCATGTCAGCGTCGTGGATATGGAAGTCGAGCTGCACGCCGCCGGACTTCGACTCGTCGAGAAACCACGACCTGCCGCCCGAGTTCCACCCGGGCGCGTTGGAAAGGCGCGAGAAGTCCGCCGCCACCACCTTGCCGTACTTCCCGCATGCGATCATCTTCTGGAGGCAGACGTAGGTGGGCCAAAAGCGGAGACACTGCGCCACCATAAAGCGTCCCTTGGCCTTGCGCGCGGCGGCGAGCATCCGGTCGCACGCCTTCGCGTCGAGCGCCATCGGCTTCTCGCAGAGGACGTGGTATCCGGCGGCGAGCGCCTTTTCCGCCATCGCGGGATGGAGCGGCGTGGGCAGGGTAATGTCGACAATGTCGAATCCGCCCGCCGCGAGCATCGCGTCGAAGTCATCGTAGATCTTCGCATCGCCGTAGTCCGTCGACTGGTCGGCACCGGCGATGTTGCCGCCGGACGCCTTCTCGAGCTGCGCCAAGTTGGAGTCGCAGAGGGCAACCACCTTCGCGCCGCGGAGTTTCTTCCAGCAGCCGTAGTGCATGCGCCCCATGAAACCGAAACCGACAATTGCAATTTTTTTCATGGCCACATTATACCACAATCATGCGGCCTTCAGAACAGATATCCTGCAAAATGTCCGAATACGACGCCGAACACGTAGACGGTGGCGAGAATCAGAAGGTTGTCCTTCAGCCGGCGGTGCGTGCGGAAAAGGACGAGCAGCCCCAGTCCGGAACCGGCGAGCGACCCGGCCATCAACGCCCCCGCGCTCATGCCACCTTCCGCGTACAGCTGCGCGAACGCCACCGACACGGCGCAGTTCGGCACCATCCCCGCCAGCCCTGCGAGCAACTCGCCCAAGACGGGTTTGTTGAGGATGAAACTCTTCAGCACGTCCTCCCCGGCGAAGTGGAGCGCCATCTCCAGAAGTCCGGAGACGACGAGAATGAAGAAGAATATCTCCGCCGTGTGGATGAGCGCGGGCAACACGATGCCCTTGTGTTCCGCGCAGCCGCACCGGCTGTGCGCACAAAGGTCCGCAACGTGCGGCGCGGGCGTCCGCGCACCGCGCGCGCGCAGGAACGCATCCACCATGAGGCCCGCCACCAAGCCGAACGCGACCTTGAGACCCACGATCTTCACCAGCAGGTCGATCGGCATCGCCTTCGAGACGAGCACGGGAATCAGTTCGTCCGACGTGGAGAGAAAAACGGCCACCAGCGTGCCGACCGTGATCACGCCCCCCGCGTACAACGACGCGGCGGCGGCGGAAAAGCCGCATTGGGGGACCGCGCCGGACAACGAGCCGACGAGCGGTCCCCACCGACGGGCCCGCCCGAGCGCCCGCTCAAGCGCCCCCCCTGCATGCGCCTCAATCGCCTCCAGCACCAGATAGGTGGGGAAGAGGAAGGGAAGCAACAGCAAGTTGTCGACCAGGATGTCGACGAGCAGATCTATCATGTCATTTCTCCGTCACGGCGCCGGCGTCACCTTGTCACCGGGTGCGACCTTGTGCGTGCCGTCCGTCACCACGCGCTCGCCCACGGCCAGCCCATGCGTGACGAAGAGCAGGTCGCCCGTCATGCGCCCGCGCACGATGGGACGCTTCTCGGCCTTGCCGGAGTCGTCGAGAACCCACACGTAGGGCCCCTGCACGTCCTGCATCACCGCACTCGGCAACACGGTCGGCTTCACCACGCCGTCGCGGTTCTTCACCGTCACGCCCACCGTGCCGCCGGGACGCAACACGCGCTCGTCGTTGGCGAAACGCGCGTACACGCGGAGCGTGTCGGTGGATTCGTCGGCGATGTTCTCCGTGTAGTCAATTTCGCCCTTCTCCCCGAAGGTGCTGCCGTCGGCGAGGATCACCTCCACCGCGGCTTTCTCCTTCAGGTTCTTGGAGCGTCCCTGGAACATCGTAAGAAAGTCGGCGCTCGAGATCGAGAAGCGCACGCGGATGGGCGTAATCTGGGTTATGGTCACGAGCGCGCCCTTCTCGGGCGAGGCGTAGTTGCCCTTCGTGAGGCGGATCGTGCCCACCTTGCCGGCGATCGGAGCCTTCACCTCGCAGTGCGAGAGGTTGTACTCCGCCACGGCCAGCTCCGCCTCGGCGGCCTCGAGGGCGCTCGCGGCCACGTCGCGGTCGGAACGTGCCTTGTCCACGGCGTCCTGCGACACACCCATCGTCTTCTCGTGCCGGGCGAAGTTCGAGTCGGCGTAGAGCTTCCTCGACTTACACTCGGCCACCTTGGCCTGGGCGTTCTTGAGGGCGGACTTGTACCTGATCGGGTTGAGCCTGAACAGGACGTCGCCCGCGTTCACGATCGCCCCGTCGGCGCAGCACACCTCGAGGATTTCGCCGCTGACCTCGGGCGCGAGGTCGACGCGTTGCATGGCGACGACCTTCGCGGGGAAGGTCCTCGCCCGATCGTCAACCGCGCCCCTCACCTCGGCGACGGGCAGCGTCAGCGACGCGCCGAACGCGGCCTGCGCGGTCAGTAACGCGGCCGCCGCCGCCTGGGCGCACCGTGTCATCGGCTCAGCTCGCGTACAACGACGTTCGCGAAGTCACGCACGGCCCTTGACGGGCTCGTGGACGCAACAACCTGGATGGCCAACGCGTGCTTCTTGTTCCCGCACCAGCGGAGCTGCTCGAGGTACGCCATGCGCACGGTGTCGTCAGTTGCCGTCCGGAACGAGTCGAACAGGGCGTCCGCCCAGACTCCACGCGCGTTTTCCCAGCCGGGGCGCATCACGAACTGCGAGATGGCCGCGATCTGGCTCGCCACGAGAGGGTCGGTGCCGTAGTTCGGCTTGACCTTCGCGAGAAGCGCGCGGGCCGAGGCGCCATCGCGCACGAAACAGATGAGCTCGTCGTCGCTCGTCGCCTTCGCGAGGGCGTCCTTGTTGGCCGCCTGCCACTCCGCGGCCGACGGGTCGCCGGCCTTCGTGGCCGTTCCCGGACCGTAGCTGGCGAATTCATTGGGATCGACGTACTTTTTCTCCGCAGGCTTCGCGGGCGCCTTCGCCGCGGGCTTCGCGGGCGCCGCAGGCTTCGCGGGCGCGGCAGGCTTCGCGGGCGCGGCCGCCGTCGCCGCAAGGGCGAAGGCCGCCACCAGTCCAAAGGACATCAGACGATATAAATTAGAAGCTTTCATGGGTTTCCTTTCCTTTGCTCATCAGGCGCGTCGAGGACGCCGCACCCTACCAGCATTTAACCATTTAACTATTTAACCATTTAACTCAGCCCCACATCTCCTTGTCCCACGGCGAGCGCATGGACTGGTAGAGGAAGCGGTCGGCCGCCGGATCGTTCTTCGCGTGGAGCGTGACGGGGTCGAACTCGAACCCGCGCCCGAGGCGCTCGGCCGCGATGCCGAGGTTGAACATCGTGCAGGAGCGGAAGCCGTTCGACTCGTTGAGGGCGAACGTCTTGCGGTTCTTGCAGCTGTCGATGAAGTCCGTCTGCTGCGGCGCCGGCTTCGGCAGCTCGGCGAGGATCTTCTCCGCGTCCAGCTCCTTGCCGTCCTTGTCCACGAGGCGGAGCGTCTTGCCGCCCTTCGCCTTCGGATACACGCACATGCCGTTCGCGCCGCGCAGGAGCGGCTCGCCCGTCAGCGTCTCATCGCCGTCGAGGTCCACGGTCGTGCCGTCGTCGTAGGTGAGCGTGATGCGGTCGAACCGGCCCACGCACTCGGGGTGCTGCTTCGGGCCCTTGTAGTCGATCTTCACGGGGCTCGTGTCGTCCTTGCAGAGGAGGTACTGCAGCGGGTCGAGGTAGTGTTGCGCCATGTCGCCGAGCCCGCCCGAGTCGTAGTCCCAATAGCCGCGGAACGACGTGCCGGCGCGGTGCGCCGTGTAGGGCTTGTACGGCGCGGGGCCGAGCCACATGTCCCAGTCAAGCCCCTTCGGCACCGGCTCCGGCGCGGCGTTGACGCGGCCCGACCAGCCGAACTTCCAGCCGAAGCCCTGGCCGGCGCCGAACGTGCACTTCATCGGACCCTTGCCGAGCAGGCCGTTCTCCACCACCTGGCGGATCGGCTCCACCGTAGTGCCGAACCCGTAGAAATTCCCCTGGAAGCGGAACCACGTGTTGAGGCGGAACATGCGCTTCTTCGCCTTCACCACCTCCATCACGCGCTTGCCCTCGCCGACCGTGCGCGTCATGGGCTTCTCGCACCAGATGTCCTTGCCGGCGTTCGCCGCCATCACGCTCATGCAGCCGTGCCAGTGCGGCGGCGTGCAGATGTGGACGATGTCCACGTCCTTGTCGGCCAAAAGCGCCATGAAGTTCCTGTACGCCTTCACCTTGCCCCAGCCGCTCTTCTCGGCGCAGGCGAGGCCGTAGTCCTGGCGCTCCTTCCATGGGTCGCAGAGGCCGATCAGGCGCGAGCCCTTGAACGGCAGGTGGTTCGCGGAGTGCGCGATGCAGCCGAAGCCGATCAGCGCGCGGGTGAGCTGGTTGGAGGGCGCCGTGTCGCCCCACAGGACGCGCGCCGGCGCGATCGAGAACAGCGAGGCGGCGCCGGCCGCCTGCAGGAATCCTCTACGGGTTGCTTTCATTTATGCGTTTCCTTTCACTGGAGTTGCCGCTAGTATAGCACATTCCCCATGCCGCGTGCAAGAGCGCGCCCTCGGGCAAATGTAGCGAAATCCCGTTTTTCAGGATTTCGCTACATGCTCGCCGTTTTCCAGATTAAAGACACAAGGGGAACTATTTCTTTTCGACGCCTTCGCTGCGCACCGTGTCGCGGCCTTCATATTCCGGCGGGACGAAGCCGTGTTCGGAGCCCTGCACCCAGACGATCGTCTTCGGACACTTGAGGGTGTTCCAGAGGATCGCGAGGCCGGAGGGCTGGCACGTGTAGTCGCCGAGCCCTGCGCGCGGGATATCGACGCGGCAGGTGGAGGGGATGCGCTTCGCGAAGTTGACAGCGTCGAAGTAGCCGAGATCCTCCACGAACTTGATCCGCGGCCATGGCCCGCGCAGACGTCCGGCAAGCTCCGCGCCCATGTCGCAGAAGCCGGTCACGGTGCTGTAGACGCGCGTCACGCCCTCTCCGCAGCCCGCCCCCCAGATCGCGAACGCGCCGCCCTGGCTGCCGCCGGAGACCCGCAGGTCCTTGCCGTCCCACTCCGGACAGGACTTCAGGTACTGGATGGCGCGGATGAGGCGCAGGATCATGCCGCGAAAGTAGGCGGTCTCGGGATTGGAGTTCTGCTGCGGGTCGAAGGCATAGGTGTAGCCGTTCGACTTGATCTTGTCGCCGTAGGTCCGGTAGTACTCGTCCGTTCCGCCGAATTCGCGCAGGAGGAATCCGTGGGCGTTCATCTTGAACTCGATCGCGTCGGCGCTGGGGTACCGCGGCGCAAACTGCTCTCTCACGCCGTAGCCAGGGGTTCCGATGTGGATGCCGAACTTCTTTCCCTTTTCGGCGGCCTTGGGGATCGAGAGGTAGCCGGTCACGGGCTTCCCGCCCGTGCAGTCCACCGACAACGCGTAGAGCCGCACGTCGGGATTGTCGCACGGCACCTCCACGCGCTTCGCGTTGAACGGGACCTTCTTGAGCTCCGCCTTCTGCCGCGCCCAGAACGCGTCGAAGTCCGCCGGCTCGGGAGCGGCCTGGCGGAGCGTGTCGACGCCGGCCGCCGCGCCGCCGTCGAAGAAGACGTTTTTCTTGATCTTCCTCAGTCTCTTCAGGGCGTGCCGTCCCTCGGGCGTGTTGGGATCGACGGCGGGCTTCTCGATCCTCCGCCTGAACGGCTGGCCGGACGCATCGACCACTTCGGCGAAGAGGCGCACGAACCCCGGCTTCGCGATGCGGGTCTTGTACACGAACGGCTTGCCCGTGAGCGGCTCGGAGCCTTTCTCAGATACGCCGTCATCGCCCGTGCGCTCCCACTTGAGGAAGTACGTCCCTTCGGGGATGTCGCCCCTGATGTTTTGCGGCGTGACCGTAAAGACCATCTCCTCGCCCGGTTTGTACGAAAGCGGATCCTTGTCCGTCGTGCCCTTCATCCAGGCCTTGTCCAGCGGTCCTGCGAACAGCAGTGACGCGCCCATGAACGTTGCAAGGGCGATTGCCCGCGTTGATGTCCTTGTCTTCATCCGTCTTTCTCCTTGTCTCGACATTCCTAGATGCGCTCGATCTTCACGTGTTCGAAGCGCACCTTGCCGCCCGAACCCTCACGGATGAGCAGATAGTACGTATAGGCCGCGTCGGGCTTCGTGAACTCGATCACATACC
>ONRL01000265.1 GCA_900320225.1 uncultured Lentisphaerota bacterium
CTTGCCGCCGCGGATCTCCAGCTCGCCGGTCATCGGCGTGCCGTCCTCGTTCAGGAAGTCGTGCGCGCCGATCCAGAACTCGCCGCCCGTGATGTTGACCGTCTGTCCCTCGCGGCCCCAGACCATCTTGCCGTTCAGGATCATGCCGGCTGGATAGCCGGTGGCCGGCGCGTCGCCGCCCTCCGCGAAGGTCGGCACCGATTTCCCGTCCTTGTTGCCGCCCGAAAGCTTGATCGTGCCGCCGCCGTTCAGCACGACCGTGCCCTTGCCGGTCTTGAGGAACGCGCCGTTGTTGGAGAAGGCCTTGTCGACGTAGACCTCGGCGCCTTCGTCGGCGCGCATCACGAACGACTGCCCGGCGGCGATCATCGGCGTCAGCGGGGCGCGGAACACGCCGGATTCGGTGAAGCGGAGCGTCGCCGCGCCAAGTGCGAGCGGCGTGTCGCCGAACTGCGCGGGCGCGCCCTGGATCGTGCCGGAGCTGACCGCCATCTCAGGCGCGTCGACCGTTCCGCCCAGCGTCACCTTGCCGCTGCCGGTGGCGGCGGGGTTGACCTTGAGCGTATGTCCAGACGTGACGGCGGGGAGCGTGAGCGAGCCGCCCGCCGCGGTGGCGACCTCGGGCAAGAGGTACGGGCCGTTGTCCAGCGCGAGCGGCCCGCCGGAGAGCGTGACCGCCGCCGGCGAGGCGGAGGAAATCGTGCCGACGGTGCGCGCGCCGCCCAGCGTGACCGCCGCGTCAGCGGTCAGCGTGCTCGGGAACACGACCGTGTCGCCCGCCACGTCCAGCGGCAGGCTGGACCAGTTCGCCGCCGCGCTCCAGGCGCCGCCGCCGTTCGTCTGCCAGGTGTGGACGGCCGAGGCCGCCGGGGCGATCGTGAGGCGCAGCTCGTCGGTGGACGCGTCCAGCGCCACGACCTCGAAGGAGGCGGCGAAGAGCGGGAAGCGCGCGTCCATCGCGTACTTCGACGTGTCGAAGCAGCCCTTCGGCCCGCTCATCAGCCTGTACGTGCCGACCACGGGATAGACGTTCGTGCCGTTTTCGTAGGTGTTGAACTCCAGCGTGCCGTTGACCGCGAGGGAGTCGCGGATGCAGACGTAGTTGATCCCGCCGTAGCCGTGGACGAGGTAGCGCGTGACGTCGGAGGCGCTCTCGCCGAAGGTGATGTCCGCGACACGGTTGGTGGCTTCCCAGCCGCCCACGCGGAGCATCGCGCCGTCCTGCAGACGGACGGTCTGCGTCGTGAAGACGATGTCGCCGATGCCCAGCGCCGCGCCGGACTCGACGACGATCGGCCCCTTGAACGTGTAGGAGCCGGCGGAGCCCCGGAAGAACACGGCGCGCGCCTGGGAGCCGCGCACGCGGAAGCCGCCGTCGTCCGCGCCGTTCAGCGCGGGATCGCTGACGATCTGGGCGTTCACGTTGAACGAACCGCCGTCGAGCAGCGTCGCGTCCAGCACGCACGGATTCGCGCCGAGGCGGATCTGCGTGAAGGCGTCGATCGTCGGTTCGTTCCCCGTGAGCTGGATCGTGCCGCCGTCCCAGTTCAGGTAGCTGGTTCCGGTCTTCTTCGTCATGTCTGCGCAACGGATGGTGGCGCCGGTCGAGAGGTTGACGGTCGACGTGCTGCCGCTATGCCCCGTCTCGACGTTGCCCTTCACCTCGAAGAGCGTGCCGGCGCCGCTGACGTTCAGCTCGTTCTCGACGCCGCCCTGTCCCATGCGGAAGTTGTAGCCTTTCACGTTGCGGTGGAGGAATTGCCCGCCGTTCATGACGTTGACCGTCGCCTTGGAACCGCCGCCCTTGTGGTTGCCCATGCGGAACTCGTCGTTCACCTCGAAGACGCCGCCCAGGACGTTCAGCGTCGCGTAAGTCTTGGAAGTCGTGTTGTCGAAGTTGTCATAGCACATGATGACCTTCTCCGGGTTGACGTAGCCGTCGCGGACCGTCACCGTGGGACGCGCGATGCCGTCGCCGCCAATCGTGGTCGGGTTGCCGTTGTTGCGCCCGATCACGAGGTGCGACGGGAAGTACGTCTCGCCACCCGTGATCTCCAGCTCACCGGTCGTTTCCTCGCCCGCGTTGGGCGTGGTGTACGAACCGACCCAAATTTCGTCGTATGAGATCCGCACCACCTGGCCGGGAACGCCCCAGCGCACCTTTCCGTCGGCGATCAGGAAGGCGCAATGCCACCGCGTCGGCTCGCCGTTCGCGTCGATCATGCTCGGCAACGCCGCCGGATTGCCGCCCAGCCATTGGGCGCCAGACGCGTTCCCGATGACGTTGAGTCCGGGCCCCGCGAGCGTGAGCGTGCCGGGGCCGGTCTTCAGGAGGTCGCCCGTGATCTGCGTGACCGGCGCCGTCAGCGTGAGGTCGTGATCCAGCTTCAGGTTGACGGGGAAGCCGTCGCCGGTGTCGAGAACGAGCGGACGGTCGATCGTCACGTCCGGCCCCGTGTAGTGGAAGGTGCCGCGCCCGAGCGTCCAGGCCTGCCCGGCGCCGATGGAGGACGCCGCGCCCGCGTTGGCGAGGGATGACGCGACGACCGTGCCGCTCTTCTGCTGGAACGCGCCGGTAAACGTGTTCGCGCCGGAGAGCGCGACCGTGCCGCTGCCGCTCGCGCCGTCGTTCGCGCAGACGCCTCCGTCTCCCGCGATCGCGCCGGAAAGCGCAAGCGACGCGCCGCCGACTGTGTTGAAGGCGACCGGGCCGGAGACGCCGAGGGGAAGCGTCACCGCGTGCGACCCGGCGAGCGTGGACCACGTCGGCATGTACGCGCCGGCGAGCGTGAGCGGGCCCGTGCCCGCGAAGGTGTACGGTTCGGCGGAGTCGACCGTCACGCCGCCGACGGTGAAGCCCGCGCCGAGCGTGACCGTCGCGCCGCCGGCCTGCGCCGCCGTGGTGAAGGCGGCCACGGTGGAGCTGCCGCTCGCGGGCGCGTTGCCGCCGTCCCAGTTGGCGCCCGTCTGCCAGTCGCCGCCCGCTGCGTTCGTCCACGTGGCCGTGGCGGGAGTCGAGGAGGCCGCGACGGTGAGCTTCAGCGTCTTGACGTTGCCGGACGTCTCGACCGCGTAGGTGTAGCTCGCGCCGGCGGGCGTGGCGAACGGCACCACCTGCGAGGCGGTGAACGGCACGGACGCCGGGAACTTCAGCAGCTCGTAGGTGCCCGGCGTGGCGACCGGATCGGTCGCGCCGCTCGGCACGAAATAGACGGTCAGTCGGCTGGGCGGACACCAGTCGCCCAGCGTGATGGTGGAGACCGTGCCGTTGTTGAGCGTGAACCCGAACGTCGCAGTCGCCCCGTTCGTCACGCTGGGGAGCGTGGCCGCCTGGGCGGTGCGGAGAACGCCCAAGCCGAGCATGCAGACCGGGCCGCGCGGCGTCACGCCGTTGAAGAGGATCTGCGAGCCGTCCAAGCAGGTGATCGGGCCGGTGAACGTGAGATTGCCCGCGAACGTCACCGTCTTGCCGCCGGTGACGGTGAGGCCGCCGTCCTGCGCCACGCCGGAGAGCGTCTGGATGGCGCTGTTCCACATGGTGTTGCCCCGCGCGTTGATCGTCAAACCCTTCTCGCCGAGGGCGGTGACGATCCTCGCGTTGACGGTTCCGTTGGGCTTGATGACGCCGCCGTCCGCCTCGATGCGCGCGGTGCCGGTACCGTCGCAGTTGAAGTTGTTCGCCTGCAGGGTGCCGCCGTCGAAGATCCGCACGATACCGGTGCTGCCAGAACCGCCCTTGAAGAAATTGAAGTTTTTGTCGCACTGAAAGAGACCGTTCGTGCTGACATTGATGTAAATCGTGCCGCCTGCGGTGTTGTTGCCCCCGGCGTAGTCGCCGGTGGAGCGCAGGATGCCGCCGCTGACGTTCACCGTGACGTATCCTTTCGAGGGA
>ONRL01000074.1 GCA_900320225.1 uncultured Lentisphaerota bacterium
CACAATGGCTCCCGAATGGCAATTACGCCGGAAAGAGGCCCTTGCTGATGTAGCGGTCGCCGCGGTCGGGGAAGAGCGTGACGACGTTGCCGCGGAGCCCGCCGCGGATGGCCTTCAGCGCGGCGGCCAGCGCCCCGCCGGAGGACGAGCCCGCGACGATTCCCTCGCGCCGCGCGAGCTCGCGCGAGGCGGAGAACGCCTCGTCGTCCGTCACCTTCACGACCTCGTCCACGAGCGAGATGTCCATCGTGTCGGGGATGAAGTCGTTCCCGATTCCCTCGATGTTGTAGTCCGCATGCTCGCCGCCGCCCATCGTGGACCCGACGGGGTCCGCAAGGATGGCGCGGATCGCAGGGTTCTTCTCCTTGAGGTAGCGCACGACGCCGCTGAAGGTTCCGCCCGAGCCCGCGCCCGCGACGAACGCGTCGATCTGCCCGTCCATGTCGCGCCAGATCTCCGGCCCCGTCGTCTCGTAGTTGGCGCGCGGGTTCGCCGGGTTGTGGAACTGCCCGAGGACGACCGCGCCGGACGTCGCGTCGGCGATTTCGTCCGCCGTCTTCTCCGCGAGGAGCATCCCGCCGGCGCGCGGCGTGCGCACGATCTCCGCGCCGAGCGCCCGGAGGAGCGCGACCTTTTCGCCGGAGAACTTGTCGGGGACCACAAAGATGACGCGGTAGCCGCGCCCCAGCGCGGCGAACGCGATGCCGATGCCGGTGTTGCCGGCCGTGCCCTCGACGACGGTTCCGCCTTTCTTCAGGGCGCCTCGCCGCTCGGCGTCGTCGATCATGGCGCGTCCGATGCGGTCCTTCACGCTGCCGCCTGGATTCGCAAGCTCCAGCTTCGCGTAGAGCTTCGTCCCCTCGGGGATGTCGAAGCGTCCGATCCTCACCAGCGGAGTGTTGCCGATGAGCTCCTGGTATGATTCGTACCTCATGGCGTTCACGCTTTCTCAATGGCGTTCTTGACGTCGCTCCAGATGTCGTCGACATCCTCGATGCCGACGGAAAGGCGGATGAGCCTGTCCGTGATTCCGACCTTCTCCCGCGTCTCCTTCGGTATGGAGGCGTGGGTCATGGAGGCGGGGTGGCAGACGAGCGACTCGACGCCGCCGAGCGACTCGGCGAGCGTGACGAGGCGAAGCGCGCGGAAGAACGCACGGTGGTCCTTGCCGTCCGCAAGCTCGAACGAGATCATCGCACCGCCGTTTTTCGCCTGCCTGAACTGGACGTCGTGTCCCGGGAAGTCCTTAAGTCCCGGATACCACACGCGGGAGACGTCCGTGTGCGCCGCGAGCCGCGCCACGAGCGCCTCGGCGTTGGCGACATGCCGGTCCATGCGCACGGCGAGCGTCTTGATGCCACGAATGAGCAGGAACGAGTCGAACGGACCGAGGACGCCACCGGTCGCATTCTGGATGAACGCCAGACGCTCGGCGATTTCAGGGCGGTTCGTTACGGCGAGCCCTGCCACGAGATCGCTGTGCCCGCCGAGGTATTTCGTGGCTGAATGCACCACGATGTCCGCGCCGAGCGCGAGCGGCTTCTGGAGATACGGCGTCATGAACGTGTTGTCGACGATCATGAGGAGCCCGCGGCGCTTCGCGACGAACGCAACCGCTGCAAGGTCGGAGACCGTGAGGAGCGGATTCGCGGGCGACTCGACGAGGACGGCCTTGACGCCCGGCGTGATTGCGGCGTCCAGCGCAGCCACGTCGCCGGTGTCCGCGAGCGCGTAGCCGAGTCCGAACGACTTGAACACCTTGTCGAGAATGCGGAAGGTCCCACCGTAGACATTCTTCGAGATGAGCACTTTGTCGCCCGTCCTGAAGAGCGAGAGAACGGCGGTAATCGCCGCCATCCCGGAGCCGAAGGCGAAGCCACGCGTGCCGCCTTCAAGGTCAGCGACCAGCGCTTCGAGCGCGGCACGCGTGGGATTGCCGGTACGGGAGTATTCCCAGCCTGTGTTTTCGCCGAGTGCGCGTTGCCGGTAGGTCGAGGTCTGGTAGATCGGCACGGACACCGCGCCTGTCGCGGCATCGCCGTCGATGCCGCCGTGGATGAGCAGAGTTGATACTTTCATTTCCTTCAAATGCCTTTTGGGGGTTAAGTTGGGTTGTCGGTTTTGTCACATCGGAGATGTGACGCCCGACATCGAAACTGAACCGACTCGGCGGCATGTTTAAGGAATGACTCCATTGTTTCCTCTGCGTTTCAAACGTCTCGACCTTATGTGCCTTGACGCCGAATAGTATAGCATCGCCGCGTCTCACTAGGGTAATCGGAAGTCCTTTCGCCTGGCGATAGGGTGAGACTATGTCATTTTGCGGGCTTCGCGGACGGTTCGGCAAACTTGTTCCGGACCACCGAGACGAACGCGGCGCCTTCTGCGGAGAGCGGAATGCCGCTGCGGCGTATGAAGCCGACGCGGATGTCGTCGTCCATTTTGAGCGGCACGGACACGATGTCCTCGTTGTACGTCTTGCAGTGGGCGCCGGAGGCGACCGTGAATCCGTCGAGTCCGAGAACGAGTTTCGTCATCGTCGCACGGTCGCGGACGCGGATGCTCTTCCTCCGGTCGATGGCGGGCATGATCTCCTCCGAGAAGTAGAGGGCGTTCTCCGTCCCCTGCTCGTAGGTGAGATACGGGTAGCCGTCAAGCTCATCCGGTTTCACGCTTTTCCGCTTCGCAAGCGGATGTTTCTTCCCGAGGAACACGTGCGGCTTTGCCGCGAACAGTTCCTCAAACTCGAGTTCCTCCCTCTGCAGGATCTTCCGCAAGGGCGTTTCGTTGCGGCGCGAGAGGTAGATCAGCCCGATCTCGCTGCGGTGGCGGGCAACGTCGTCGATGATCTCGCTCGTCACCGTCTCCCTGATCGTGAAGTCGTAGGACTCCGCCGCGCAGGCTCGGACCACCTCCATGAACGCCTCCACGGCGAAGGCGTAGTGCTGGCACGACACCGCAAACTGCGGGCGGCGCACGGCCTTTCCGGTGTACTTTTCCTGGATTCTCGCCGCATCGTCCAGTATCTGCCGCGCCGATGCCAGGAACTCCTCGCCCTCGCGCGTCACGCTCACGCCGCGGCTCGATCTGTTGAAAATCGCGATGCGCAGTTCCTCCTCTAGGAGTCGTACGGACTCCGTGAGCGTCGGCTGGGTGACGAACACCCGCCGCGCGGCTTCGCTGATGCTGCCGCAGTCCGCGATTGCGTCGGCGTACTTGAGTTGTTGAAGCGTCATGTCCGTATCCTCCCTTGGATCTTCGGTTGATCTCTGCGTCCGAATGTCATGATGGAAATGCTTTGCGGCCCACGGCGTAGCCGGCACGGAGGGCCAGTTCGCGGTCGTCGTCGAAGTCCGCGCCCGGCGTGGTGAGAAGGGGGCCCGCGATGCCGGCGGACATCCCCACGTAGATGCACTTCGCCGCCGTCTCGTCGCTCATGTCGCGCCGCCCGCCCGCGAAGCGGAGCGGGGTGGAGGGGTTCACGAGGCGCAGGAGCGCGACGGAATCGACCACGCGCTCGGGGTCGAGAACGCCGCGTTCATAGAGAGGCGTGCCTTCGATGGGATGCAGCACGTTGACGGGGATCGAATCAGGGGCGATCTCTTGGAGCGCGAAGGCGAACTCCACGAGTTGTTCGTCCGTCTCGCCCATGCCGAGGATGCCGCCGCAGCAGATCTGGAACCCGAGGCGCTTCGCCGCGCGGAGCGTGGCGAGCTTGTCGGCCGTCGTGTGCGTGGTGCAGAGCGAGGGGAAGAGCGACGGCGCGGCCTCGAGGTTGCAGTGGACGCGCTGGAGCCCCGCCGCCTTGAGCTTCGCGAGGTCGTCTTCGGTGAGAAGGCCGAGCGAGGCGCAGAGGCCGATGTCCGTCGCCTGGCGCATCGCCTTCAGCGCTTCGCACACGTTGTCAACGTCCTCGCGCGAAAGGCACCGACCGGAAGTTACGATGCCGATCCGGTCTGCACCGTTCGCAGTCGCCTCGCGCGCCGCCTTCACGCAGGCGTCCGTGCCCACCCAGCCGTAGGTTTCGCAGCCGGTCTTCCAGTGGGCGGACTGCGCGCACCACTTGCAGTTCTCGGAACAGCGCCCCGAGCGTGCGTTGATGATGGAGCAGAAATCAAAGCGCTTTTCCACGCATTGCTCGGTGACCTCGTGCGCGCGTTCGCGCAGTTCCTGCCGCCGTTCCGGCCGCAGCAGGGCCAGCGCCTCGTCTCTGTCAATGCTTTCCATTTAAAACCTCGTTCATGCTGCCGGTGCGGTAACCGCGAAGGTCGAGCGCGACATACGCGAATCCCAACTCCTTGAACGCGGCGGTGATTTCCGATGCGCGTGTGGCGAGGCGCGGGATGTCGCCGGGCGGCACCTCGATGCGCGCGAGGTCGCCGTGCGAGCGCACGCGCAGCTGCGTGAGGCCGAACCCCGCGTCGAGAAGCCACTGCTCCGCCCGCTCCACGCGCTCCAGCGCGGCGGCCGTGATGCGCTCGCCGTAGGGAAAGCGCGAGGCGAGACAGGCGAATGATGGCTTGTCGGAGGTGGGGAGCCCCATTTCCCGCGAGAGCGCACGTATCTCGTCTTTCGTCAATCCGACCTCGTGGAGCGGGCTGACGATGCCGAGCTCTTGGATCGCGCGGCGGCCGGGGCGGTAATCGCCGTCGTCGTCGAGGTTCGACCCCTCGAGTACCGCTGCCAGGCCATTCTCGCGCGCAAAGGCGAGGAGCTTGCTGAACAGTTCCCTCTTGCAGTGGTAGCACCTGTCGGGCGGGTTCTCGGCGAATCCGGGGATGTCCAGTTCCTCGGATTCGATGACCACGTGGCGGACGCCCTCCGCGCGGCAGAACGCCGCCGCCTCGTCCAGTTCGCGTTTGGGAAAGGTATGCGAGCGAATCGTCGCGGCCACCACGCGCTCCCCCAGCTCCTCGTGCGCCACGTGCAGGAGGAAGGTCGAGTCCACACCCGATGAAAAAGCCACGACCGCGCTTCCAATACCACGTACGCGTTCGCGAAGTCGCTTAAGTTTCTCTTTCATTTCCTCATGTTCCTAAGGGACATGTCATCTATGTTAAGCATACCGCGTCCACCGGAAATCGGCAATCCACCGTCGTTGCCCTTTGATCATGAGCCAGACCGTTGGCATGACCAGCAACACGTCCCGAACGAGCGCAGACAAAACGACAGAAGCCCCGTGTTCCGCATCGCCGAAACATCCGCAGGAAATGTCGAGGTCCCTTATCAGTGCCTGCGCAAGCGCGACGAGGAACATCGCGAGCATCACCACCGTCGCAAATGCCGCCTCCCGCGTCCACTTCGTGAAGAGGAACATTGCACCCACGAGTAGTTCCGCCATTGACATCGTGACAGAAAAAAGCGCCGTCATGCACGCAGGAAGCAAGCGATAGTTATCCACCATGGTCTGAAACACCCTTGGGTCCTGGAGCTTGCTCCACGCGGAGTAGATGAACATCGCGCCCAGCCCGAGGCGTATCAACGTATCGGCACACAGGCACAAGACACCCTTTGTTGTCGGTATCCTTTCCATGTCAGTTATCCTCGTCCTTCTCGCCCGTACCCGTATCATCTGGAGGATGTGCCCGCGGCGCCACGCGGACCGTAAACGTACCACTCGCCGTCGGCAGCCGACGCGATATGCCTTTCACCGTAACCTCCACCTGCCAGACGCCGTTCGTCATAGGCTGTCCAGAGATGACACCCTTCGTACGCGATAAAAGTCTCATTCCGGGTGGTAGGCCCCAGCAGGAGAACGCCACGGGATAGTCGTCCGAATTGACACGTAATGCCAGCTCCTCAGATTGACCCTCAGTCCACGCCACCTCATCCTCTGGAAGTTGCAGAACGGGCGGTGTGCAATTCTCGGGACGGAGAAATACGGCCGTGTAGGTCCCTCCCATAAAATCGGAACCAATAACCAAGCGCGAGTTTTCGTATACAAGACGCCCATCGGGATATCGCCAGCCGGCAAAAACGGATCCTTGTTGCGGTTCTGCCATAAGCGTCACCGTTTGTCCCCCCGAGATGAAGTCCACGCGTGGCGCCATTCTTACCCGTCCTGCGGCGCCATTACGTTGGTCAACGGCGGTCGCAATGGGGATCTTTATCTCCTGGACAATCGATGAGGCTGTAACGCCGTTTCTAAGCCCTGGTGCCCCTGGTACCGACGACTCCACCGCAAGCATCCATTCAAGCTCAAGCGAATTCTCCCGTTTAACGCCCATCTTCCCCTGGCGTCCGGTGAAGTTACGCATCGCCTTCGTGCCGTCCGCGCGCATCCAGTATACGCCAACGAACGGAGCCGACTTGTTGACCGACGGCGTATTGCTCGTCAATTCTAAGGCACGCGCGCACTCCGTCTGGTCCACAAGAACGAAATACCAGCCTCGCTCCTTCTGCCAGGTCTTGACAGCCCTTCCTGTCAAGACATTGTGAAGGCGTGAACAGTGCCCGCACCCACTCGACGTCACAACTATCACCACAGGCACGTGTGCAGATGCCGCCAAGTTCGTCGCCGTGTCAAAATTGGACGTCCACACGCCTCGTTTCACGTCTTGTGTCGCAATCTCGTCCGACGCTTTCTCGCTACGAACACCAGGCCATCGCACACGTTGCTCCTCAGAAACGCGCATGTTGTTTGCCACGCCGAGCAACACGGACAGGACGGGTACGGCGAACAGTACGCGCCAGTCGAGGCCACGCAAAAAAATCAAGATGCGCTTTCCCACCTTGAGGCCCTCAAAAGGATTGAAGATAGATGCCGAAGAGGAACGCGGTCAGTTCCAGCCCGTGCGTCTGGGGACGCAGTTCTTCCCCTGGCGCAAGGGAACTTCGATACCGTAAAGACCACGCGTTGGAAGAAGGCCATGTCCACGACCGCGCTTCGAATGACGCGCAAGCGTTCGCGGAGCTGTTTGAGCTTCGCGAACACCTGCGCGTCTTTATTTGGGCCTAATGACATGCCGCACATTATACCATAATGCGCCCCTACTCGAAGAGCCAGGTTGAGAGATAACGCTCGCCCGTGTCGGGAAGGAGCGCGACGATCGTCTTGCCGGTAAAATCGGGACGCTTCGAGAGCTCAAGCGCCGCCCAGAGCGCCGCACCGGACGAAATGCCGACCAGCAGGCCCTCCTGCGCCGCCGCCGCGCGCGCCGTGGCGCCCGCGTTGTCGGCAGATGCCTTGATGACTTCGGTGAGAAGGGCGGTGTCCAGCACCTTCGGCACGAAGCCGGCGCCGATGCCCTGGATCTTGTGCGGGCCGGGATTCCCGCCGGAGAGGACCGGCGACGTATCCGGTTCGACCGCGAAGAGCTTCACCTCGGGGTTCTTTTCCTTGAGGTATTTGCCCGTGCCCGTGATCGTGCCGCCCGTGCCGACGCCCGCGACGAACGCCGCGACTTCGCCGTCGGTGTCCGCCCACACCTCCGGGCCAGTCGTGCGGTAGTGGAAATCGGGGTTTGCCGGGTTCTCGAACTGCTGGAGGATCACCGCGCCGGGGGTCGAATCGCGCAGCTCGTTCGCCTTGGCGATCGCGCCTTTCATGCCGGCCGCGCCGGGCGTGAGGACGATCTCCGCGCCGTAGGCGGCCGCGAGCTTGCGCCGCTCGATGCTCATCGTCTCGGGCATGGTGAGGATGAGGTGGTAGCCTTTCACCGCGCTCACCAGAGCGAGGCCCACGCCCGTGTTGCCGCTCGTGGGCTCGATGATCGTGGCGCCGGGCTTGAGGATGCCGTCCTTCTCGGCGGCCTCCACCATCGAGAGGGCGATGCGGTCCTTCACGCTACCGCCGGGGTTGAAGAACTCGACCTTCGCGAGCACCTTCGCGCCGCCCTTGTTGAGCTTGCTGGAGATCTCGACGAGCGGCGTGCCGCCGACCTTGCCGAGGATGTTCTTGGTTACGTTGCTCATTTTCTGGTTCCTTTCGGTTGGATGTTATTATACTCTTTTTTTCTTAAAACTGGTACTGGACGCTAAGGACAAATCCTCCGCCGACGCCGAGGCGATCTGTCTTGCCACGCTGGTAGAAACGGTCCTTGTCGCCGGTGTAGGCGTAGGCGCCGACGAGCGTCAGCGTGTCCGTGACGAACCACGCGACGTGTCCGTCGAAGTAGTCGTGGTTCGTGATGCCGTCTCCCACGTGGACGCCCTGCTTGTACTCGAAGCCGATGGCCACCTGCTTGACGGGGATGAGGTCGATGTTGGCGAACACCGCAGCACCGTAGTCATTGTGTCCAACCACGCCGTTCACGACCTCGTCCGAGACGAGGCCGCCGGCGGACAGCAGGACGGGGATGGGCGTCTGGGTGACTAGCTTTGACGCCACCACGTACCCGTCGAATCCGTCATTGTCGAGGCCAAGCGCATCGACCGTCTTGGAGTCGGTATACTTGTACACGCCGCCCACGGCGAGCGCCGGTAGCCACGACGTGTCAAAGGCGTTCTCGTCGAGGAAGCGGAGTTTCGCACCGACATTGTAGGTGTTGATCGACCTGTCGCCATAGCGGTGCGCGTTCACGCCGCCGTAGCCGCCCGAGATCTCGAGCCTGTCGGCGATGGTGAACGCCGCGCCGAGCGCGAACCAGTTGATGCTGGCGTCCGTTAGGTTGACGTACCACGCGCCGACCTGCGGACGCGAGACGACACCGTTCAGCGGGGAGTCTGTTTTCTCCACGGCGTTTGTGGAGTCGCCGCCTCCGTCATCGTCCCATGGCAATCCAGCCGTGTAGGCGAGAGGGTTGAAGGCGATGCCTCCTGTGCCCTGCAGGTTGTTGAGCGGCACGCCCCCGTAGACGGCCGCACCGGTGAGGGCGGCGGCCGAGAGTGAGATTACGGTGCGGACGATTTTGCTGTTGTTCGTGGTGTTCATTGTTTGTTCTCCTTTTTGTTGCCGATTTTGGCTTGTTTTTGTTGTTTTGTTGCGGTCGCGCGGCAGCGCGACCCTCCCGTTGCGGGCGCAATAAATTGTGCCCATCCCGTGGTAGGGCGCGCGCCGTTACGTCGTTCAGATCGTTGCCAATGCCTCGTCGAGGGCACCGATGATGTCGTCGATGTGCTCGAGGCCGATTGAGAGGCGGATGAGCTCGGGGGCGATGCCGCCTTTGCGCAGATCCTCCTCGGAGAGCTGCGAGTGCGTGGTCGAGGCCGGATGGATGATGAGGCTCTTCGCGTCGCCCACGTTGGCGAGGATCGAGAAGATGTCGCCGTTCGCCGCGTCGGCGAGCTTGCGCGCCTCCTCGGCGCCGCCCTTGACGCCGAACACCACCACGCCGCCCGCGCCGTTGGGCAGGTACTTCGCGGCCAGCTCCGGCTGCGTGAGCGAGGGGTACTTCACCCACGCCACCTTCGGGTGGTTCTGGAGGTGCTTCGCCACGGCGAGCGCGTTTTCGCTGTGCCGCGCGATGCGGAGGGGCAGCGACTCCACGCCCTGCAGGAAGATCCACGCCGCGTCCGGCGCGAGCGTCGGGCCCTGGTTGCGGATCCCCACCGTCAGGAGGCGGATGGAGAACGCGATGGGCTTCAGCGGCTCGGGGAGGTCGTGCGCGAAGCGGAGGCCGTGGTAGCCGGCGTCCGGCTCGTTGTAGAGCGCGAACTTGGGATTCGTCCAGTCGAATCCGCCTTTCTCCACCACGACGCCGCCGATGCCGGCGCCGTGTCCGCCGATCCACTTCGAGAGCGAGTGGATCACGAAGTCCGCGCCGTGGTCGAGGGCGCGGAGGAGCGGAGGCGGGGTGAACGTGGCGTCCACCACGAGCGGCAGGCCGTGGCGGTGCGCGACGGCCGCGTAGCCTTCGATGTCCGCGATGTCAAGGGCGGGGTTGCCGACGGCCTCGATGAAGACCAGGCGCGTCTTCTCGTTGATCGCGGCCTCGACGGCGGCGAAGTCGTTCACGGGCGTGAACTTCGCCTTGATGCCAACGTTCGGGAGAATCGCGTCGAACTGGCTGAACGTGCCGCCGTAGAGGTTGCTCGCCGCCACGATCTCGTCGCCGGCGCGGGCGATGTTGGTGATGGTGAAGTAGATGGCTGCCGTGCCGCTCGAAAGGGTCTGCGCCGCCGCGCCGCCCTCGAGGGCCGCGATACGCTTGGCGAGGACGTCATTCGTGGGGTTCATGAGCCGCGCGTAGATGTTGCCGAGCTCCCGGAGGCCGAAGAGGTCGGCGCCGTGCTTGGAGTCGCGGAAGTTGTAGGCCGTGGTGCGGTACACCGGCACGGCCCGGGCGTTCGTGGCGGGGTCGCCGTGCGCGTTCTGACCGGCGTGGATCGCCAGCGTTTCGATGTGGTATTTCTTGTCGCTCATGTCGTTTGTCCTTTCTTGTGGTTGGAACGCCGAGTATTATCGCACATTCACGGGCCATTGTATAATCGGAAAAGACTGGTCGCTTTCATAGGTTCCTCCTATGCCGTCCTCTGATTTCTGGCTTGCGGGGAGAGCCTGAAGTTTGGTAGAATTACGCCGTGTAGAACGTTGTCAGCACTGCTCGCGCGGCGTAAGTACGTTGTGCGGCGAAAAAGGAGAACGGAATGAGGAAGAAATTTTGTCTTTTGGCTTTGGTGGCGGCAGTAGCAAGCGCGACCCTTCCTGCGGCCACGTGCACGTGGATCGGCGGCACGGGCACCAAGGTGTGGGGCACGGCCTCAAACTGGCAAGACGGCGCGGTGCCGGGCGACGGCGACACGGCGCAGTTCAACCATACCTCCGGAACGGTCACGTTCTCGGCGGCCGTGACGCTGCCGGCCAACATCGTGTTCAACATCGCCAAGGGCGGGACGGTCAAGTTCTCGGGCGTCGTCTCCGGCGCGGGCGGCGTCACGCGCAGCGGCGGCGGCGGCGATCTCCAGTTCACGAACACGGGCAACACCTACGACGGCCCGACTACGGTGACGAGCTCGACCATGCGCTTCGCCTCGCTCGCCAACATCGGCGCGGCGTGCTCGCTCGGCAAGCCCACGACGGCGGAGAAGGCCACGATTACCTTGACCGGCGGCTCCTACCTGACTGGAACAGGTTCCTACACGACGGACCGCCCAATCGTCATGGGCGGCCAGTTCTGGATCAGTGCCGAGGCCGCGACGCTTACGATGAACGGCCCCGTTACGGGCGGCATCAACCTGCGTGGCCTGGGCACGTTCAAGTTCAACTCCTATCTCGGCACTGCGATCACCGGCTGCACCCGCACGGACAAGGGCGCGGCGCAGTTCCTCTGCCCCACGAACGCCTTCACGAGCAGCGTCACGATCGCCGACGGCTCCTTCCGGGGGGCGACGCTGGCGAACAAGGGCCAGCCGTGCGCGTTCGGCGCGGGCCAAAAATTCTTGATGGGGCAGAACAACTGGTCGACCACGGGCACACTCTATTACAACGGCACAACAGACGCGACGTGCAACCGCGACATCCAGATTTACGGCTTCACGAACAGCACGCCGACCGCCAACCACTGGGGCGGACGCTTCTGCAACGAGACCAAGGGCACCTGCCTCACGCTCACCGGTTCGCTCACGGAAAGCCGCACGACGAAGTATACCCAGTCGTTGGCCGCCCTCTTCCTCGGCGGCGTGGGCGACGGCGTGTTCACGGCGCCCCTGCCGGGACGCATGGTTTTCTACAAGGAAGACGCGGGTACGTGGACGCTTACCGGCGCGCATACGGCGTCGGGCCTCATGCGGGTGAAGGCCGGACGGCTGAACATCGACGGCTCGGTTCCGGCGACCTGTTCGGCGACGACGAAGATGACCGTGGACGCCAACGCGACGCTCGGCGGCACGGGCGTGGTCCACGGCACGACGGCCGTGCTCGCCAAGGGCCGCCTCGCGGCGGGTTCGGCGGACCGCTGCGGCGCGCTCACGTTCGACGGCTCGTCGGTGTCGCTCGCGGACGGCGTGAAGCTGCTCTTCAAGTTCGGCGACGGCACAAACGACGTGATCGCCCTCGGCGACGGAGCGACTTTCGGCGGCGCGGTGGAGGTGGACGTGTCGGTCCTCGACTCGGCGACGATCGCGCCGGGCACGTACACGCTCATGACGTGGGGCGGCAATTCCGCGCCCACGGCCGTGACGCCGACCACGACGGTGCCGGACGGCACATCCTTCGCCATCGTGGGCAACGCGCTCGTGATGACGATGGCGGACGCGCAGTCGCTCACGTGGAAAGGCGGCGCGGAGGCGGAGGCCGCGTGGGACACGACCTCGCCCAACTGGCTCGCGGGCGCGGCGGAGGCCACGTTCGCGGAGCAGGATTTCGTCACGTTTGACAACACGGGCAGCGCGAGCCCGACCGTGCGCATCGACGAAACCGTGCATCCATCCGCCGTGGTGGTGGACGCGGATGAGGTCGCCTACACGTTCACGGGCAACGGCGGCATCACGGGACACTCCTCGTTCACGAAGCGCGGCACGAACACGCTGACGGTCTCCACCGCGAACAGCTACACGAAACCGACGACGATCGAGGCCGGCAGGTACGTGCTGAACGGCACGCTCGACGGCACGTCCATCACGGTGGCGCATCAGGCCTCCCTCGACCAGCGCGCAAGCGGCGTGATCGCGGGCGACGACATCGCCATCAAGCTCGGCTACGGCACCCATTTTCTCCGCGGCACGAACACGTTCACGGGCACGGTGCGGTTCGACACGCGGAACCACGGCCTTGAGTTCGCCAACACGGCGAACGTCTACCTGTACCTGTCGGGGTCGAACGCATTGGGCAACGCCTCGTCCGTGACGATCTACGGTTACAGCGGCGAGAACAACCACTTCCCGAACCTGACGCTGATGGACAACACCTTCATTTCAGGAAAGACGTTCATCGCCGGCAACGTGTCCGGCCAGCGCACCTACATCGCCAAAGACTCCTCGACCGCGTCCGCCGGCTGGCACGGCGACATCGTGGGCGAGAGCGGTGCGGGATCGGGCACCTCGCTACAGGTCATCAACTGGGGAAATTTGACGACGAGCGGCACGATCGAGATCGGCACGCCGGGCGGCACGAACGAGATGCGCGGCAAAGTCTCGTCATTCAACTTCCGCGGTTCGGGTTGGATCCACTGCTACAGCCGTATCGCGTTCGACGGCGGCATCTGGCCAAACAAGAACGACGCCGGCACCGTCATCCTCTACGCGACGAACAACACGTTTACCGGAGTCACGGTCACGCAGGGCACGGTGCAGATGGGTCGGGCGAACGTGATGCCGGCAGGTGCGAGCGTCGTGATCGGCAAGAGCTCGGAGAAGACCTTCTCGACGTTCAACCTTGATGGATATGACCAGACGTTTGCCGGATTTTATGAGCAGAACACGAGTTACCTAACGCACAAAAACAGGGTGATGACGCCGGACGGCAAGCCCGCAACGCTCACGGTGAACGGTTCGTCAAACCGCGCGTGGGGCAGCTCGCACTCGTGGATCGAGGGCCCGCTCACGCTCGTGAAGGCCGGTTCGTTCAACTTCACGCTGAACGGCACGAACACGTACACGGGCGCGACGCTCATGCAGGCGGGCACGCTCACACTCAACTCGGCGAACGCGCTCGGTGGCACGACGAACGTTGTGCTGACAGGCGGCACGATTGCCGCGAATGCGAGCGGCGCGCTCAACGCGAACGGCACGCTCACGGTGCCGGACCCGTCGCAGGGCACGTTCTCGCTCGCGGACGGCACCACGCAGACGGTCGAATGGCTGATCGTGAACGGCCACCCGCAGCCGTCGGGCGTCTATTCGAAGGCAAGGGCGGGCACGGAGGCGCGCCTCGCGTTCCTCGCGCGCGGCACGGGGAGCGGCACGTTGCTCGTCCGCAAGGGCGCCGGCCTAGGCGTCATCATCCGTTAGCATTTCAATTCGTCGTCGTGTGCGGGTATTCGCCTTTGTGGCCGTGGTGGCGGGATGCCTTTTCGCGGCCGCTGACGAGGTGTTCACCAATGGGAACCTTTCCGTCACGTTCAAGGCGGGGTGGCCGGTATCCATCTCACGGGATGGCAAGGTCGTGCTGGCGCGGTCGCCGCGCGTACTGAACTACGAGATACAGGAGGATACGAACTGGGTTTCGAAGGTGAAGTCGCCGAAGCGTTTCGAGCCGCCCGTTCCAATTGGGAAGGGACAGTACAGGGGGCGCGTGTTCCACGGGTCATGGCGCGTCGACGTAAACGTGGAGTTGCGTCCCGATGACGACGCCGTGCGGATGTGGTACGAGATTGAGTGGCTGGATCCCGTGCCGGGGAAGATCCGTTCGTTCCGCGCGCAGGGACTGCGTTTCGACTGCGGGAAGGAAGGGGGCTTCTCCATACCTGGCCAGATGCCCGGCCTCGACGTTCCGGCCCGTGATTTCAAGGACGGGATGATATACCATTCATGGCGGAATCCCTACCTCGTGTTTGCCGACGACGGCAGGGGAGTGTCGGTGACATGGTCGGTGAACACGCTCGTGCCGTATGGCGACAACGCCGTGAACCGCCTTCGTGTGGACGCTGAAGGCGGCTTGACGGCGGAGTACGCCTTCACGACGTGCGGGCACGTCCGCAAGGACCGGCCGCAGAAAATCGGCGACGCCTGGATCGTCTTCGGTAAAGGCACGCGCGAGGACGCGCTGCGCGGTCTGCACCGGTGGTTCCGCCTCGTCGGGCAGGTACCGCCGGCGGACCGCCCGGGCTGGCTGAAGGACATGGTCCTCTACTCGCTCCATCCCGGCGGCACGATCGGCAGCAGGTGCAGGGACTGGGGCGGTTTCCCGCGCGCAACGGAGCGTCTCCCCGACATCGCCGCGCTCGGCTGCAATTCGGTGTGGCTCCTGCCCCTCGAGAGCCGCAGCATCTACTGGCCGGACGACTACTACCGTCTCCAGGACGGCATCGGCACGCCGGACGACTACAAGGCGTTCACGGCGAAGGCGCATGCGCTCGGGATGAAGGTGTGGCAGGACTGCGTGCCGCACGGCGGCAGCGACAAGTTCCAGCGCGCGAAAGACCATCCCGAGTGGCTCGTGCGCACGGAGGAGGGCGAGTCGCTGAACTACTGGTGCTTCGACTTCCTCCATCCCGGCTGGATCGACTACATGGCGAAGGTGGTGGCGTTCTACACGCGCACATACGCCCTCGACGGCTTCCGCATCGACGCCGTGAGCGGGAGCAAGATCCCGAGCTGGGCCGAGGACGTCCCCTACGCGCGCGCCAGCCTCTCGGTTTCGCAGGGCGGCTTCGCGATGCAGCGCGCCCTGCGCGCGGCCGTGAAGGGCGTCCGGCAGGACTCCGCCAACCTCGCCGAAGTGGGGGAGAACCAGTTCGGCGCGGTGTCGGACGCGATCTACGATTTCCCGCTCGGTTCCCTGTTCTCCCTTTTCCGCGACGAGGACGTGCACGTCCTCGTGCCACGCCTCTCGCGATGGCTGCACGAGCAGCACTACGCGTCGATCCCCGACCTCGTGCGCATGCGCTACCTCGAGAACCACGACCAGATGCGCATCGCGCTCTGGCTGGGGAGCGCCGCCTCGGAGGCGTGCCAGGCCTTCATCTCGTTCATCCCGGGAATCCCGCTCGTCTACCAGGAGCAGGAGGACGGACACGTGTTCGCGTACCGGCGCATTTTCGACTTGCGTCGGCGCGTGCCGGAGCTGCGGCGCGGAACGCCGGACTATCTCGCCACGTCGGCACCGCCCGGCGTCTGGACGTGTCTCCTGAAGGGTTCGCAGAATCGGGAGGGCCGCGCTCCTGCGCGGCCGAGCGAGGTGGTGCCGGCCGTCAACTTCAACGCCTATCCCATTTCGGGCACGGTCACCGTGCGCGGAGGCGCGTCGTTCCCGATTGAGCTGCCCGCCTTCGGTTATGCCGTTTACCGTGACGGGAAGGCCGTACCGCTGGCGGAGCCTGCGCCGACCGGCAAGGTGTGGTTCGCCCGTACGGCGGAGGGCACGTTCCTGAGTCCGTTCTACGTGCGCCATCCCCACTTCGCGGGGACGGAAGGCCCGGGCTCGATCTACCGTCTGCCGCAGGGAGGTCCGTGCTTCTTCGACTCGGCGCTCGCGCCATTCGGCTTCACGGAGGAGACGTCGGCGGTGGGATACGCGGAGAACGGCAAGGTCTACGCATGGCATCCGCCGGCCGGCGTGCGCGTGAAGCTGCTTGATTCGAAGGACGGGAAGCCGGGCTTCCACATCGCGACAGATCCCGAGACGCCGGTGGCGATGCGCGAGGTTGCGCAACTGCCGCACGGTCTGGGAACGGGCGACGAACGGCTGAAGGTCGTCGCGGGCGGCTGGGTGTTCGAGACGGGCGCGCTGCGCGTGCGATTGCGCCGGACGGGGTCCGTTGCGGGCGTGTGGCGCAGGGATGCAAGTGGCGAGTGGAAGGAAATCATCCACGACGCCTACATCTACACCGACCACGGATTCGTGAAGAAGGGTGACGAGAAGGAGCGCACGCGGTATTCCTCGCGCGACGAGATCGAGGCGGAGAAGACGTTCCGGCGCGATGCGGAC
>ONRL01000023.1 GCA_900320225.1 uncultured Lentisphaerota bacterium
CCTCACGCTCGACAAGACCGGCGCGTGGAACGGCATCTCGTCCATGAGCATCCTCCGCCCGATGCTGGAACTCTACCACATCACCGGCAACCCCGCCTATCTCGACCTCTCCAAGGAAATCGTGCACGCCATGGACGCCGAACCCGCCAACCCCGGCCGGATCATCCGCGACGCCTTCCGCAAGGAGAAGATCTGCTCCTGGTATCCCGAGGCCGCGTTCTGGGCGAAGGCGTACGAGACCCAGAGCTGCCTGGAGGGCCTCGTGGACTACTACCGCACGACGGGCGAGAAGCGCGTCCTCGACGCCGTCCTCGCCTACCACAAACACCTCATGGACGAAGAACTCAACCCGATGCGCTCGGCTGGTTACTTCGACCATTTCCTCGATGCCCGTCACCACGTAAACGGCATGACCGAACTCTGCGACGTGACGCACTGGATCCGCCTCAACCGCGAACTGCTCCTCCTCACCGGCGACGCGAAGTACGCCGACATCATCGAAGAGGCCTTCTACAACGCCTTCCTCGCCGGCGTGTGGCGTGACGGACGCTGGGGCGCCCACATCATCCGCTCGCACGGCACGCGCCACCTCTCCGCGCCGCCGCAGACGGGCATGTTCGAGCACCAGTGCTGCCCCGACAACATGATGCGCACCTACTTCGACTTCGCCAACAGCGTGGGCGGCGTCGCCCCCGACGGCGCGGTGATGGTGGCCCTCTACTCGGACGCCACGGCAAACCTCCCCGGCGCGAAGGTCGCCATCTCCGGCGGCTACCCCTACGCCGACACGCCCGTGACCGTCAAGGTGACGCGCGAGCAGGCGGGCAAGGTGCGCTTCCGCGTGCCGCGCTGGTCGCAAACCTTTCAGCTGAACGGTCAGACCGTCACCGCGAAGAACGGCTGGTTCGAGGTGGACGCCCCCGCCGGCGAGAAGGCGTGGACGCTCGCCTTCGACATGTCGCCCCGCACGGAGGACATCCCCGCCGGCACGGAAAGCATCCCGCCCTCGCCGCAGCGTCATTCCCTGGACGTCCTGCAGTACACCGTCCACTTCATGGAATGGTACACGCCGGACATGGCGGGACTCTCCCGCCACGATCCGGCGATGCTCGTCTTCCGCGGCCCGCTCGTGCTCGCCAAGGGCCGCCTCGCCGGCACGTCACGCGCCGAGACGTTGGGCTTCACTACGGTGAGGGGCTACGGCTGGAAGGCGTCGCTCCGCCCCGCGCCGCACACCGCCGAGAACGCCGGCGTGCCGCAGGCCTGGTTCCTCACGCTCTCGCGCGGGCCGGAGTCCAAGACCATCCCCGTGTCCGACTTTGCGTCGGTCTCCAACGTGGATGATCCGTCCAACTGGTTCTCCCTCTGGTTCTGAGTCAATAGCTGCGAGATTATTCCTGAACGGCTTCGTTTTATCTCGCATGGCAAATTACCTGATGATGACGATGTCTCTTAGAACGCGAACAGGTCGTCGAGCGTCACCTCGGACTGCACGTCGTCGTCCGCCATGAGCCGCTGGTACGCCCCGACGAGTATACGCCGCTCTTCACCCTTCTTGCGCATCCCGTCGCAGGTGAGGAGGCGCGCGTTGCCGACGAGGGCGATAAAAAAATATCAAAAATTCTTGTCATTCCCATCCGCCGTCTGCATATTGTATAAGTATGAAGTTGGATACAAAATTAAAATATGGCTCAATCGGCCTGGTTATCCTGCTCATCGGCGCTGGAATTGCGTTTATGAGCATGGATGGTGGATCCGATTCCTCCAACTCCGCACGGCCGACTTTGGAAAATAAAGCGGAAAAGAGCCGGCCCAAGAAAGCCAACCACCGCTCCACGAGAAAAGGAAAGATCCAAGGAGCGCGGCGGGGGTCCGAGAAGGACATCAAATTGGAGACTCGTGTAAAACCAAGCATGTTCTTGGACAACGAGGAAGAAAAAGAGCTCACCGAACTGGCACGGAAGGTGTTAGCGTCCTTGCAGACAGCCTTGGACAATGAAGATTTCAGCCAAATCAGGCAGGTGCTTGAGATGGCCCAGAACGCCCCAAAGGGTTCATTGGGAAGGAACACTGATGGCATGCCCGTGGCCCTGAAGAAGAAATTGATTGAGGCGATTAGCTGGTTTGGCGCGCAGGGGTTGCCGGAGCTGATTGGCTTCATTGCAGACGCGAACGAGGAAGTCGCCCAAATGGCCCTCGACCAGTTCGAGCAGGCGTTAAGCGACATCTCGTTGGGTGATCGTGAACGCGCCAAGATTGTTTCGTTGGCCAGTACGGTTATAACAGACTCCGACGCCCTCGAGCAGATTTTCATGGAAATCTCCAACATGCGCAATTCGGTCGCGGCCAATACGATCTTCACCATTTGCCAAGACGGAACGCCCGAAGCCAAAAAGCTGATTGTCGGCACGATGGAGCTCGTCACCGGCGAAGACATCAAGACCGTTGAAGACTTGGCGAAATGGGCAGCTGAAAATCCAGATGGCGAGTTTGACGAAGATCTCTACGGCCCATTGGACACCGACTAGGCCAACGCCGCTCCAGGGAAGCCAAACAGCAAGTTGGATGACATGATTGTCAAGATCGTCATCGCGACGCATAAGGCGTTCACTCCGCCAAGCGGAGAATCGTTCATCCCCCTGCACGTTGGCGCTGCCGGCAAGCCGTCGATTGGATTTGCCACGGACGACACGGGCGAGAACATCAGTTCGAGGAACCCCAATTACTGCGAACTGACGGGGCTTTACTGGGCCTGGAAGAACCTGTCCGACGTCGACGCAATCGGCCTGTGCCACTACCGCCGGTTCTTCAAAGTCTCCTTTGAAGCGATTGAGTCGCTTCTCTCGCGGACGGATTGCGTCCTGCCCCGAAAGCGCAACTACTTCATTGAGACGACCTATTCGCAGTATGCCCACGCGCACCACGCGGCCGACTTGGACCTCACACGCGAAATCATCGCCGAACGGCACCCGGATTGTCTTGAAGCGTTCGACGCCACCATGAAATCGACAAAGGGGCACCGCTTCAACATGCTGGTCATGAAGCGCCCCCTTCTCGACCGTTATTGCGCCTGGCTCTTTGACATCCTCTTCGAGCTCGAAAAGCGATTGGACATCTCCGCTTATTCGGCCAACGACCGCCGCGTGTTCGGTTTCGTCGGCGAACGCCTGCTCGACGTCTGGATCCGGGCAAACGACATCCCCTACGCCGAACTCCCCGTCCTCCACACCGAATCCCAGCACTGGCCGACGAAGATCATTCGCTTCCTGAAGCGGAAGTTCCTTCCACGGCGGAAATGACCTCCACGCGTGCGGCGGATGCCGAGACTGGAGTTATCGTCATCATGTTCATGGTCTGGGGAATTTTTCGCTCTTTGCAAGATGCCACTTGCAAAGCCGATACAACAAACTTGTTCCAAGGCAGCCGAACCCATACGTACAGCTGCGGCGGAAGTTGATGGAAGATGCTTCTGGAATGTACACCGTGGGGCAGCTGACCTCACCTATCGAGCCACCGCACCACGCTATTTCCGCCAGCATCTGGGCGTCAAAGGCGAAATCGTCGGTGTTGTGGCCAAGAGGAAGTTTTCTGATGAGATCGGCGGAGAACGCCCTGTAGCCCGTATGGAACTCGGAGAGCTTCGTCCCGAGCAGAATGTTCATTGCAAATGTCAGAAACCTGTTGGCCACATACTTCCAGAGCGGCATGCCGCCCATCAGCGCATGTCCGCCAAGTATGCGCGAACCGAGAACGCATGGATGCAGTCCCGCCGCGATCATCGATGCCATGGCCGTGATGAGCTTCGGCGTGTACTGCATGTCTGGATGGACCATGATCACGATGTCCGCACCATGCTCGAGAGCCAGTCGATAGCAGCTTTTCTGGTTACCGCCATAACCTTTGTTCTGGGGATGGCGTAGCGTCACGACTTCCAGGCCTGGCGAGGAAAGGCCCGCCGCAACATCCGACGTCGCGTCACGCGAACAATCGTCCACGACAATCACGACGTCCACGATCCGCTGGGCACAGACCTCGTCGAACGTGCGGCGAAGCGTCTTCTCTGCATTGTACGCCGGCATCACCACCGCGATCTTCTTGTCATTGTACATGCGACCCCACCTCTTTGTTTCGCTTGCCAAAGATCGATCCGATGCGCTCGACGATCGCGAGCGGCAACGTCCTCGTGCAGACGCGTAGCAGGAATCCCATGAACGTCTTTTCCTTAACCGTAAAGGCGTACTGGCGCATTTTCGCTTCTTCGTCAAAAAAGAACAACTTTCCGGGAACTTCCAGGTGCGCACGCCTGAATTCCCGTTCCCGCCGCTTGGAATAGGGCAACAATACGGCCTTCTGCAAAGCCGGGAGATGACGGCGCACCAGCTTTAGCTCGCCCAAAGACGCTCTCATGCAGGGACGCATAGGCCCGAGTGGCCCGTCCTGGCCCAGCATCTCCAGCAATTGACGCCTTTCGTCCACAAGAACCGCAGCATATTCAATCCTCTTCACCAGCGTGTACGGACGCAACGCGAACGTACCGGCCAGGAGTACCAAAGCAAGCATCTGCCACGGTCTGCGGTGACGGCGAACGGAATCTACGTAAAGAAGCAAGATCGGAGCGAGCCACCACGGAATGTACCTTATGTATCCCAACATCAGGGGAGGGGCGGAACCAATGCCCAATAGTACCATCAGCGCGATCGGACGAAACGGCTTCCGGGCGGCAAACAGGAGCAACAGTGTCGAGACCCAGAACGCAATCCGGGAGCTGCGACGTGTCGGGCTGCTGCCGTCGCCATCGGTAGGATAGTGGCGCCAAACGGCCGATTCCTGACTGAACGCAGGTTTGTCCAGCCACCATCGGTACCACGCACGCGCGAGCGGTGGACTGACGAATGCGTTCACATAACGCCCGACATAGCCCATCTGCGCCGCATCTGCATTCTGGCATGTGGCGAATTCCCACGCCATCTCCCGTCGGGGAAACCTTTTCTGGTCTGATGTGTATTGGGGATAAAGCGGGTGGCCATAGTCAAGAAGAGACGTCAGGAAAGGGCTGGCACATGCCACCACGAGCATCAAGGCGACCGTTCCGATCACCGCATAGAGTTTCTTGGAAAGCTTCTTGCGCCAAAGTGCGAACACGAGGAAAACCGCCCAGAACAGGCCGCCGTGGAAAAGTCCGTTCGTCTTGGCCCCCATCATCCAGAAGGAATATGCGGCAAGAGAAAGAACGTCTGTCCTCCGGTCAGAGAGAACCTCTTCAAACGAAAGGAAAAGCCCGATGGCGGCAAGGGCGACCACGGAGTCGATCAAGTATGCGGAATTGAACAGCAGACAATAAAGAAGAGGCACGGCCAGAAACTTCCAGACGACATGCGTCCCCTCCATCGCACGCCAGACGTGCAAGACGACCGCCGGGAAGAGAAACCACATGATCGGAACCATGGGGTTGAGCAGATCGCCCGTGAAGTGGAAGGCCACCGCGTCAAACACCCAGACGATTTTGGGCAGGAAGACGATATGGTCGATGCGACAATCTCCTACGTCCAAACCGGCCGCATGGAGAACAGCCTCTGGCGTCCGATCGACAAGCGGGTTCCATCCGTCGGCCAACATCCTGACGGCGGGTATGTGATAGACGCTCTCGTCGAACCAATTTGGAGCGACCGCCAGCCCGCAGCCGACCCAGGCAACTGCCATCCACGAAAGGAAGATCAATCCCGTACGGACGCCATCGCGCGCCGTCCGCCGCCAGAAGCCGGACGCGACGGCCACGGCGGACGCAAGCCACCACTGCCATGCGGCGCAACGGCCGCCAAAGACAAAGGCCGCCGAAGCCAGCATCACGACGGCCGTCGGGAATATGAGAAGCAGGCGCTGCATGGCGCAAGGTCCTCACCGACCGGCTCACCCGATCAGATTGTACTTGAAGATGCACCAGAGTGCGCGGACACCGTCCCGCCAGCCGATTTTCTTGCCTTCCTTGAACGAACGAGGACGATAGCCGATGGCCACCTCCGACACGCGAAGCCCTTCCTTTCTGGCGAGACAGGCGACGCGGGCGACGACCTCCGGCTCGAACCCGAAGCGTTCTTCCTTCAGGCACGGGGCGATCTTCTGTATGATTTCACGCCGGAAGAGCTTGTAGCACGTCTCCATGTCGGTCACGTCAAGATCCGACAACACGTTGCTCCACCACGTGAGAAATCGATTCATGGCGGTATGCCACCACCTGAGGACGATTCTGTCCTCCCGCTTGAGGTAACGCGAGCCAAACACCACATCGGCGCGACCGTCGACCAGCGGGCGAAGCATCTTCGTGTAGTCGCGCGGATCGTACTCCATGTCGGCGTCCTGTATGCCCACGTAGTCGCCGGTCGCGGCGAGAAAGCCCGTCTTGAGCGCCGCCCCCTTGCCGCGGTTTTTCTCGTGGAAACACAGTTTGATTTCCGGATGATCGGCGGCAAGCCGCTCCGCCACGGCACGGCTCGAGTCCTTCGAGCAGTCGTCGACGATGACAAGCTCCAGTCCAAGGTCTGAAGAGCGCAGCTTCAGGACTTCTTCCACGATTCCGGCGAGAGTGGACTCTTCATTGTAGCACGGGATCACAAGTGACAGTCTTCTCATCTGGCGTCTCCTTCTCTACGACATTCGAATATCGATCCGATACGCTCGACGATCGCAATCGGAAGCGTCTTGAAGCATGTTCGCACGACATATTCAACACGTTGCATGGTCCCTTCCTGAACGACATGCGCATATCGGCGCATTTCCTTCGGATCGTCGAAAATGAAAAGCTTTCCGGGGAGTTCCAGATTCGCGCGCCTAAATTCCCGTGCCCGTTTCTTGAAATAGGGCAACAATTCCGCCTTGGCCAACGACGGGAACTCACGTCGCATCATTTTCAGTTGAGCAAGGGAGAACTTCACATAGGGCCGTATTGGCGGAAGCTCTCTTTCTTCGGTCAACATTTCCCTCAATTGGCGCCGTTCATCCACAAGCGTCATCGTATATTCGAATTTACGCGCCAACGTGTACGGACGGACGGAAAAGATTCCCAGCAGAATAACGCACGCCAACGCATACCTCCATCTTCCCCTTTTGCCGTCGCGCACAAGCCCGACGTAAAGGAACAGGCATGGCGACAACCACCATGGGATATATCGTATGTAACCCATCAGCGGCAGAGGGACGACCGCGATTCCCAGCACGATCATCAGCGCAAGCGGGCGGAACGATTTGGCGACCACGACCGTCATCAAGACGACCGAAAACCAAAACGCGATGCGCATGCTTCGCCGGGTTGGCTCAGAACCGTCTCCGTCATTGGGATAGTGCCGATAATTCTGCGAATACGGCATGAAATCCGGCTTCTGCATCCGCCAACGATACCATGCACGTGCCAATGGCGGCGAAATGTACGAATTGACGAACTTCCCGACGAAGCCCATGCTGGCGGCATCCTCGTTCTGGCCGGTTATGAAATCTTCCGTGATGTTTCGTACCGGGAACCGCTTCTCGTCAAACGAATAACTCGGATAGAACGGATGCCCGTAGTGGCGTATCGACGTCAGGTAAGGCGTGGCGCACGCAAGCGCGAGCAAGATGGAAACCGCCGCCACAACCAGTGCAAGCGGCCGCCAACCGACCTTCTTGAAAAAGGCAAAAAGAAGGAATATCGTCCAGAAAAAGCCCCCGTGTACGAGGCCCGGCGCCTTCGCCCCCATCATCCAGAACGAAAAGGCCACCAGCGAAAGGACGTCGATGCGTCGGCCGGAGAGCGTCTCTTCAAACGACAGGAGCAGCCCGATCGCGGCAAGCTGGACGACGACGTCAACGACGTAGGCGGAGTTGAGCAAGAGGCAATAGACGAGCGGAACGGCGAGCGCCTTCCAGACAAGCGACGTTCCCTCCATCGACCTCCATACCCGCATCATCACCGCCGGCACGAGGAACCACAGGATCGGTACAAGCGGATTCAGAATGTCATTCGTGAAAAAGTAAGCAACGGCAGAGAATATCCAGACGATCTTCGGCATGAAAAGAACGTGGTCGACTCTGAAATCCGTAGCCTCGAAACCGGTCGCGCGCAGGAGTTCTTCAGGCGTGCTGACAAAGAGCGGATTCCATCCGTCCGCCAGCATCCTGACGGCCGGTATGTGATAGACGCTCTCGTCGAACCAATTTGGGGCGACCGCCAACCCACAACCGACCCAGACGATTGCCATCCACGAAAGGAAAATCAATCCCGTGCGGACGCCATCCCGCGCCGTACGCCGCCAGAATCCTGACGCCACGGCGACGGCGGTCGCGAGCCACCACTGCCATGCGGCGCAGCATCCGCCGAACAGAAACGCCACCGAAGCCAGCAGGACAACGGCAATGGGGAATACCAGGAACAACCTCAACATCTTGTCGACTCCTACTCATCAACCGCATCAGGCAGGATCTCCGCCCTGCCGTTGGCCGCCGCGAAGAAATACTTCTTGGCGGAGAAGAACCTGATCGGATAGTTGGCCACGCAGAACGGATCCTGGAACACGACCGGCCTCTTCGCGCACCAGATGACGAATTGCATGCGGATCTGCGCGGCAAAGGCGAGGACGTATTTCCACACCTTGTTGGTGTTCTCGCGGCGGCAGATGATCACGTCGAACCGTTTGGCGCCGGCTTCCACTAGCGCGTTCCGCATCGCCTCGCCGACGTCTTTCGGCCGCGCCAGCACCCCCACGTAGTCGGCATCGCGCACGATCTCCGCGATGCTCCTTTCGCAGGGCTTGAGCGGCAGTTCGCTTCGCATCAGCAATTCGCCCGTCTTCGCATGCCGAACGCCAAGGTCGACCATCTTCAGCGTCGCCTTCTTGCCGTGGTAGTGGCACCACAGCGTCCCCTTCCAGGTGTAGTACCGCCAGAGCCACCGTGCGAGCAACGGGATATGCCGCCGCGCGAACCACAGGCTGTTGCGCACGTCGTAGTAGATGATCCATTCCGACGCCTTGCCCGTGTCCTCCGGATGGTTCACCGTGGAACGGGTCGTCGCCATCACGCGGAAGCCGGCCTCGCGCACGCGGTAGCACCAGTCAATGTCGTCCCAGTGGATGAAGATGTCCGCGAAGATGCCCGCCTTCTCCACCGCTTCGCGACTGGCGAGCAGTGACGCCGCGGCGCAGAAATCCACGTCGTCCGTACGATCGCCGAGGTCGCGAATGTCCTTGCGATCAAAGCGGCGCTTCATCCCGCCTCGCCAGGTCCGCACCTCACTGCCGACTTCCGTCACCTTGAACGGGAAGGCCTTGCCGAGCATGGCGCTGCCAACCGCGCCCACGGGTTTCCCGCCACGTGCGCCTTCCTCTTCAAAAACGGAAAGAAGGCCCGGCAACGTCTGCGCATTGGGCATGGCGTCATCGTCCAGAAGCCAGAGATAGGCGATGCCGTCGATCTCAAGCGCCCGTTGCATCCCGGCCCTGTAGGCACCGGATCCGCCCCTGTTCACCAGAAGCTTCACCACCTCGCAGTCCGGCGCCGCGAGCGTGGCCAGCCGTTCGGAAAGATCCGGCTTGTTGCCGTTGTCGATGACGATGAAACGCAGGCGCAGCGCCTCCTTCGTATCTCGCAGGAATCTAACGGTCGTAAATACGTCCTCCCGTCCAAACACGGGAATGATCACTGCAATGTCAGACATTGTCTTTGCCTCCTCGTCTGATTTCGGCCATACCGTCGGCGTACGCCTTTCCGAAATTCTCAAGATCGCCGGCATATATCCGCCGAAGTCGTTCGTCCGCACCTCCGGGGATTGGGCTCGGCCGGTCGACAGCGTACGAAACAAGGGACGAAGGCTCGATCCCCAACCAAACATGCCACCGGCGCACGCGACAGCGGAAACCGAGTGCCTTGAAAAGCCGCCAGGCTCTCCACTTCGCCATCCGACAGAGTGCATCGTCAAAGAAGAGTTCCCCGAAGTTGTGGAGAACCCTTTCGCGCTGAAGCGCGGCAAGTTCGCCAAGGCCGTTCGCCTGAGCGAATTCCGCTACGTCCCGGAGTCCGTCGCAGAGAGCCTTGAAGCGTCGTGCCCCCGCCGCCGCCCAGGCGACACCGCCGCCGTGTATGCGGCACCGATACGTCACGCGCCTAAGCGCGTAGAACCTTCCGGCCGCCACCATTGCCCGCGCGAAGAACGCCGGGTCTTGATAGCGCGCATACGCCGGGAATCGGATTCCCGCCCGTTGGATCATGTGGCGTGAATAGATGAACCTCACATACCCGTAGTCGAACTGCCAGTCACGATAATCAACAAAACCGTCCTGAGAGAAGACCATGCCGGACATCGGTCCTTCATACTTTGTGCGCTCCGCACCATTGGGCAGAAACTCCATGAAGCTTCCCCCACAGGCCTTGGCGCCGTTAGCGACGGCCGCGGCGTACAGGTCCTCCAGGACCTTTGCGTCGGGGTACATGTCGTCAGGATCCATGAATGCGATGAATTCGCCAGACGCCGCGTCCATGCCGGCGTTGCGCGCCGGGCCGGAGCCGGCATTGGCCTGGTGGATCGCCTTCACGCGCGAATCGCGTGCGGCATACTCATCCAGGACCTGCCCCGAGCCATCGGTCGAACCATCATCAACGCATATGGCCTCGATGTCGTGCAATGTCTGCGCCAACACCGAATCCAAGCACTCTGTAAGGTAAGGCTCCTGGTTATAAACAGGAATTATGACCGAAACTCTCCGCATTGCGTTATATTATATCACATTATTTATTACCTGAACTTCCCTCGCTCAAAAAAGTGCGGACAGGACACGCGAACGTCTCGAGGGGATTGCCTCGTAAAAACGGCAAAACGCCGAATCCCAGCACTGGCCGACGAAGATCATTCGCTTCCTGAAGCGGAAGTTCCTTCCACGGCGGAAATGACCTCCGCGCGCGTGCGGCGAATGCCGGCCTTGAAATCGGCGTGGGCGAGCTTGCGGTAGGGGATGCGTTCGCGGCGGTGGCCCATCAGCCAGCCACGGAGGTTCTTCAGGAAGTCGCGCGCTTTCGCCGCCAGGACGTAAACGGGGCCGTACTTTGCGGCCAACCACAGCAGATTGCGGCTGTCATAATAGCATACCCAGGCCCCGGCCTTGTTAGGCCCTCCCTTGGGATGGACGACCGTGGAGGCGGTTGTCGCGTAATTGCGCCAGCCGGCCTTCGATACGCGCAGGCCCCATTCGATGTCATCAAGGTGAATGAAGACGTCCTCCCAGAAGCCGCACGCCTCAACCGCCTGGACGTTCACCAGAAGCGAGAAAGCCGCCGCATAGCCGACACGCAGCGTCCGCGAGCCGACGCGGTGCAGACGCCTTCCGCGGAGGTGGGCGAAGACCTGACCCAACAAAAGCACAAACGCGGCACCGCATTCGATGATCCTGTCGGGGTCGGCCTTGTCCACCATCGTCGAGCCGACGCTTGCGACCTTCTCACCGGTCCTGAGGAGCCGATCCATTGTCTCGACAAGCACAGGAAGCGTCCGGGGATTCGGCCGCGCATCGTCGTCCAGCAGCCAGACATAATTGGATTCAGGATAGTTCTTTCGTGCGAAATCCATGCCCGCGATGTAGGCAGCCGACCCGCCGCGGTTTTCGTCGAACCGAACGACGCGGCAGTCGTCGCCGGCCAGCGCCGCAAGGCGGGCGGACAGTTCCGGCCCGTTTCCGTTGTCGATCACGATGAACCGGAGGTTCGCGGCATAGGTCTGCGACCGCAGCAGAGCGATGGTTCCAAATACATCCTCACGACCGAAGACCGGGATGATGACGGGGACGGGCTCCGCCCTGTTATCCAGATTGTCAACGTGAACGTCCATGGCCCTTTTAAGTCTTGTGCGTTCTCGCTCCGCCCCTCCCTCGATCCGGCGCATGATGTTGGTAAACATGAGCGCTGACATGATCAAGAGCGTGGGCATAAGGCTAAAGGTATAGCGGGGATGCGTCTCCCACAAAACAAGGAACAATACACCTCCGACAAAGGACAGAGAGATGACGAGACCATTCAACTCTTTAATCCACCCCTTTAGGACGGCCAGGAAATACCCCAAGGCAAACAATGACACAAAAATGGCTTCACCACGACAAAACGCGCGCACAATCCTTCGCCGCCATAAATCTCCTCCATCAGGACGACCGCCGTCCAAGACCAAGGCTCGTAGCCCGACTCTCGCTACTGGCACCCCCGCATTAAAGGCCAGATACGCCTCGGGGCCACATGTTCCCGATGTCCATGTGAAACCTACCTTGTGCAACGCATGCCGGACAAGCCCGACCAGGCCAAACGAACGAATCCGCTTGACAATTTCTTTCTCCGTTGCCGCTTTCTTTTCGGCATAGGTCGGGAATGACCGAGTATATAACACATCTGGCTCATCATACGCCCCAATACCCTTTAATCCCATCATCACAAAGTGAGTCAAGGGGAATCTACACCTGTCCAACGCATCCTGCGTGATGCCCCCTATCTTCACAACAGCAGACTCCCAGCCCCAAACACCTGCAAAGAATCCCGCAAAGACAAGAATCATAACGATAAAGAATCGGCGAAGCGAAAGCTTGAAAAACATGAGGACACTCATCGCTATCATAACAATGGCAGGGATTCCTTTTGCGACAAAACCAACGGAAAACAAAACGCCGCCGAGAACTGCCAGCGCACTTTTCTTCAGCCAGCCATTCGTCCGTCTCTGCCATACCTCACTCAACCACAAAGCAAACAAAAGTCCAAGCGAAACGAAGAACAAAGCCAACGTATCAGTGTAGAAAATTGGGATAAACAGATAAAAAGGCGCAAAGAAAAGCATCACCACACCAACAAACCAACCTGTCCGCGCGTCCGACAATCGCCTGGTTGTACACACATTGAAAAGGATAGACGAATTGACAAGCACGATATTCAATACGGCGAGAGAAGAATCTGGCATGCACCCGAACAACACGCGCGTCATGCGAAAGATACCGGCAAACACACAAAGTACAGCAATATTGTTCGTATATTGCGCAAAATATTCTTCGACGTTTCCGCCCTCCGCCAAGAGCTTTGCATTTCTGACAATAACCGCCATGTCCCACCCCGCGCCATCAACCGCAAGACACCTCCATACCACATACTGTAAGACAAACATGAGAGGGAAAATGAGCAGAAATACTTTCTTTTCCAAGTGATACCGCCAGATGGCGTATAAGAAAGTGCAAAACAGCGCGCCGGCCAGGATTGCGAGGGGATGAAGAAGGTATCTGACAACCGCGCATCCTAACACAGGCACAGCAACGATTGCCGAAACAACCAAGAGCAACTTCATCATTTTCGTCTTAAAATGCATCTTCGTCCTCCGTGACCGCAGAAAAACATCACCTTCCCCGCATCCTGGGATTATGACAGGCGTCTGGTTCATTGTCTATCTCCTATTCATCCGCTGCATCACCATCCATTATACCATAATCCCACTGGGGCGCATACCGTAACTTCCTCCGTAATTCACCTGCTGTGGCAGTCCTGTGTTGTCCGCCTGAAAACCCAAGTTTTCTGCAGTTTATACGACAGCAGAAAAAGCAACACTTCTACGCAAATCTTCATTGCGGTAATCATCAGTCCACGTACTTCAAAAAGGGCCGAGAGGGTTGCCGTGCCAGAATATGACAGTGTCACGACAATCAATGCGCAAATCCAATATCTCATATATGACATTGGCATAAGGCAATTGGAATGGAACACGAAAATTCTGTTGCAAAGATAATTCACCGTGGAAGAGACCGCCCTAGAAATGGCTATGGCAATCAATATCATGTTGCTGCGCGTCATGGGACCACCTTGCAGCAAAAGCACGCAAATTGAGAAGATCAGATTGTCCACGGCAAACGCAACGATGCTCGACATGCAAAAGCCAACAAACCTCATGCGTTCAGCAAACAGGCTTCGATAAACTCTCCACGAATCAAGCAATGGCCTAAAGTGTGACGCTCTGTTGCCGGCAATGTACACAGTGTCAATGGGAATTGTCTCCAGACTCTCATGCCGTCTGTTCAGCAGCCCGAACAACCGCATTTCAAAGTCATATCGCTCCCCAGGCAGGTTCAGCAAATCTGCGAACAACCGTCTTGGGATCACCCGAAGGCCGGTCTGCGTGTCGCATATCGAAAGACCATACATCATTCTCACCAGAAATGCCGTAATGGCGTTTCCGAACCGACTTCCCACAGGGACATTCCCTGAATCAAATCTACGCACTCCGAGGCAAACCCTGCCAGTGGCAATGCTTCTGGCAGCCACCTTGGCCACATCTGCCATTCTATGCTGCCCGTCTCCGTCAGCAAAGCAACAAAAGTTGACGTCCGGCCACGTTTCGGAAACGTATGCCAATCCGGTCTTCATCGCGCGGCCCTTTCCCCTGTTCTCCCCATGACGCAAGACGCGGACTTCTGGCGGAAGCAAATCAAAGGCTTCTTCATGTTCAACGCTTCCATCATCAACAACGACGACGACCGGAAATATCTCCAACAACCCTGAAACAAGGGCACCGAGACATGGTTCCGGATTGAATATCGGCAAGACGATTGCAATATTGGCCAGGTTTGGTTTAGTCATTGCAATTCTCCTTGACGGCATACCCGAACCGCGTGAGGCGATACCCCTTGGCATCGCGGGGAAGACAGTCGCCTACGACCCGGACGGCATCCGCAATCCCCAATTGCCGCAACAAGAGTTTGATGTTGTTTCGGCGGTTGACGCTGTACTTTGGCGGCTCGAAATACCCAGGACACCTCAATTCGACTGGCAAGGGCTTGCGCGGAGCCTTGTACGTCTTGATATATACCCTGTCCGGAATGCCGTTGCGAATCTCCTCCCTTTTCACTCGCACTGCCTCTATCCCATCGGGCAATAGAGCGCATCCCGTCCATGCAATGGCGCAACAACCTAATGCGATCCAGCATTTTCTCCGCCAACGATCCGTCAACAGGCCCATCACAGCATCAAGTGCGGCAACAACGGCAAGCGCCTCGAACAGATAGACCCAAGGCTGATACCGCATGTACCCCATCATCTTTCCCGGAAAGGCCAGCAACAGCACAAATTCAGCCACCCCCATGACACGATATCGACGTACGCACAAGAGGACACACAGGGAAAGGAAGACTGCGAGACGCGCATCCCAACGCATGGGAGCGGCACGCATCCAGTCTCGCTTGTCCCAGATATACCTCCGTGGCGAGAAATCTTTCTTCCGCAGTTTCACGGAGTAATATTTTCTGGCAAGCCAGGGCGACACATAGGCGTTCACAAAGTTACCAAGTTGGCCCATTTGCCTCGCATCATCATTGGCAGGATCGAAATCCCACGCCAGATTCATGACAGGGCAACGCTGCTTGTCCACCGTAAACGTCGGGTACAAAGGATGGCCGAAGCGAGACCAAGAAGTGAAGAGTGGGCTGAAGTTCAAGATTAACGTCACGCCAACCAGGACAGCCATGCAGCATGTGATGCGTTTTGCGGTTCCGGAATTCCATCTTGAACCTCCCGCAAGCCGCCCGCGCAAGACACTCCCAATAATAAAAAGCGACATCACCGCAACAGGAACAACGCCGCTGAATTTCGTGTTCAGCGTCCATGTGCCGAATAGCACCAGTCCCGGCACGTCCACTTTGCGGCACCTAAGCGAATCGTACATCGAAAGCGCCAAGCCCCCGGAAGCGAACGCCATCGTGGCGTCAACCGGAAGATAAAGCGCGTAATCAAGCCCAAAGACGGTTACGGCGCAAATGACAAGTCCCGCGCCCCAATGCAAATAGCGAAAGACGTCAATGGCCTTGAGCAGGAACGCCAACGCCATAAGGACGATGATGGAGTATGAGATGGCGAATGGATCCCCCACGAACGAACAGGCGACGGCATTGAATACCGCAGACATCTTGGGACTGAACACGACGTGAAGATACGACATGTCCCATTGGTCTATGCCCAACCGGTCACAGATGGCGTCCCCCATTGGATCCAAGACAGGATTCCATCCCTCCGCAAGCAACCTTGTCATTGGGAGGTGGCAAGTCAACATGTCGGAGGCCCAATGGTCAATGATCAAGAATCGCATAAGCCACATTATCGCCAGAGTGGCGAGAAATGCCGCCCCAGACAACCTTGCTGCAGATCTGCCCTCCCGCATGACGAATGGTGCCGCCAACGTAGCGGCAATAGCCACGTACCACTGCCATGCCGAACACGTCATGCCGCAAAAGAAACTGGCTGAAGCCAGGAGAACGACAAGAGTCGGAAACAGCAACAACTGGCAAGTCAATGTCCTCAGCATATCATGGTCTCCACCACGTAATTTCCCCTACTTGTTCATGCCGTTCCACCAACCGCAAACGACACCGTCTGCCAGAAGCTCCTCACGGCGGCCTTGAAGAGCTTCCATTTCTTGATGGACACCTCCCCACTCGTGCGGTCGTGCTGAGGCACCTGGATCTCAAGCGAGCGCAACTTGTGGCGAGCGGCAAGCCCCGACAGAATCACGTTCGGCGCGAATGTCGTCAGAGGAATCGCTTCATAGAAATCATGGAACGCCGAGGCGCGCATCAGACGGTAGGGCGTATTCACGTCCCAGACGGACTTGCCATAGAAAATGCGGACGCACAACCGCGAGACGAACGACATCACCTTGCGCGGCAGCTGCTGCACACGCCCCTGACGCGTCCCGACCAAGAAGTCGTATTCGCCTCGGTGCGCCCATAGCTCGCCGAACTTCTCGGGGCCCATCTCGTCGTCCGAGTCGATCTGGAATATCCAATCGAACCCGTCCGCCGCCGCCTCGCGGTAACCCGTCAGGATCGTGTTGCCGTGTCCGCCGTTAGGTTTGTCCCTCACGTCGATTTGAGGCCCAAGCCGCCCGGCGACCTCCCGCATGACGGCAAGCGAACCATCGCGCGATCCGTCATTGTAGGGACGAATCTCGTAGTCAATGCCAAGATCCTTCAGCGCGGCATCCCACTTCTCAAGAACCGGGCCAATGGCCTCCTGCTCATTGTACACCGGCATCACAACACAAAGTTTTTCAGGCATTTCGCAAACCTCCTTTTCATGTCGGTAATTCCTATTCATCGCGATTCGCACCACGACGCGCATTTGAAGACAGATAGGCCATTGGAACAAACGCCATGCCAACAGCGCCAAGCATGTTCACAGGAGAGGACACCTCCTTTATGAACCTCCATTTCAGATTACGGACGATCGGCAGACTAACAATCACGACAAGCAGCCCGATTCCGATTAACGGGAACGGCGCGCAAACAACGAGAGGCGCAAGAATGATTCCAATTATACGTAAATCCCGGCTCGCCAGCACTGCACATGTCGCCAACCACCCCGGAACACATTGATTGAACACCCAGGATAATTGCGTTGTGTTCGAGCTGAACTCAAAACCCCTCGCCCATCTGTTGTCAAGATGAGTCATTCCCGCCCATGAAAAATCCCCACCGGAAGCAACCGCCAGCCCCTGGCTAATCAGATAACCCACCACATCAAGGCCGCCAAAGAACAAAACGACCATGACAAGCGACAGCACTTCGTGGAATGAAGAACTTTTCCACATGACTGCCAACAGCGACAACACAATCAAAACGCCGATGAATGTCCATAACACAAGCGCGACATTCCCAATGCGCCAGGCCAATTCAACGGAGTCAGAAACATGCAACACGGACTTCCCAACGACTGCGGCAGGCAGCCAATGCCCTATGTAATAGCAGAGCGCACCATTGACTTGCGGATACATCACCGGCCACTCATGCGTCAGCAAATCACGGAACAGCGCATTGCGGGCGCACCAATCGCCCTTCTGGCACACAAAGCCGCCCTGTCCGCACAACACACACCATCCGAGCAACGCCGCCACCAAGAACACAAGTGTGCCTGCGGACAATTGAACCTCACGTCCATCAAGCCCGTGCTCCGGCAAAGACACATCGCCATCTGCACATGGGGCTTGCCTCATGAATAAGACAAATGAAATCACCGACAGCACAATGCATGGAAGCGCCACCTCGACGCGGACCCAACCAGCAAGAAAGATAAGTGGAGGCAGCACAAGATACGCAACCGCACAGCGAATCAGAACTTCAATCCTGAATACCATCACACCTCCTTCCTGCATAAAGCGGCATAAGGACAAGAAGCATCGTCCCATAGCGAATGTTGGATTCGTACAATACTAGCACGCACGCCATGCCAATCAGGACGAGAAGCGGTGCTATGGCTATCCATTCAACTTGCTGACTTTTCCTGAACATGCAAATCAGCCCCCATGCCGCATAAAGCAACACACCTACTGGGACAACCTCGTAGATGCCCCCCCTGATGCCTTGCGCTTTTCTTCGCCCGCTGCCGGCATACGCATTCGTCCAATCGTAGTGTTCCTTTTGCATGATGAATTTCACCTTCGTCCACAACGACATTTCGCCCCAGCGGCGGGCGATTTCCTTTTTTATGTACGGCACAAGCTCTGGCGGGCAGTAGTTAGGCTTCTTCTTCGCCCTCACGCCGTCAGGATCTCCCGGATGTTCGGCAAGATATTGTTCATAGATCTGCATCTTGCTTGCCAGTTGCCCTTGCGTCTCAAGGTTTGCGCCATGCAGGCGCGGCCACCAGCTGTCATTGGAGCAAAACGCGGTGTTGACGCCAAATGCGCATTTGTTGAACGTGAAACCCGCAAGCCCCATAAGACTCGCGACTGCAACAAGCGCCAAGACGGAAAGTACCATGGTGCGCCTGTCGCCAACTTTCTCCAGCAATGTACAAACCATGTAACTGCCTGCAACGGCCAGCAGAAGAATCCCTTCCCCGCGCGACCATGTGGCAAGCCACGCAAACACGGCGACAGACGCCGCCCACTTCCACGAGTTCCCGACCCGCCACCGTTCAAGAGCACAAAGTCCCAAGGCCATGAACAGATAGAAAAAATGCTCGCTGAGCGTGGTGAACGTCAGCAATACAAATGTAGGTGAAAGCAGATACACCGCACACGCAAAGAAGCCCTGATACCAACCAAACACGCGTTTGCCGAACACGAACAACAGCCAACCCGTCATCAACTGCAACGCGAAATTGAACGCAATGGCCACCGACAGATGGCATCCCACAAGTTTCACGATGACCGCATACGCCGCGACAGTCGTCCAGCTTTTCACTTCCGGCCAACCTCCGACGGCGGCTTCCTGCGCCCACCTCCAGAACTGCGTGCCGTCTCCGCACTGAAACACGTCCATCTCGCCTGAATAGTTCACGCAAAAAAACACGGCACGGAAGACCACTGCAAGAAAGACAACCCATTCAAGCCTCAGGAATCTCCCATACCTTTCCCAGTCAAGACGGGAAAGAAGAACCGCCAAGACAATCCAGGGCACCAAGAGTCCAAGCCGCAATTCGGAAGACAGCGCAAACGCCGTAAACGCCAAACCAAACCCCAATACGGTTTTTATAAGCATTGATTTAAGTCTGTTGGTCATGGTCTATTCGCTGCGTCAAGAATCGCCTCGTACACGCGCCTCCTGTTTCCTCTGTCGTTAAACGCGAAAAACGCGTCAATGCGCCCACGGTATTCGGCATGTAGCCTGCAACCGCTTTCAACTGCCGCAACAATGGCCTGCCTCAGGTCTTCCACGCTTGACACAACAGGCCCGAAGCCGTCGCGGGCGCAATCGAAATAACCTGCGCCATAAGTCGCTCCGAAGTACTCCGCCCTGTCGAACTGGAAGTAGATCACCGGTTTTCTGAGATAGGCGAAGTCGAACGCGACAGACGAATAGTCGGTGACAAGCAGGCTCGTCTCGGCGAAGACTTCACGATAGGCCGTGGATTTGTCCAGGAAGCGCACGCGCGAATCCGCTTTGATCAACGGCAACACGGGCGACAGGTTTGGGTGGGCTTTGACTTGTACGCGGAATCCCGCCCGTTCGCAGCGGTCGATGAATCCGGCGTCGGACAGCAGTGCGCCGTACATTCCCACAAACGAACTCCGAGCCGCGGCGGCACTCGGCTTGTGGCGACCTCTTTCGTCCCAGTCTATCAGCTCGGCGCGCCATGTCGGCATAAGCGTGATCACCTTCTTCGTTTCCCCGCCTAGCAGATCATAGCGCGGGAAACCCGTCAACCTCACCTCGCGCGTCGAATAGCCGTACGAAGCCGTTGTCATGGACTTCTGCTCTCGTTCTGAAACCGTAGCCACGAATGATGCATTGTCAAACCACCTGTTCTGCACCCGCGACGTGTCGTTTTGGCAGACGCCGTGGCGCAACTGCATGAAACGCGGACGAAGCACCAGGTCCTTGGCGTATTCGGCAAAGAGATCGTCAAATGGGAATCTGTGCATGCGCGTGTGGTAGGCAGAAACCACGCAGTCCGAAAGCAGAAACGCCAGCTTGTACCGAAACGACTCGATGTCGACAATGCGGCCGAACTTTCCCAACTGAGCAGCTTCAGGTGCCTTGCGAGAGATCGCGAAGGCGCATTCCGGCGGATTCTCCGATGCCGGCAACGATGTCACGTACTCGAACATCGCGCGTCCGTTGTCGTCGGCATGATCAATGCGGTCGGAGAAAAGCCACAGGGGACGACGGCGAAACATTCTCGCGAACCGGACGATCCAACGCAGCGCAAGGGCCTTCATCGCGACGCGAGAATGCTTGCGCACGAGGTTCAGGCACAGAAGCGTTTCCGCCCGCGCCCGCGCCAGCGCGGACGCGGGTCGCGCGACCAATGCGTCGCCACGGATCGAAAGCAGCATGCCACCGATCCGTGCGTACGAAAAACGCACATGCCGCGCAAGCGGGAAATATCGCGAAAACTCGGCGTTCCGCCAGTCCACGGTGATACCCTTCATGGACGAGCGCCAACGATATGCCTGTCGCTCACCCGGCAAGACCGGCACTTCAATGGCGAAACGGCACGCCTCGACGCGGCCAAGGTATTCCGCCGGAGCCTTCACGGGCTGAAAGTGGCCGTCGAGCGAGCGGCTCATCTCGCCGGCGTCCGTTTCTGATACGAGCGACAACGAGCGGAAGACATCTTTCGCGTCCGCACGGTCGCTCAAAATCATCCCCTCGAATCGAAGCCCCCCCGCCGTCGGCACAAGGAAGTCAAGTTGCAGGCGGATGCCCCCGAAAGAGGCTATCTGCCCGGGGCGTATCCCGGATTTCTTAACGGTCCAGTGCGCCCGCAGCCATTCACGGACCGATATCAGAAAAGGCGATCCCATCTGGAACTTGCGCAAGCCATCTTCCTGCCATTCCCCCGGGCCGCCAGACTCAAGCATCCCTCGCCACCAAGCGCACTCTGCCGTCGTCGCGAAGTCCAGCATGGGGAATCCCGGCCGGGAGATGATGCTGCAAACAAAGCGTTCCGTCGTACGATAGGTCTCAATCCGGCTTTCACGTCGCCGCGCCCCGCGGAGTTGCGCGCGGGCGGAACGGACGAGCGAGACGAGGAAACTCAACTCGAAGACTTCAAAGACGCCACGCCGTTTCAATTCTTCAGCAATCGCCGTCCGCGAGAGAAACGCATCCCGGGGCGATTTCTCCCGCGTAGTCTGCAAGCTGCCCGGCCGATTCTCGCGGTATCTGTAGAGAGAGTCCGGGGCAAGTGAAATGCGCGACGCCAGCGCCAGCGCCAAGGACGTGAAATAGGACGAGGTGTAACGGCGCACGGACTCGAGGAATCGCAGACCGTTTCCTTCGATGAAGGCGCGACGAAACAATTTGTCGCACGTCGAGTTGCCGAATGTGCAGAACAAATCCCGTGCGATGTCGCGCCCGGAGAACGGCCGCGGCAGAGACCACAACCACTCGGGCAACGTCAACCGTCCCATCGTCTTGCCCGTGTCGCAGTCAAAACTCGAACGCTCGCAACACACGATATCGGCCCCATCCATCCGTGCCCGCCGGACAAGGATCTCCAGCAAACGCGGGTGACAGATATCGTCGGCATCGCATGTGTAAAGATATTCGCCATGCGCCATGTCAAGACCCTTGTTACGCGCCTTGTTGGCCCCCTCGTTTGGACAATGCACGACTTGAAAGCGCCCGTCCTGCGCCGCATATTTGTCGAGAATGGCAGGAGAATCGTCTGTCGACCCGTCGTCGACACAAATAATCTCGATATCCGATACCGTCTGGCATGCAAGGGAATCCAGGCACTCGCAGAGGAAATCCCCCACGTTGTAGACCGGAACGACGATGCTGACAAGCGGACAATTCATCTGTCGAGGCCGCTCCACTTCCTGTACCAGGCCACAAACTTCGGCATGCCGACGGAAATGGGCGTCGTCGGCTCGTAGCCGACGGCATTGTGCAACTTCTCAATTGACGCGAAGGATGCCGGGATGTCGCCGTCCTGCATGGGAAGCATCTCCATCTTCACGTCGTCTAGAGACGCAAAACCCATCTCGCGCGCGATGATCCCTATCATGTCGAGCAGGCGCTCCGGACGGTGGTTGCCGATGTTGAACACATCACATTGCGGCAAGGCCGCGATGTGGTTGATGCATCTTACGACGCCGTCGACGATGTCGTCTATGTACGTGAAGTCGCGCCGCATGTTCCCGTAATTGAATACCTTGATGGGCCTGCCGTCCTTCATCGCCGAGGCAAAAAGCCATGCGGCCATGTCCGGCCGCCCCCACGGACCGTACACCGAGAAGAACCGGAACCCAATCGCCTGCAACCCGTAGAGATGGCTGTAACAATGGGCCATCAGCTCGTTGGATTTCTTGCTGGCGGCATAGAGCGAGATTGGCGTGTCAACGCGCATGTCCTCGCGAAAAGGCATCTCCTTCAGCCCGCCATAGACACTGGAGCTGGAGGCGTACAGTAGGCGAGGCGGCGTGGAAGCGTGGCGGCAACATTCAAGAACGTTCAGGAAGCCTGTGATGTTCGTCGCCGCATAGACATCCGGATGTTCAATGGAGTAGCGGACTCCGGCCTGCGCCGCAAGATTCACGACAACGTCAGGACAAAACGAGGCGAACACCTTCGCAAGCACCTTGCCGTCCGAGATGTCAGCACGCGCAAGCCGGAAACGAGGGTCCTTCTCCAATATGGCATTCCGCGCCTCCTTCAACCGGACATCGTAATAGTCGCAGAAGTTGTCCACGCCAAGTATGTCGTGTTCCTCATCCAACAACCGCTTGGCGAGATGGAAGCCGATGAACCCGGAAGTTCCTGTAATCAGTATCTTCATTTTTTTCCTTTCAAGAGACGAAGACTGCTCAGTGCCCGTCTTGCCTTTTCCTTTACAATCATGCGCTCTTCCGCGCCAAGTACCCAAAACCAGGAGAACAGGCACAACACGCTCTCGCACACGACGGCGGACACCATCAACCTGGGGAATCCCTCCGACATGACACGATGCGTGCAAATCCCCGCAATGACAGCCAATGCCGTCGAGCCGACCTGTGGGAAAAGCGTTCCCTTTATCCACGGGCAAATGGGCCATTCAAGAAATCGTCGCACAAAGAACGGGCGTATGCCGGCGTAGAGTATGGCAAAAGCCACCAGCGAATAGCAAATGGAGAAAGGCCCGACGCCAGATGCTATCAGCACGATTGTGGCGCCAAGCATCAGCATGCCCAGTAACGCCACCACAAACTCGTAAAGCCCGATGCGCCCGGTAGCCTGTATCAACAACGCATGCCCTTTTGTCAATTTGTTGATTACCCGCTGGAGCATGACCATCAGGCAGAACGTTGTGGCATGTTCCGGGGGATTCACAAGCCAAAGGCGCATCAAATAGGGAAGTTCAACGGCAACCGGAACCATAAAGACAAGCGAAGCGAGCACGCCAAATTTGCACATCCTGTCGGCCAGCATGAACGCCCGCGGCAGGTCTCCTGCGCCGTATGCAGACGTCACCGCAGGAGTGAACGCCCCGAGCATGGCCGAGGCAAGTTCGTCCGCCTTGCCGCCAAGGTTACGCGCGACGGCGAGAGATGCGTTCACGGCAGGACCAAAATTCCTGTTTATGATCACGGCGATGCCATTTGTCCGAAGCATCGTGGTAAACGCCCCGAAACCCTGCCAAAACGAGAATGCGAGCAACTGCCTAAACTTGCGGCCGTCCATGCAGTACGCCAACCTGAATCGACATTCCGGGAAAAGCTTGACTGAGCGAAATGCGATGATGATGGTCGGAACAATCCCCAGCAAGGTCAGCCAGAAGGCGTATTTGACCAGCCAATCGCCAGGATGGGAGACCATATAGCCCAGCATGATGATGTTAAGCGAAGTGCAGATAAAACCGTAGACCGTCAATTCCGCGATGTACTGTTTGGCACCGTACATCGCACCAAAGGGGACGGACACCATGCCGATGAAGCACCCAACGCAACTGAACCTGAACACCCAGAGACACGCCGCCACGCGGTCTGGCGGAATGGTCAAGTAATGGCGTATCGCCCATTCGCCAACTGGCCAGCCCACTACGAATAGGCAGACCGGCAGAATCGCGTGGATCAGCACGGCAAGGCTGAACCAACGGCGACATTCCTCCACGCCATCGTCCCCCATGACGCGCGCCCGTCCTACGGCGAGCGCGTAGAACCGCCCCAACGACGCGCCAAGAACGTCATTGAAGAACGAGATGAAGACGGTCAGTCCCGCCACAAGACCATGAAGGCCGTAATTCACCTCGCCAAGCGACATGAGCGCCCATCTGCCCCCGAAAACACCACACGCCAACGCGAACAGCGACCGACCATAGGTCGCCACGATATTCAGCACTATTCGCCTGTTTTCCGTCATGTCAACGCGCCCCGCGCATGAAGAGAACCGCACCGATAGTACGGAGGAGGATCCAGATGTCAAGCCACGGCGACCAGTTCAGCACATAGTACGAATCAAGCGCCACGCGGCGCGCGTAGTTCGTGTCGCTGCGCCCACTCGTCTGCCAGAGACCGGTTATCCCCGGTTTCACGGAAGAGAAGGTCGAATAGGCTTTCCCGTAGTAGGAAACCTCCCGTTGGACGATGGGGCGTGGACCGATGAGCGCCATCTCGCCGGAGAAGACGTTGAAGAGCTGGGGGATTTCGTCCAACGAGGTCTTACGAAGAAAGCGCCCGAACGGCGTGACGCGTGGGTCGTCTGCAAGCTTGAAATTGGCGTCAAACTCGGCCTTGAGCGTCGGATCGGCCGCCAACATGCCGGCTAGCCGTTTGTCCGCGTCGGCGTACATCGAGCGGAATTTCCACACGCGTATCGACCGGCCACCCTTGCCCAAGCGGGTCGCCCGATAGAATACGGGACCCCTGCTGGTCAATTTGATCAAGACGGGAATGACGATGAACAGCGGCAAGAAGCAGAAGAACGCAACAAGCGAAAGGACGAGGTCGAGGACGGACTTTCCAAGACGCATGGCCTTCATCCGGCGCTGATTCACCATCTCAAGCCCCCCGACTCCGTCGAAAACAACCGGCTGAGCCCCCAAGACGGGGAACGCCTCGGCTGTCGGCATGTACTCGATGAACGTGAACCACGAGGTGAACTCCTCGATCTGGGCGCGTAATATGCGTACGTCCTGGCAGGCGACAAGGATCTTCACGCCGAGCCGCCGGGCATGGGGCACGACCTCCCGAAGGTCGTGCTCAAAGACCTGCACGACGCGGAATCCCGTATGGTCGTCGTTCGCGAGGGCGCCGATGACATGTTCGGCCACCGCGCCGCCGCCAGCCAGAACGACGGGGATCTGTCCCACGCCAAGACGATTCATCATGGTTCGCGCAAGATTCCGGACCGGCTGCGCCAACACGGCCGTCAACACGCCGGAAATTACGATGACCGCACGGGAATAGTCCTCGGTCGTCTGCCGCGAAAGCGCGAGGAGCGCGATCACGCCAAGGTGCGTGAACATCGCCGACGCAACCAGCCGACGCAACTCCTCGACGGGGGAAACGGGTGCCGCCGGATAGAGGGCGTTTCCGTGATAGAGACGGAACACCGCGTTCAACGCCGTAAACGTCAAACCCACCGGCCACAAGTTAAGGTAGAATTCGAATCCATGTTCATAGTGGCCGAGTCCCACGGCCCAATATCCCCATACCGAGACAATCCAACACAAATAGACACTCGCCAGGTCGGTCAACCACAGAAGGAGAACTCGAATGCGGCCATGCGACATAGACGCTATCTCTCCATGACAT
>ONRL01000016.1 GCA_900320225.1 uncultured Lentisphaerota bacterium
ACCCGGCAGCGGTTTCGGCACGCGCACCAACCGCGTGACGTTCGTGACGCCCGACGGAACCGTGCAACATCTCCCGCTCATGAGCAAGCTCGCGGTCGCCCGCCGCATCGTGTCATTTGCTGAGGCGGTTGCGCAACGGAAAGGGACGGATGCATGACAACGAGCAGACGACATTTCATCGCCGCCGTGGCTGCGGGAGGTTCTTTTGCCGGCTTGCGCGTGCGCGCGGCGGAGGACGGTCGCCTGATGACGCAGGGCGAAACAATCCCCGTGGCCGGTACGTACGACCTCGTGGTGGCGGGCGGCTCGACGACGGGCGTGGCTGCGGCCGTGACGGCCGCGCGCGCGGGGCTTTCGGTCGCCATCGTCGAATACAACGCCTTCTTCGGCGGCACGGCCACGGCAGGGTTGGTTCCCGTGTGGCACTCGCTCTACTCCACGGACGGCGCGCACCAGATCATCGGCGGCATCACGGAGGAAATCGAGCAGAAGCTCTTGGCGCGCGGCGAGGCGCGCCTCTTGGGGAAAACCGACAAGAGCGTTGGCTGCTACCTGAACGTGGCGGCGCTGGAGATCGCGCTCGACGAACTCGTGCGTGGGGCGAAGACGATCGAATCCTTCCTTAAGGCGCAGGTGGTGGACGCCGTGCTGGACCGTCCCGGACACCTCACGCACGTGGTGATCGAGGACCGCGACGGACGGCGCGCGCTCGCGGCCCAGCAGTTCATCGACGCAACTGGCGACGCCATCCTCGCGGCGCGCGCCGGGTTCAAGACGTGGACCCAGCCGCGCAGCGACCTGCAGGCGCATACGCTGTGCGCCATCCTTTCGGGCGCGGACGCCATCAAGAAGGCCTATCCGTCGTTCTCCTTCGGGAAGCTCATGGGACCATCCGGCGGCGCGGGCCTCAAGCACGTCTTCCAGTGGTCGGCGCCCGTGATCGGCGCGCCGGGCCTCACGTTCCTCGCGGCGACGCGCATCTCTGCCTGCGATCCGTCCGTCGCGCGCGACCTCACCGAAGGACTCTTCGAGGGGCGCGCACAACTGAAACAGATCGTCGACGCCGCGAACCGGAAGTACCCGATGCCCGAGGGAAGCCGTCTCGCGCTCGTGGCCGTTGCGCCGGACATGGGCCTGCGCGAGTCGCGCCACATCGTGGCGCAGTACCGCGTGACCTCGAAGGACGTGCTGTACGGGCACCACTTCGACGACTGCATCGCGAAGGGCTCCTACCGCGTGGACATCCACGAAGGGACCGGCATCACCTTCCGCTACCTCAACGGCGACGAGCACGTGATGGAGTCGACGCCCGAGGGGAATATCCAGTGGAGGCGCGGCAAATGGCGCACGGACGCGGGGCCGTATCCCACGTGGTACGAGATCCCCCAGCGCGCGCTCCTGCCGGTCGGCGCGGAGAACCTGTGCTGCGCCGGCCGGATGGTCGACTGCGAGCGCGAAGCCTACGGCGCGCTCCGCGTGATGGTCAACTGCAACCAGATGGGCGAGGCCGCGGGACGCGCCGCGGCCCGCGCGGTGAAGGGTTCGGGCGGCAATGGCTGACGGCGACTACGAACGCGGGCGGGGGCGCGAGATCGGCGCCATCGCCGCCGAACTGAAACGCCTTGCCGCCGCACGGGAGGTCCGCGCGGCCGCGCGGCCGCCCGTCTTTGTGATGAACGGCTGGGCGGCGAGTCCGCATGCGTGGGATCTGTGTGGGTTTATGCGGCCGCGCGGGAGCGCGGCCCTCCCGCATTTGTTCAGCTACGTGGAGCAGCTGGACGGCGAACCGGAGAAGGAGATGGAGGGCGCGGAGCGCGTGGTGCTCGTGGGCTGGTCGATGGGCGGCAGTTCGGCATTGCGTCTGGCGGTGCGTTTCCCCGAGAAGGTTGCTGGGCTTGTGTTGATTGCGGCCACGCCGCGCATGATGGAGGAGAAGGAGTCGGGGTGGAAGGGGATGTCCCCGCGTCGGCTTGAGGCGTTACGGTACGGACTTGTGATGACGAAGGGTATGGGGGTGTTCGGCGTGCCGGAGGGCAAGCCGAATCCGTATCTCGCCGACGAGCCCGCGAACCTGGAAAGGGGACTCAAATATTTGCTAGAGACCGATCTCCGCGCTGATCTGGAGCAACTACGAACCACGAACCACGAACCACAAGCAACGTTTCCCGTGCATATCTTCCAGAGCGAGCGCGATGGCATCGTGCGGCCCGAAAACGCCGTCTACCTCAAGAAAGTCTTCCCGCAGGCGTCCGTGGCGATGGTGCCGGGCACGGAGCATGCGTTGCCGATTTTCATACCGGAGTTGATCGATGAAGCCGTTGATACTTGCCTCCGGCTCGCCGCGGCGGGCCAAGATCCTGCGTGATTTGGGCGTGGAGTTCGAGGCCGTGAAGACCGAGGCCCCCGAGGTCTCGATTCCCCGCGATCCCGTGCGCACGGTCACGGAGAACGCGTGTGCGAAGTTGCGGGCGGCGGTCGCGCAGGAGCGCGACCCTCCCGATGTGGAGGGGCGGGCGATTCTCGCCGCCGACACGATCGTGTGGTTCAACAACCGCATCTACGGCAAGCCGCGCGACCTTGAGGAGGCGAAGGAATTCCTGCGCGAGCTGTCTGGCCAGACACATGTCGTTTTCACGGGCGTCGCCTTCTGGGACGGCAAGGGCGGGGGTGCCCCTGGTACATCCTGCAAGGGCGCCCTTGCCACAGCCTGCGTGCGTTCAGAGGTGACGTTTCGCAAGCTTTCCGAGGAGATGATCGAAGAGTACGTCGCGCGCGTGCATCCCACCGATCGCGCGGGGGCGTATGACATTGACGAGTCGGGCGATCTCATCGTGGTCTCCTACACGGGCTCCTACGAAAACATCATGGGCCTTCCCGTGGAGCCGCTCCTCGATTTCGGCATTTTAGAATCAGATCCAAGCACGACGCACTAAGTGCAAGCACACGATTTTGCATGTTACGCGCCATGGAGAAGACAGCGACAGTCATAGGATCTTACCGTGTCGTGCGCGTGTTGGGGCATGGCGGCATGGGGACGGTGTACGAGGTGGCGGACGCCGTCGGCGCGCATCTGGCGCTGAAGCTCTTCACGGGAGGCGCGAAGAACCGGGAGTTCCTTGAAAAGCGCTTTCGCGCCGAGGCGAAGCTTCTGGCCGCGTTGGACCATCCGCATCTCGTCAAGGTACGGGATGTGGGCTTGGACGAGACGACTGGAAATCCCTGGTTCACGATGGATCTCGTGCTGAACGCGGACGGCGGGCCGGAGACGCTGGAGGATGCGCGTCGGCGCGGCGGCATCTCGAACGAGCAGGCCCTGCGCTGGTTCCGCGACCTGGTGAACGAGCTGGATTATCTCCATGCGCACGGCATCGTACACCGCGACGTGAAGCTCGAGAACGTGTTGATTGACAGCGCCGGTCATGCCGTCCTCTCCGACTTCGGCATCTCCCGCATCTTCGACGACAAGCTGCGCAATCGACTGGACGTCACAACCACATTCATCGAGGGGCAGACCACCGGGACACGTCCCGTCATGGGCACGTATTTCTACCTTGCACCCGAGGTACGGGCCGGACGACCCGTGACGCCGGCGGCGGACTGGTACGCGCTCGGCGTCCTCTTCTTCCGTTTCCTGACGGGCATGTGGTACGAGCCGCCGATGGCCTCGACGGAAGTGGGTGGCAAGAGGGCGACTTCGCCCTTTGACCTGCTGCTGGCGTTTGATCCGTTCTGGCAGACGAACCTGCCGCGTCTCCTTTCCGATGATCCGGCGATACGCACGGTGGTGGAGACGGCGCGTGCGAAGGGACGTTGCAAGCGAAAGTGGTGGCTTGTTGGGGGTGTGATTACTGTGGTGATTCTGACGGCAGTATCTTGGGCGTTCTTGGGAAGTCGTTTCATGAGGAACCGCCATCCTGGCGGCTCGCGGTCGCGCGGGAGCGCGACCCTCCCCCGGCCGCCGCCTGGCGTGCTGTGGGTGTCGCATCCGCGAGAGACGTATGGCATTGATCCGAGCGGCGTGACATCGGTCGTCGTGAAGGCCGCCATCAAACGCGTTTGGCCGGACCAGTTCAAGAAGTGGCCGGATCTCCGGCAGGTCACGGTAGAGGAGGGTGTGAAATCGGTCGGCGCGGCGGCGTTCTTCGGCTGTTCGCGTCTGGAGACGGTCGTTCTCCCCGATTCGCTGGAGCATGTGGAGGGCTATGCGTTCGGCGACTGCTTCGCCCTGCGCGACGTGCGGTTCGGCAAGGGGCTGCTCGATGTGGGTCAGGCGGCATTCGGCGGCTGCTCGAATCTGCTGCATGTCTTCTTTGGCGGCGATGCGCCGACGCCGTTCGGCACGCGCATCTACGTGCGCACGCCTACTAACCTCGTCAACCACGTCACGCCTTCCGCCAAGGGCTGGGGCAAGACCTGGCCGCCAAACGATCCGATCACCCGCCGTGTCGTGGCTGATTACCCACAAACCACGAGCCACGAACCACGATGATTCCCGATACCCCACAGACGCTTCTCCGCAAGATCGCGGAATATGCCAACGGCGACGACTCGGCCGAGTGGGCGCGCTTCGTCGAACTGTATGCCCCGGTGATCCGCGCGTTCATCGTCGCGCGTGGAGATGTCGTGCCGTCGGATGTGGACGACGTGGTGCAGGAAATTTTCGTGCGGCTGGTGAACGTCCTTCGCACCGGAACATATCGGCCGGAGAAAGGCCGTTTCCGCGCCTATCTTGGGACAATGGTTCGGCGGCTGCTCATTGATCGCCACCGCCGCGCCCTCGCGCGTGGAGCTGGACGCGAGATTTCTGCCGATGACGTCGAGTTGCTGACAGAGACGCCTGATGCGGCGGAATATGTCGATCAGCGCCTGAAAGAGGCGCGTCACGCCGCCGCCGTCGAGCATGTCCTTTCGCGAACCATGCTGGACGCCCGAACGGTGGCGGCATATCGGGCCTACGCGCTCGATGGCGAACTTCCAGACGAGGTCGCCGCCCGTCTGGGCATTACGATCAACGCGCTCCGGCAGATCAAGTACCGGGTGGGCCGCATGATCGCCGCCGTCGAAGCGCAGTACGGCGAGTAGGAATCTTTTTTGGTTCTTCCGTGGTTTGCGGAAAAGTTGGCCGATGAACTGGTCATGTCGGAATGTAAGCAAGGCTCGAATGTCGAACCGTCCAGCTGCGTCTGGAAAGCAGGCCAAAGGCTTCCGAGAGCCGGTCATGGTGCCGCTTGTCAAGGATGTAAGCCGCTTCCTCCACCGGTGTAAGCACGATATGCGCCCTGTGCACGCGCTTTCCTCTACCGGTGCACGAGGTCGTTTAGGCGGCAAATTATACTGATTTGTCGCCCAATATGACATGGTTTGGCGGCAAATCAACCATATAATGGCGGCAAATCATTGCCGTTCACGGGAATAGAACTTCATTGCACGGGTGGTCCGATACAAAATCACAGGTCGACGAGATGCTGGGGGCGACCGCAAACCATCCGGTCTTGTGCAGTTCAGATTTTCCGCAAACCACGGAAGAGCCATTTTTTTCATGGACCGCGTAATTTCTACCCTTCCGTTGCGTATACTAGTTCAGCGGCTGGGTGTCTGGCCGGGGGGTGAGGCGCATTTTCCCTTTGCGCGCGGCGAAAGCCGCTTGCGCGAAGGCGCGGGATGTGCTAAACTTCAACGCGACGCCGTTCTTCGGAAAGACTGGTAATCATTCGGACAGGATGGCGCGAACGAAGAGGATTCTGCAATTGCGGCGTCCCCTGCGTGCGTTTCCCGTCCAGGCATACCAGTCGCCTCCGAAGAACCACCGCAGGGGACGCCGTTTGCGTTCCATGCGGGGATGGCGAAAGGACACGACATGGCGCAACTGGACATACCGATAGCGCAGAAAAAGTGCGCGACGTGCCGCTGGTGGAGCGGCGCGCGCAAGCTTATTTTCGTGGGCGCGGACCCCAAGTTCGTCCGCATCGGGGGCGTCCTGCCCGCCGTCGGTTGCCGCGCCTGGGACGGCCGCAAGTTCGGCGGCGCGATGACCTGCTTCCGCTGGAGCAAGTGGGAGAAGCTGTAAGCAATCAATGGAAAGGAATAACATTCGTGGCCAAAAATAATTTGTTGGCGAAGGCACAGACGCAACCAGTGCCTGTCTCGGAAACGAAGTCGGTCGTCGTCCAACCCGAGGTGGTGAAGTCGCTTCCTGACAAGATCGCCGAATGGACAAGGATCGTCGGGGAGCGCAATCTTGTCGCGAATCCCACGAGCCTTCAATCCGTTGAGGACCTTAAGCCCAAGGACTTGATTCTCTACCGCATTGAGGAAATCACCTATGAAGAGGATTCGCCGCAGCTGGAGGCGTTGGAGAACGCGCTTTCCTGCATGACGGTTCCCGGCATGAACCTTGTCTACCTGATTCTGGGCGACCATGACAAGGTCAGGTTCTATTTCGGGTTCGTGCGCGATTTGTTTGCCGTCAATGCCGAACGCGATCCCGTGCGCCAGGTGGGCGAGGCGTTTCTGAAGCCCGCCTTGGAGGGAAATTTCCGCGGCAGCACGATTCGCGAGCTGGGTCGGCAGGAGATGGACGAGCTGCGCGCGGAAATGAAAGCGTATTTTGACGAGCCGGACAACTGCCGCGTGCTGGCGGGCGTGCCAGGCGGCGTGAAGGACAAGGAGAAACAGGATTTCCGCGGCATCGACCGCCTCGTGGACGTGATGCAGGGTGACAAGTTCGGCTTCATGATCCTCGCCAAGCCCATCGGCAACGACCGTCTCACGGCCTTGCGCAAGGACGTTTTCTCCGCATACGAAATGCTGTCGCTGGCGTCCAAGCAGTCCGTCCAGCTAGGGCAGAACGTCGGGCAGAACCAGGGTGAGGCAGTCAACAGCGGGGAAAGCGTATCAACCGGCACAAACACAAGCAAAACGACAGGTACGAACGAAAGCCAGACGCATGGTGGCTCGAGCGGTGAGTCCCATGGACAGTCGCACAGCACCAACAAGGGGAAGTCTTGGAGCAAGACCGCCGGCGGAAGCAAGTCCACGACGATCGGTGAAAACAAGACTTTTAGCACGAACAAGGGAACGAGCAAGAACTGGGGGACCCAGAGCGGATCGTCGATTACTGTCAACACCGACCTGACGGACAAGGCCGCCGCCGACTGGGTGAAGTACTTTGACGAGGTACTGATTCCGCGCCTCGACTACGCGCGCGGCAAGGGCGCGTTTGTCGTGAACATGACGCTCTTCGGCGAGAACCCGCAGGTCACCCGCAAACTTTCACAGGCGGCGCGTTCCATCTTCGCCGGCGAGACGGCGAACATGGTGCCTCTTCTTTCGCGCAATCCTGGCGCGGACGAGTGCAAGTTGCTGCGCAACTTCACGATCCCGTTCGCGAAGATGGCGGATGAGGACATCCAGCGTCTTCCATACGCGCAGGCCGGCCTCTTGGAGTACGGTAGTCTTGCGCAGTTTGATGACCAACAGGATCCTGTACTGTATTCCGGCAACTGGATGAGCGTGCGCGAACTGGCGCTCATGGCCGGACTCCCGCAGAAGGAAGTGGTCGGCCTTCGTCTTAAGGAGGAGGTCGAATTCGGCCTCAATGTTCCGGAGGAAAAAGGCAAGGACGGAAAGCCCATCAGACGCAAGGCTGAGGATGTGGTCGAACTCGGCGCTTTGGTGAAGAGCGGCAACGAGTGCAAGGGTAGTGTTGTCAAGCTTGCCAAGAACCAGCTGGACAGGCATGTGTTTGTGGCGGGCGTGACGGGCAGCGGCAAGACCACAACCTGCCAGACCCTGCTTCTGTCGAGCGGCTGGCCGTTCCTCGTGATTGAACCGGCCAAGACCGAGTATCGCGGTCTCCGCATGGCGAGCGACAAGGCGATCCGCAAGCAGTGCGAGGACATGCTTGTGTTTACCTTGGGCGACGATACTGAGGCGCCGTTCCGCCTGAACCCGTTTGAACTGATTCCTGGCGAGAGCGTCACTTCGCGCGTCGACATGCTCATGGCGAGCATCACCGCCGCGTTCGACATGGAGGCCGCCATCCCTCAGCTCATCGAACGCGCCATCTACGCCTGCTACGAGGATTACGGCTGGAGCCTCGACACAAACGAGAACGGCGACTATGACGATCCGTTCGCGGACGGCGTCTTCGCCTTTCCCACGTTGAGTGACGTCTTGAAGAAGACCGAGGCGGTGGTCGAGGAGCAGGGCTTCGACGACCGCCTCAAGAAGGACTACATCGGCTCCATCAAGGCGCGCTTGCAGGGGCTGACCCTCGGCTCGAAGGGATTTATGCTCGACTGTCCGCGGTCCGTAGACTTCGTCAAGCTGCTCGACCGCAAGGTGGTGCTGGAACTGGAGGAAATCCCCAACGCCGCTCAGAAGTCGCTTATCATCGGATTCGTGCTGACGAACCTCCTGCAGGCGGTAAAGTACAAGTTCAAGAAGAGCGGCGCGAAAGTGAACCACATCACGCTCATCGAGGAAGCTCACCGTCTTCTCTCCAAGCCGGAGCCGGGCGGAAGCCCGTCCCAGAAGCAAGCCGCCGAGACGTTCGCCGACATGCTCGCCGAGATCCGCAAGTACGGCGAATCGCTCGTGATCGCCGATCAGATTCCCGGCAAGCTCACGCCCGAGGTGATGAAGAACACCAATACCAAGATCATCCACCGCCTTTTCGCGCAGGACGACAAGGAGGCCGTCGGCCACACGATGGGATTGGAGGAAGAGCAGGCGAACTTCCTCTCCAACCTCCAGATCGGCCGCGCCGTCGTCTTCAACGGCAACTGGCCCAAGGCCATCCAGGTGCAGATCACGCAGACATACCGCACGGACACCACGCCCGACCCGAAGGAGGCCGAGAACATCCGCAAGGCCGCGCTGGAGTTCTACGCCAGCGACTGGAAGCGCGGCGTGTTCGCCTGCTCAAATCTTCTGAAGAACAAGCCAGATGCTGTAGTATTGGAGAAATCAGCAAGAAAACTGCGCGATTTGTTGCAATTGTTCCGTCATGTTGGTAATGTTGTCGCAAAAGAATGTAACCCATTGGTGATTCCGGAATTATGCCACAATTTTGGAATTGAGGTTGTTACAAGTGTTCTTTCTGATGAGGATGCAGCAGCAGAACTTGTTATGGTACGGAATAAAGACGTGAAGTTGGAAGAGTTGAAGTTCGTGGCGATTTCGCGGTTGGGGAAGAAGTTTGGAGCGGAGAGTGTCTGGGCGGTCTTGTCTAGGCGAGAGTATGGGAAGCAAAAAGCAATTTCATTGTCACCTAGATGGGGGGAATTCCTTAAGATGATGCCAGAGTTCGCTATGAATAGTAAGAATTCTGCTTGGACAGCGAGCCTTAGGGAATTACGAAAAGCATTTTTGTGATTTCACAAACAAATAACCAAACAACAATAGGAGAAACAAAATGGGTATCAAAGAATTCTTTACAGGCATAATGAAGGGCATTTCCAATGTCCTTCAGAATTCTGTGGTAATGCAGAAGTTACTGCCGATACTTGCGGTGGCAATTCCACCGCCATGGGATGTAGTGGCTGTTATTGCCGTGTCGGTAATTTCAGCTGCTATGGGCGTGGAAGAGAAACCAGACGAATTGGGCTGGCAGATGAATGAGGCCGATAAGAAACCTGAGGATTTCTCTTCTTTTAAAGAATACAAGGCTTATTTGGACGAGAACTATCCTTTTGATCAGGAGAAGTACGATTATCTTTCCGATGAGCAGAAAACAATGTGTCGTTATGTTGGAATGGTCGGAACGATGCAGGAACTCAAGGAAGCGAAAGGTTTTGAACTTACGCCTAATGCCTTGGGCATGTTGGTGCGTTGCGCAGCGGCGTTCAAATGGGATGATGCTCAGTTCAAAGCATTTACAAATGGGCTTACAACTTCACTTATTGGTGCTGGTGAGAATTCGTTTTCAATAGTTGAATCGTTTGGGAAGGGGAGTCTTGCCCCCGATAAACAAGATGCCGTCTCTAACGCCATTACCGCCGGCGCGAAGGAGGCGGGCGTCAAGCAGGACAACGCCGCTATCATCGCCTCGTTGCATGAGAGTGTGTAGTCGCCGAGAGGAAATGATCGCGGGCGGCAGCCATTGGCCGCCGCCCGCCGATTGTCTCGTATCGTCGTCCAGTGATATTGAGAAAGGAATCTGCCATGTCGCTGTTGGATATGATGAAGAAGCGGACGGTTGAGCGCCATGTGGGCGGTAACCATCCGATCATCAAGATGGATGTGGCGCGCAATGTGCGCGAAGCCTATTTCCAAGGTCTGCTTTTCGCCGCTTTTGCCGACGACGGCAAGATCGACGAGCAGGAACGTGCGCGTCTCGAGAAGGTGGGGCTTTCTCTGGAGATTCCCGAGAACGAGATGGTGCAGATGACCGCCGACGTGGAGAAGATGGACGAAGCCGACCGTCTTGCGCTGATGGAAGATGTCGCCGCTGCGCTGAAGGGCACGTCCGCGCCGTTTCTGTTCCTCTGCGAGTTCTCAATGATCTGGCTGTCGCACGAGGGCGACCGGGAAAAGCTGAAGAGTTACCGCCTCCACCTTTCGGACCCTGCCTGGCTCGGCACCCCGTGCGAGGATGCGTTCTACGAGCGTTTTGACGATGTCGTTCTCAAGGTGAAGGACAACCCTGCGCTCGTATTCACGCTTACCGACCGTTTCACGGAAGAGACGCTTGCCTACCTCTTTGCGGAGGTCGAGGACATCTTTCGCCTCTTCGCGGCGGAGCGCGCAAGGGCGGATCGCCAAATACCTGCGCACCCGCTCAAAGGGCAGCTTGACGACGCGACGAAGGAGAAATACCTCGCAGGCTGTATCCTCGCGTTTCCCGGCGCGGATCGTACGATTGGCGTGTGGGAGCGCAACCAGCTTCACAAGCTCGCAGTCGCGCTGGGACTGGATGACGCGGCGGTCGAGGCAGGCATCAAGCAGCTCCCCTTGCCGCTATCCGCCGAGAAGAGAGGCGAGGCTCTTGCCGAACTTGCCAAGGCGTTGGAAGACCGCTCGCGCAAGTTCTTTAGCTATTGCGATATGGCGAAAGTTCTCTTCGAGAACGGCTACGATACCTTGAGCGGCAGCGCGGAGACATTCCTCGACGAAGTCGCCCTCGCCTACGCACTGGAGAAGGTGGATCGGGACTTCCTTGCGTCTTATCGCACTTACCTCGTCCCCGAACGGGGGCCGAAGGTGACGGAGCTTCTGAGCCGTTCCGGGCTTGTGGACATGCCGGCGGGATTTCTCTCGTATTACACGCCCAAACAGGACAACTTGATGCGGACGCTCGTCCTGCCGGGCGGCGCGGAAATGCGCTTCATCTGGTGTGAGCCTGGTTCATTCATGCGTTTTGGGCATAAGGTAACATTGACCAAAGGCTTTTGGCTGGGCGAGACGCCCGTCACGCAGAAGCAGTGGGAAAGTGTAATGAATGGTAACCCATCGCTTGTTAAAGGGTTAAATAATCCAGTGGATAATGTGTCGTGGAATGATTGTCAGAGGTTCATTGCCGTGGCGAATGAGGCGTTGCAATGCGTGATACGTCTTCCGACCGAGGCAGAATGGGAATATGCATGTAGAGCTGGTAGTACTGGGGATTATAGCGGGACGGGTAAATTAGATGAGATGGGGTGGTATAGTGGTAATAGTGGTGGTATGACACATCCGGTAGCGAAAAAATCGCCGAATCACTGGGGGTTTTATGATATGCATGGTAACGTTTGGGAGTGGTGCGCTGATTGGTATGTTTATACCGATGAAATGAGGTTGTGGAATTCTGATCCCTGTGATCCTCTCGGCCCTGCCACTAGTAATGAAAACAGACGTGTTAGTCGTGGAGGAAGTCAATGTAATTCTGCAGATAATTGTAGGTCTTCAAGTAGAAATTGTGGGTATCCTACAGTCGGTCGAAGCGATCTAAATTTATATGGTTTTCGTGTAGCCTTGGCTGCCGTCTGACATCTGGGAAAGTGTTTAATGTCCTTGTGTGAAGAGTGACGAAAAGCAGGAGAATCCTAATGGAACAAGTACTATTCGTATTGAATGACGGGAAGATTTCGCAGTGGAATCTCTCCCGCGGAAAGTTGGAGGCGGGAGTCAAGCAGGACACTGCCATCCTCATCGCCTCGCTACAGGAGAGTGTGTGATGGGAGATACATGCAATCAACAAAGATCAATCAAAGAAATTGCATTATGGATTTGTAATGCAGTTGCTTCAGAGAATAGAATAACTATTACAAACATAAACTCTGCAGATCACGGATGTGAGGCGTTCTCGCATGGACTGTACTTTTTGTATGACGTACATGATGAGGTTGCATATATAGGCATGACAGCGACAGAAAAACAATCACTTTATCATCGTATTCAAAAGAATGGTAATGGCGCGCATAAAGGAAAAGGATGGTTCACAGAAATTCGATATGTCAAATTCCACAAGTTCAGCAAATATGATAAGAGGCAGCTTGCTCTTGCGGAACGTATCGCAATTAAAGAAATGAATCCGCGCTATAACGATAAGTATGTAAATCCAAGTAATGTGTTCCAGTTTAATTGGTTCGAGTGAAAGGAGTTTGAATGGAACAAGTTCTATTCGTATTGCAGGACGGGAAGATTTCGCAGTGGAATCTCTCCCGCGGAAAACTGGCGGCGGTGAATAATCGCGGCCGTTCGCATGTGCCGTACTCGACCGAGACGGCCAAGGCGTACTGGGACGACTGGAAGGAGGACAACCAGGTCGTGGATGGTGACGTCTATGACGCGCTCTTCCTTTCCGGCGGCCCGAACGACTTCGGCAAGTTGCCGAAGTGGATTTGCGCCAATGCCAAGGATAAGAGCGCGTGGACGTTTGGGCAGCTGTCGCTTCTCGCGAACGAGGCAGACTTCAAGGAAACAGGTCTGTGCCTTGTTCAGGGTAAGGTCAAGCGACTTGTTGGCACCGACAAGGCCGACAAGGCGGTCGTGCTGCAGGTGAAGTCCTCGTTGGCCTACGCCCTGCCGAAGGAGCCGCCCAAGCCGGTCGCGAAGCCTGAACCGAAGAAGGCCCCGCCGCCGCCCAAGCAGATCGAACTTGCCGCCGACTGCCTGGGTACCGACGAAAAGGCAAAAGGACTGAAGGCTGGCGATACCTTTTCGGGTGTTGTCAAAACGCTTTCGGCGGTGCGCAATCGGTGCTTCATCGAATCGAAAAGCCTTTCCGACCAGATACGGGTGTTCTACACGAATCTGGCGGAGTATTGCAAAGAGGCCAAAAGACCGGTTCCCGCGGAGGGCGATACGCTTAAGTTCAAGGTTTTGTCGGTGGCGCAGACGAAGTTGCGCATCGACCTGAAGCTTGAAATCGTGGGCTGAACGGGGAAAGGAGTTGTCAATGGCATCATCACTGCTCGAAAAGGCAAAGGCGCAACAGGCCGAAAAGGAACGAGAGGCCCAGAAGGCAGCGGCGGAAAAGAAACGGCGCGAAGCCGAGGAAAAGCTCATCGGAAGCCATCCGGTCGTGAAGATGGGGCTGGGCCGCGACGTGCAGGACGCCTATTTTCAGGGGTTGGTCTTCGCAGCGTTCGCCGATGACAACAAGGTGGACAAGGATGAGCGGGGTAAGCTTGTTCGGGCCGCCAAGACGCTTGCCATTGGCGAAGAGGATGTCGACAGGGCGATTGCCGCGTTGCATGAATTGGACGATGCGGCCAAGCTGGCATTGGGCGAAGATGTCGCGAAGACGCTGGGCGGCACGGACTGTGCGTTGTTGTTCTTGTGCGAGTTTTCGCTGATGTGGATGGCGCATGAGTCTTACGATCAGAAGTCGCTTTGCGAATGGCGGGAGCAGCTGGCGAATTGGGGGATGCCGTATCCGGAGAAATGGTTCGCCAGGTTCGACAAGATCGTCGCTACTGTGAAAGACTCGCCCAAGTCGTTGCTTGAGCTGGAGGGCAAGCTCTCCGCCGAAATGATTATCCACCTCTTTTCAGGCATGGTGGACGATGTGGCGCGGAAACTCAAAGCGGCAAAGGCGGCCGTTGATGCCGCCGAGAAACGGCACAAGGAAAAACAGCGCCAGAACGAATTGCTCAAGGCGGTGATGGATGAAGTGGCCAACGAGTTTTGTGAAAAGGCTACCTTCAACATTGAAAACTTGGAATATGTCTCTGACAAGGTGAATGACATAGATGCTGGAATGGTCGATTGGGTCGAACATGTCAAGCGCATCCTCGCGACAAGGATAAAAGGGCATGAGAAGAGCCGCTACATTTTGGGCTATACCGCTATAAGCGAAGTAGTGTATGTAGTACCCTGCCGAAAGGCCGTGTGGAAGGTAATAACGCTTTTGCTCTTGGTATACGGAACTGATTGGTATGGGACCGGAATGAAGTCCGATGCGGAAAGATTGCTTTCGTCAAGGAGCATGAGCGACGGGGATGTCTGGAAGGGCAGGCTAAGGGATTTCATCAATGAGTATCTGGGTGATTACGTGACGGTCTAATTTCACGCACAAAGGAGTGTAGAAATGTCATTGCTGAAAAAGATGAAAGAACGGGTTGCCGAAGAGAAACTGATCGGCAGCCACCCTCTCATGAAGATGAGCGTGGAGCGCAACGTACGCGACGCCTATTTCCAAGGGCTTGTGTTCGCGGCGTTCGCGGATGACGATCAGGTTGATGAACAGGAGGGCGCCTATCTCGCGAACGCGGGGAAGGCCCTTGCGCTGTCGGACGAGGATGTGGCTGAGGCGATTTCTTTCGTCGGCACGTGCGACGAAGAACGTAAGATCGCGTTGGCAAGCGACGTCGCCCACACGATGAAGGGTCAACCTTGCTGCGAGCTGTTTCTGTGCGAGTTCTCGAAGGTATGGGTGTCCCATGAAGGACATGACCTTGAGGAGCTTCAGGAATTTAGGAAGACGTTGTCGGAATGGATGAACTTCAAGTACGATGCGCGATGGTTCGCGTCCTTCGACGAAGTTGTTGAATCGGTCGGCAAGGATGTCAAGTGCTTGCAGAAGCTTGGCAAGCGGCTTGCGCAAGAGGTCGTGGAGTACCTCTTCCCCGGAGCCTCCGAAAAGCTGGCTCACGCGTTGAAGGAAGAAGCCGAGCTTGATCGCAAGAAGCGCGCGCGACGCGAGGAGGACAACCGCAAGAAGAGCGAATTGGTCTCTGTCAAGATGGTGAAGGAGCCTACGCTTGAGTATGCTGGCGGTATGACATGGGAGAAAGCTATCAAGAAGACTTTAGGGGGCATCGTCGATTTCTTGAATCCGTTTAATCCCCCGCTGACGACGTTGCTGAAATGGATCGCGGGAAGGACCTCTGGGACCATCCCGCCTTGCGGAAAGATTATTGCCAAGGATATTCCGCGGCGCGATGCGGAAAAGATCAAGAACGTGATTGAGAAATTCGGCGGCAAGGTCGAATTGATCGGTTGCGAGGCCAAGGATTCGGGTAAGGTGTCTTCGGAGGGCGAGTGTGGACAATTGTGGAGCGTTTGGTGTAAGAGAAAGCCAAACATTTGTTCACTTCCGCCCGAAATCCTTTATGCTTGTGGTGGCCCGAAAAGGTTCCGTGGTTCTGGCGTGTTTGGGTTCATGAGTCGTGAAGAAGAAGAAAAGATTGGTGTGTTACGCTCGAACATAAGCCGTGAAGAAGCCGAAAAGATCAAGGCGGCATTCGAGAAGGCCGACGGAGAGGTCGAGATTCGGCCTTCGTGACAATCGCAGGACGGCGTATGGGAACAGCTTCATTTCGGCGTGAGATGCCGATCTGCGCGACGTGCCGTTTCTGGAAAGGGAAGCGGACTGTAGAGATGCGTGGCGGAACGCCGTTTGCCGTCAGGGCCGATACGGCGCGGGCCGACTGCGGCAATCGTCCGGGCGCGGGTAATCCGCCCGGTGGCCGGTGCGGCTGCTGGAAGAAGTGGGGAAGGGTATAGATCGTGTCGGATTTCTTTCGCGGGTTGGGGATTCTGGTTGGCGGCGGGCTGGTGATTCTGCTTGTGGTACGAATCGTCGTCGTGGCATGCGCCTGTATCGCTGCCTTCTGGGACTTTATGGTGACGAAGGGGTTTATGATCCTGCTGGCGCTTCTGCTCGGCGTCGTCGCGCTTGCCGCGCTGGTCGCGGTCATTACGTTTATCGGCAGAATCAGCAGGGGGAAGTGACGGTCAGTGATTGAACAGGTTGCTGATCAGTTGTTGATCGGTTGTCGCTGAAGAGATCCCCGGAACCGCTCGGTTTCGGGGATTTCTCGCGTTGGCACGCGATTTGCTAATTGGGGGAGTGCCGCGAGAATGGCGGTGGCGAGCAACGGGCAAGATGCCCGTTGTCCCAGTGCAACGGAAAGGAAAAGACGAAATGAAGACGAAAAAGCAAAAATTGAAACGGACTAAGGAAAGCGACGAGCTAACGCTCGAAAGCTGGCGGGCGGAGCGTCGGCAGATGGAGTCGGAAATGGCGGCGGACAGCGCCCAGCTGAAGGCGGCCATGGAAGAGGCGTTGGCGAACGACGACCTTCCGCCCGAGATGAGAAAAATCATCCGCGAATCCGGCACGAAGCTGCTGGAGGCCGACGAGTGGCTGCGCGAGATGTACGACTCGACGGAGGACACCATCAAGCGCTGTGACGAGCTGATCGCCAAGGTCGATGCGCTGGAAGTCCGGCGCGGCGGCAAGTCGAAGAAACGGGAAAGCGAGGCGTGAAATGAAGATCGACGCAGAATCCGAACTCGGAAAGCGAGCGAAAAAGGTGACGCGCGATGACATTGCCGACGTCCTCGGGAAGGAGTGCAAGGCCAAGACACTTGTGGAGAAGACGGGGTTCCTGTCGCAGTACTGGGAAGACATCAAGACTTCGTTTGCGCTGATCCGGGACTGGTTCAACGGTGCGTACGACAAGGTTCCGGCGCGCATGATCGTGTCGCTTGCCGGGGCTCTCATATACCTGGTGTCACCGTTCGACCTGATTCCTGACTGGGTTCCTATGGCGGGTCTCGTGGATGACGCGGCTATGCTTGCGTTCGTTTTCCAACTTTCGAAAGTGGATTTGAGCGCCTACCGCCGTTGGAAGATGGCGCAGCAGGAGGACGAAGGCGACATGCAGGATGATGCGTAAAGGCGGAAGCATATAGAAAGAAGGTCAAAATGCCAGACGGTGAAATCAAGAATGAAAACAACATGAATACCACGGGTGGTGTCGCGAAGTGGTTGACGGCGCTGATGCCGGGAAGGGCGTGGGGCGTGGTGCTCGCGATGGCGGCGCTGATGGCCATGGGGTTGGCGTTCATGTGGTGGTGCCCCGATGTGACGTGGTTTAGCGACAGGATGGGTGAACATTGGATGTTCAGGCGCCAGGTTCTATGGATGGGCATTGGATTGTCGTGTTTCATGCTTGCGGTGATGGTTGAATGGCGGCGCTGGTTGAAGGCCGCGCCGTTCCTGGCCGTGGGGTGGTTGGCGATGTATGTTGTCGCTTGTTGCTCCCCGCAGGTGAAGCATCATCTGTTTGTCAATATCGGATGTTTGCGTGTAAATGTGATGGCGTGGTGTTCGTTGGCGCTTGCGTTGCTGCTGGCATGGATTGCGGAGAAGCTGTCTGTCCGGCGCGTGATGAGGTTCCTTCTGGTTGCTGGGGTGGTGTTTTCGGGCGTGTTTGCCGTGCAGGCACTCGGGAACCATGAACGGATGGCGCATGTTGCGGCGTATTTCGGCCTTGAGCTTGAACGGGATGCCGATCCTCCCGACGAGGTGATGTTGCGGCAATGGGCGCAGGAGGCGTCTAGCGAGGCGACGTGTCAGGCACATTGGTTTTCGAGAAACGACGAAATGTTGCGGCAGAATTCGCTACCGGGGCGTTTCACGTATTCCATGCCGTTCGCGGCGGCGCTCGTGTTCGGGAAGTGGTTCAATGTGCTTGTGGTGGCGCTCTTTGGGATGTTTGCGGTTGTTCTGGCCTGGTGTTACCGCAGGGCGGAGAATGTGGGCAAGAAGGTGTTTGTTGCCGTCGCGGGGGGCGCTTACCTGCTGCAGGCGGCATACGGATACGGGGCTTGTCTTGGGTTCATGTCGCCCGAGCTGCGCAGTTGCGTGCCGCTTGTTTCGTATGGCGGGTGCGTCGTGATCGAGTGGATTGTGGCAGGGGTTCTCGTGTCGCTTGTGCGGGATGATGCGCTGGAAGCCCGGCGCAGCGGCAAGGTGGAGAAGTAAGAAAAGCGAGGCGTGAAATGACGAAGGAAGCAAAGACAGCACATGCCGTCGAAGACGAGGGTGGCTACGCGACCATTGAGGAAATACGCAGGAATCTTTTCGGATTCATGCCTGCGGTCAGACGCGCGATGGGTTGGCCGGCCCGTTCTGCGCAGAATGGGGAAGATGACCATGGCGATGCTTGAGAAGTGCCTGCGGATCTTGTTCGGGCGCCTTGCTCCTTCTCCGGGCCGGTGTCCCATGTGCGGGAACCGGAAGGTCACGTCGCGGATACGCCGGTCGCGGATCGTCGTCGACGGGCCGACGTATCTGGAGATGAAATGCGGTGCGTGCGGCCACACGTGGCGCATGTTGCTGCGCGCGGGGCCGTGAGGTTTTGATATAATATGCCGCATGGACACATTGATACTCACCGGTTGGGGCTGGAAGGAATACGCGGTGGCTGCGGCCGCCGCGCTACGGGCCCTTGACGGCAGAGCCGACGTGCTCGGCATGAGCAAGCGCCGTTTGCCGGAATTCATCGAGTCCGAGGGCGCGAACTGGAAGCGCATCTGCCTGATCGGGCTGTCGCTCGCCGGGGACGAGGCGCGCCTCGCGGCGGCGCTGAAGGCGCTCCGGCGCCGGACGGAGGTCACGTGGATCAGCGGACTCCCGATGTCCGAAAGCCAGACGCGCGAGATTGCCCCGCTCCTGAAGGCGCACGTGTTCCCCGGCGGGCCATTCAACGGATCGCTCGTGAAGGCCGTTGGGGCCGTGTTCAAGACCGACGTGGCGGATATGCTGCCGTTCGCGTTCGAGGGGAACAAGATACCCAAGACGGTGCCGCCGTACCACGAGCTCATTGAGGCGGCGATGCACGCCTATCGGAACTATCAGGATCGGGATTCCTACCCAGCCGCCATACGCTATCTCGCGATGGGGGTCGCCGAGGAGGCGTGGAGCGGCGAGATGAGGCACCTCGTCGAGCACTACCGTCGCTACGGCAGCCGCGAACTGGTTGGGAAGGGCGCGAAGATGAAGGAGCTCCGCGAGGAGATCGCGTGCGTGGCCTCGCATCCCGAGGCGCGCGTGCTCATCCTCGGGGAAAGCGGCACGGGGAAGGAGACCGTCGCGCTGCAGATCCACACGAAGTCCCCGCGCCGCAACGAGCCGTTCTACGCCTTCAACTGCGCGAGCGTGACGCCCAACCTTCTGGAGAGCCGTTTCTTTGGACACGAGAAGGGCGCGTTCACGAGCGCGGACCGTCGGGAACCGGGGCTCTTCGAGCTGGCAGACGGCGGGACGCTCTTCCTCGACGAAATCGGCGAGATGCCGCTTGACGCGCAGGGCGTGCTGTTGCGCGTCCTCGAGGGCGGACGCTTCATGCGCGTGGGCGGGCGCGAGGAGATCAAGACCGACGTGCGGCTCGTGACGGCCACGAATCGGAACCTTCCGCTCCTCGTCCGGCAGGGCAAGTTCCGCGAAGACCTCTTTATGCGCCTGAACGTGATACAGATGCGCGTGCCGTCGTTGCGCGAGCACAAGGAGGACATCCGCGACATCGCGGACGGCTGGTGGTTCGGGCGCTTCCACAAACACCTCGCGGATGAACAGGTCTCCGCGCTCATGTCCTACGATTACCCCGGCAACGTGCGCGAGCTGCTGAACCTGCTTGAGCGCGCAGCGGTACTAGGCGAGACGGACTTCGTGCGCCTCCTCGACAAGCACCGCGAGATGAACGCCGGCCTCTACGGCGAAGTGTCGGCGGGCGAAGCCGGCGTGGTGCCCGACGAACTGGAGGAGGCCGTCAAGCGCCACGTCAGAAACGTGTTCTACAAGTACGCGCAGAACCTCTCACGCACGGCTACCGCGCTCAAGATCTCGCGCAACACGCTGCGCAAGTACGTGCAGTGACACCTGTCAAGGGTTGAACAGGGCGCTGATCAGCCAATGACCAGCTTTGGAGTCGGGCCTTTGTGTGGCCGCGACACGCGCGGCTCCCCCGTTGCTTTTGGGGGGCTTCCTCGTTCTGGCACGCGATATGCTATGTACATGGCATCGCGGAATTCCCCGCGCAACAAACAGAAAGAGAGAAAGCAATGGCAACGGTCAAGACGAAGAAAGTGAAAACAGCGAAGAGGCTGGCCCTTGGATTGGAGTCACCCGCAGGTGATCGCGCGAGCAAGCGTCCGAAGAAGCTTCGAAAGGTGAACCTGAAGGACCTCGTTGGCGACGATGGTGACGACAGCGACGATAAACTCGTTGGCGGCGTGGCGGGTGCGCTCCTTGGCGGCGTGGCGGGCGCGCTTCTGGGGGGTGTCCTCGGCGTTATGGCGGAGTCGTTCAAGTCTGCGGCTTCCGACGACGACCACGAGGTGGAGGTCGACGAGGATGGAAACATCGAGGTCGGCAGTGCTGACGATGACGACGAAGAAGAAGATGCCGATGACGAAGAAGATGCCGACGACGAGGTGGATGACGACGAAGAAGAGGATGATGACTGATGGTCGATTTCCTCCAGATGCTGGCGGAACTCCCTGAGGCCGTGTCGGAGAGTGCCCGGTCGCGCGAGCGGCGCAATGCCGAGGCTCAATGCCTGATTGCGCCGCCGCCGGCCGGGACGCCGCTCCTGGTCTCGTTGGCGCTCGCCTTCGAACACACGGGCATCTATCTTGGCGGCAACCGCGTCGCCGAGTTGAACGGCGACGGACACGTGAAGGCCGTGTCGTTGACGCGGTTCATCAACGGAACGCCAGACGGTACATGGCAAGTCCGCAACGGGACGCGCATCTTCGCCGCCTGTGACGTGTGTACGAGGCGGCCGCTCGCTCGCGCGCGGTCGCTTGAGACCGCGCGTGCGGCGATTGAAGCGGGCTCGAACCAGATGGAATATGACTTTGCGCAGCTCAACTGCCATCTCTTCACGGCGGCTTGCGTATTGGGGATTCCGCCAGGCACACGGCAGTTCCGTTCGCTGTTTGGCGGCGGCGTGGCGTCGATCGGGAAACTTGAGCGGCTTCTCGCCAAAACGCTTAACCACGGAAAGGGGATCTGCTGGTGTGCCGTCCGGCGCGACAAGGAACGCTTCCAGTACTCGCTGTCGTCGGGGAAAAGAATCCGGTTGGCGGTGGAGTCCGTGCTGAAATGAAGTCCGGGCAGGCGCGGCGGGGCGAAATATGGTATACTATGCCGCGTTGAAGGAGAAGCAGAGTCAAATGAACACAGTTCTCATCGGTTCCCAGTGGGGAGACGAAGGCAAAGGCAAGGTCATCGACGTCTTGACGGACAAGGCGGACGTGGTGGTGCGCTACCAGGGCGGCTCGAACGCCGGCCACACCGTGATCGCGGAGGGCAAGAAGCGCGTGCTGCGCCTCATCCCGAGCGGCATCCTGCACGAGGGCAAGACGTGCATCATCGGCAACGGCGTGGTGATGAACCCGCTCGACCTCATCGAGGAGATCGAGGCCATGCGCGCCTCGGGCGTGGAGCCGAAGGGACGCCTCTTCATCTCCACCCGCACGCAGATGGTGATGCTCTACCACCGCGCGCTCGACAAGGCCGAGGAGGCCGCGCGCGCGCCGGGGAAGAAGATCGGCACGACGGGCCGCGGGATCGGCCCCGCCTACGCCGCGAAGGTGAGCCGCACGGGTCTCCGCTGCGGCGACATGCTGCGCGACGACTTCACGGACATCGTGCGCGAGCAGGTGGCCGAGACGAACCGCAAGCTGAAGATGCTCCGCGCCGAGCGCGTGGACGCGGGCGACCAGATCGGCGTGCCGGGCTGCACGGTGAAGGACTACCAGCTCGACGCGGACGAGTTCGCGCGCATCTACGCCGTCGCGAAGGAGAAGCTCTCCCCCTACATCATCGACACGGTGCCCTACCTCCACGCCGCGAAGGCGGCCGGGAAGTCCATCCTCTGCGAGGGCGCACAGGGCACGATGCTCGACATCGACTTCGGCACGTATCCCTTCGTGACGAGCTCGAACCCGACCTCCGGCGGCGCGTGCATCGGCTCGGGCCTCTCCCCGCGCGACATCGACTGCGTGGTGGGCGTGGTGAAGGCCTACACGACGCGCGTGGGCGAAGGGCCGTTCCCCACCGAACTCTACAACGCCGTGGACAAGCAGGATCCCGACGGAAAGACGATGGCCGAGGTCGGGCACGAGTTCGGCGCCGTCACGAAGCGTCCGCGCCGCACGGGCTGGTACGACGCCGTGATCGCCCGCTATGCGCAGCAGGTGAACGGCATCGACTACTGGGCGCTCACGAAGCTCGACGTGCTGGACACGATTCCCAAGATCAAGATCTGCGTCGCGTACGAGTTGGACGGCAAGCGGATCGACACGATTCCGTCCTCCGCGAGCGACCTTGCGCGCGTGAAGCCGATCTACGAGGAGATGGACGGCTGGATGTGCGAGACGTCCAACGTCACCCGCCTCGAGGACCTGCCGCCGAAGGCGAAGGCCTACGTGGACCGTCTCGTGGAGCTGTCGGGCGCGAAACTCGGCATCCTCTCCATCGGCCCCGCCCGTGAATCAACCATCCGGGTCGCGCTGTGAACCACGTTTTGAAAAGAACGCTGTCGGGGCTGGCCGTCGGGGCGGGGGTCGTCGCGCTCTTCCTGTGGTGTCCGCTGCGGGCGGTGCTGCCGCTCGTCGTGGTGCTGTCCGCGCTCGTGCAGCTCGAGTTCTACCAGATGGCGAAGGCGCGCGAGCCGTCCGCGGTGGTCGGACTGCTGCTGGGGACGGTGTGGCTCGTGGCCGTGGGCCTGTTCGGATTCGGTGACGGCCTGGTCCATCTCGCGCTGGCGTTCCCGGGGGCGCTCGTGCTGTCGATGTTCGCGCTCTGCGCCTGGGTCCTGTTCCGTCCACGCTTCACCCATCCGATCAGCACGGTGAGCACCACGCTTTCCGGATTCCTGTACGTTCCGTTCCAGCTCGGCTTCTTCCTGCTCATGGTCCAGCTCGGGGCGCAGGGCGTCTGGGGTGGCGCGCCGGGCACGTGGACGCGCCACGGACTCTACACGCTCCTGGCGATCATCGCGACGGCGAAGTTCTCGGACACGGGCGGGTTCGCGTTCGGCATGGCGTTCGGAAAGCACAAGATGTGTCCGACGATCTCCCCGAAAAAGTCGTGGGAGGGATTGGCGGGCTCGATGCTCTTCTCGGCTGCGACGGCGTGCGTGTTCCTCGCATTGGCGCGGCGTTTCGGCTGGGGGGAGACCGTGCGGCTCTGGAGCGCGCTGACGTATCCGGTCGCGGCCGCGTGCGGGGCGGCGACCGCGTTGCTCGCCACGGCGGGCGACTTGATCGAATCCCGTTTCAAGCGCGCGTGCGGCGTGAAGGACTCGGCCACGTTCATGCCGGCGGGCATGGGCGGATTCCTCGACATGTTCGACTCGATCCTCTTCATTCCCGCTCTCGTCTATTTCCCGCTCTTCTACTCCAACGTCCATCCCTAAGGGACTTCATGTCTTTGCGGGCACGCTCGTCCTCGACGCGGGCGGGAACTTCCGGAAGGCGGATGCCAGCGGGTTTGACGGCAAGCTCGTCGTGAAGGGCGGCAAGGCGATCCTCAACCGCACGTTCAAGCCCGTTGCGCGCGAGGTGGCCGACGGCGCGGAAATCGTTTGGATCGAGGCCGGTACGGTGTTGATCTTCAGGTGAGGGGTTCGCGGCCAGAGGCCGCTGGGGGGATGCGCTCTCGGAGCACTTCAAGGGGCGCGAGAGGGACTGGGCCATGTGGAACGAACCCGACATCGGATGAAGTTTCCTATCGCATAACTAGCCCTTGGCGTCGCGCCAGGCGCGCATCGACGAGCTCATCTGCCGCAAGCCCGCCCACGGGCGCTAATTGCGCGCCAGGCGCGCATGGACTGTCCGAAGCGCTTCCGGAACGCGATGCGCAGCGCGGCCTCCGTGCCGTAGCCGCACGCCTGGGCGATGTCGCCGATGGGTGTGGCGCCGCCCTTGAGGAGAACCACGGCTCGCTCCATCCGGATGTCGGCGATCGCCTCCCGGATGGTCTTGCCCGTCACCTCGCGGAAGCGCATCTCGGCCAGGCGCGTCGAACACCCCATCGTGGCCACCACGTCCGCCACGCGCAGTCCCGCGCACGCGCGCGTGCGGACGTCCCGCACCGCCGCCATCACGCGGTAGTTCGACTTCAGCGCGGGGACGCTCGATCCGCGCCGGATGAGGCCGATGATGCCGTACGTCAGGCGCCGGGGGCGGAGGCGCGGATTGCGGATGCGCGCGTCCAGCAGCTCCGCGCAGAGGTGTCCGCTCCGCTCGAAGTCGGGGCAGACGCTGCTGATGGTCGGGTCGGACTGCTCGCAGATCTGCTCGTCGTTGTCGACTCCCACGATCATCATGTCCTCGGGGACGTGCAGGTCCAGGTTCGTGCAGACGGCCAGCACCTCCTCCGCCACCGTGTCGTTGGCGGCGAGGATGCCGCAGGGTTTCGGCAGCGCCGCGATCCATTCGCGGAGCGCCTGCGTGCGGTTGCCCTCCGGCAGGATCCGCTCGAAGCTCGAGAAGGGGAGTCCGTTGAGCTTCACGGCCGCCCTGAACGCCTTGCAGCGGTCGTGCGACCAGGTGGTGGCGATGTGGTAGCCGACGAACGCGTAGTGCGCCATCGCCGGTGAGATGAGCTCACGGGCGGCGGCCTCGGAACCGGCCGCGTAATCCTGCACCACGTCGAACTCGGGCGTTTTCAGGGAAGCGCGGTCCAGGTACACGGTCGGCACGCCGCCGAGGTTGCGCCGGGTGAAGATGCCGATCCCCTCGCTCGCCTCGACGATGCATCCCTTCGGCCGCCAGAACTCCAGCAGGTGCCTCAGCCGCGCCGCGTTCGCGCAGCCTTCGACGATCTGAACCTTCGCGGCGCCGGCGTAGAACCGGTGCACGCCGGCCAGCATCTGCCGGAAGATGTGGCGTGAGAAGGGGATGAACACGAGGATCGTGGGCATGGTGCGGATATTATACGCCCCCTTGACCGTCTACGCAACAGGGTTTTGCGTGTTTTTTGCATCATAATTTTGCGTATTTTTTACGGTCGAGGTGGTAGAATGTTTCCAGTCGAATGATAGGCACAGGAGGCAGAAATGGCTAGAACGACAGAAACGACCGGTCATGCGGGCGCGATGAAGCGGTTTTTCGCCTTGGCAGTGGCGGTGATGGCGTTTACGGCTTCGGCTCGCACGGTCTATGACGCGGGCAAGGCTCTCCGCCAGAATTGCGAGAGCGGTTCATACGCCAATCCCTACACCGACACGAACGGCGGCGTCTGGTCCTACCTCGCGGCTTCCTCGCTCTCGCCGTTTTCGGGGGGCGCCCTTGAAATGCACGCGGCGAAGGAGGACGGCAAACTGGACGGCTGGCACATCGCCGACCAGTCCTATCCCAAAATCATGGTGAACGTTTCCGGGCAGGTGATGGAGTCTGCCTACCTCGGCTCCCCCGGCTATCTGGTCGAGGCGGACGAACTGATTATGCATCCGGGCGATAACCTCAGCGAATACGGCAACAGCGCATTCGCGGTGCTGCGCTTCACCGTGCCGCAGGACGGCTGGTATTCGACCTTTGCCTCGTTCCATGACATCAGCTATCAAGAGAATCCAAACCAGTATTCGGGCGTTGGCGTACACGTCACCCTTGGCTCTGAGGCGGCTGGCGACACCACGCTCGCCTCATCGCTTGTCACGCTGGAAAACTATTCCGCAGGATGGGGGGACGCGAACCGTACCCAGCGGTTCGACTACCAGATGCCCGTGCGTTATCTGACGCGGGGCATGAGGATCCAGTTCATCGTTGATCCGCACGTTGTGGTCGGCTGGTCGCATGCGTGCGACGGAACGGGCGTGAAGGCTCTCGTCGTCAAGGAGGACGAGGGCCGCTTCTACGATGCGGGTGCCGCCTATATGGACAATGTTGCGGGGAGCTATGTGAACCCCTACGGCATCGCCCAGCACGGCACCTGGCATGCGCTCCTCTTGAACCTTGGCACTTCCGCCGTAGCGACGGACTTCCAGTCCTGGATTCCGCAGAATCTCGAAAACTCCTTGGTCCACGGTTTTACGCAGCAGTGCACTTTCAACGACAGCCTCACTGGATTCAACACGACAGATGCGGGCAACGAGCCTTACGTGACCGTCAACATGGCGGACGGCCCTGTCAAGAACGTATCGTCACGGGAACTGTATGTCCATCCGCCGAGCCATGCGAACAACCAATGCACGGTCGTGCGTTTCCGCCCGCCGGAAGCGGCGCGCTACTCCGCTTCGGTGGTGGCGCGTTATCTGGAAAATGGTGCCAATGACGGCGTCGAGGTATTCCTGGTGGTGGCCGACAAGATCGTCACCAACTCGATTGTCAGCGGAGAAGGCCATGTGAAATCCACGATGCACTTGACATTCGACAATCTTCTCCTTGCGGCGGCCGAACCGGTCGATATCATCGTTTCCCCACGTTCGGCGTACTGGTCTGATGGAGTCGCCGTCTCCGCCATCTTCCGTCGCGAGGACGGCGCCGTTTACGATGCGAACAAGTCGTTCTACGCGCACCATGAAGCGGGCAACACCACCGTTCCGTTCAGCGACGTCCTTGGCGGCGGTGCGCAGTGGTCGCTGGGCACGATGACTGGTTCCTGGCTCCCAGACTCGTTTGCCACGCTGTCTGGTTTCGTGAATCGGCAGAACAGCAACCCGGCGGGGCTCAGCTGGTGGGAGCACTCTCCCGACAACAGCGGGTCCTGGTATCCGCGAATCGCCATGACGACGAATGCCATCGCGTCTTGCGACAACACCTTTTACATCACACAGTATCCGCGACTAGCTATCGCCGCGAACGAGATTTTTGCGCATCCGGCAGCCCCAGGCCAGAGCACGTCTTGCGTTGCACTCCGGGCCATCGTCCCGTCGAACGGCATCTACCGTGTGCGCGGTCATGCACGCGATCTGGACAACACCCAGCCAAACAACAACGGCACCCGCTTAACCCTTGCCCTCGGCGGCTACATCCCGGCGACAAGGTTTGTCCAGATGGACCCTCCGGTGCCTGCCGGGGTTTCTTGCGAAGCGTCGCTCGAAGGCGACCGCCTGTGGCTGAAGGCCGGAGAGACGTTTGACGCGGTGGTCGATCCTGAAGGTAATTACTTTTGCGACTCGACGGGACTTGGTCTTTGCTACGAGCGCGAGGGCGACGGAACGGCAAACGTGGTGAACGTCGATTTCTCCGGCACTGGAACCGGGAAGCTTTCGGCGAATACGGCTCGTGGACGCGAGGGGTTCGGCGACTGGCTCTCCTGGAACGCGTTGCGTCCGGGCGGCGAGGCTGTCGAATCGGTCGCCAACTGCCTCGATGCCGACGGCACGACCAAGCGCAACATGGCCGTTTCGTTGACGCGCACATCCGGCGTGGCGATTGCGACCGGCACGGCCGCGACCGGGACTGCGCTTCTCGATGCGTTCGTCACCTCTTCGGGCGCGGACGACGCCTATTCGTTCAAGATCTCGGCACTTAAGGCGAACGAGCCTTATACGCTTTACCTCTACTCCGCCAACGGCCGCTCGTCCGGCAACGCCGCGTTCACCGTTGGCGGCGTGACAAAGGGCGTGGAGGACCTCTGGTCGATTGGCGCGACGCCGATGCTGACGCGCTTTGACGTCGTGTCCGACGCGAACGGCGAGATCAGCGGTACGTTCGCGGCGGCGGACGGAAACGGCGGTGTGTTCAACGGCCTTACGCTGGTCGGTGACCTGCCCGATTACAAGTCACCCAGTACGGTTCTGTTCATAAGATAGGCTTCATGTTGTCATGAAAAAGAATCTGCTTTTTGCCGTAGCGCTTGTTGCCGGATGCATCCAAGCTGCTACGATTGTCTCGAAATCAACTGGCTCTGTCGTTGAGGTGGGACCAATTGAGGGGAACGCCACGCCGGCGGTTCGCGCGGCGGTGGCACGTCTGAGGAACGGCGACACGCTCCGGTTCGTAAAGGGCGAGTACCACTTCTTCGAGGAAGGGGCGAAGGACCGCTTCCTCGCTTCGGTCGGCAGCTCGACGGGCATGAAAAAGGCGGTCGTCCATCTTGAAGGCCTGAAGGACGTGACGGTGGACGGCGGAGGTTCCAGCTTTGTCTTCCATGGCAAGGCCTTTCCGTTCATCGTCGAGCGGTGCGACGGCGTGAAGATAGGCAACTTCACCTCGCGCGTGTTTCGTCTGCCGCTCGTCGAGTTCACCATCGCGGAGAAGAACGGTGCGGGCTTCCTGTGTCAGTTCGCCAAAGGATGCGTTCCATACGAGATCAAGAACGACACAATCTTCTTCGACTTGGACGAAGGCCGCCTTGATTCGCGGGAGCGCGAGCTTTCGGTTCACGCACTCCGCTACTGCCAGATACAGTACATCGTTACGCCTGGCTGCAAGTGCAATAGGGACACGCTCGCCTCCACATACTATTCGGTGGCTGCGGAGGACAAGGGCGACGGCAAGGTGTTTTTCCGCTATGTGGACAGTCCTCATCCGAAGAACGCCGGACAGTGTTCGTTCCCGCTGAACGAGCCGCTGTGCCTTCTGCTTGCCAGCGACCGCAACCGTTCGCTGACGGCGTTTGCGGACTGCCGCGACGTGGAGGTCGCCGACGTGACGTGCCTGAGCGGCGTGGGCATGGGGATCGTGGCCGAGATGTGCGAGAACATCAGGATCGTCCGCTACAATGTGCGTCCCGACGAAGGCTCGCACGTGTCGATGACGGCGGACGCCATCTTTCTCGTCGACACGAAGGGGCGCATCGAGATTGCGGAGTCGGAGATCTGCTGGGGGCTTGACGACGTGATGAACATCCACGGCAACTACACGCGACTTGACAAGACCGACGGGCGGCGGGCGGAGCTGGGCATACAGCGCTTCAACTACACGGGCTACTTTCCGTATCGCGTGGGTGAGAAACTGGAGTTTTCGCGCGGCAAGGGGCCGGACAAGCAAATACTCGGCCGGGCCGTAGTGGCGGAGTTTCCGAAGCCCGGACGCGAGGCGAAGAGCGCAGAAATCGTATTCGACCGCGACATTCCTGCGGAGTGGGTTGGGTGCGACGTTGCAAACGTCTCGCACGTCCCGACGGTCTGGATACACGACAACCATTTCCACGACTACTTGCACAACCGCCTCTCGGCGTTTGCGGACATCGTATTCGAGCGCAACCGACTCCGCAATGGCAACGTGGCGATTCTGCATGACGATCTCACGGGCTACTGGGGCGAGTGCGGTCCCGCGCATACGCTTATTGCCCGCGACAACGACTGCGAGGACATGCGCGGCGCCGCGTTCACCTTTCCTGTGCCGTTCTCTGGCCGCGCGCTGCTTGAAAACAACAGGTTCAGCGGAAAAGGTTCCGGCAATCCCTACGGATTCGGACCGGGCGTCAAGGAGACCGTCGAGATCCGCTGAACGCATACTCCATCCCGTGAAAGTGCGTGCG
>ONRL01000169.1 GCA_900320225.1 uncultured Lentisphaerota bacterium
GGACTTCAAGACGCCGCCGTCCATCACGGCCCTCACCGGCACGCATACGGTGGACGCGGACGTGACGACGGACGACGAATATGTGCGCAGCAACGAAACGGACGCGAACGGTGGCCACACGGGTTCTGTCGGCTTCATCGCGCAGTCGAACGCCACGCTCGTGGTGAACGGCACGGTGACGCCGGACCCGAGGCGTCCCGTCCACTTCAACCCGCCCGGCGAGGGCGGCGGCACGACGCGGTTCAACGGCACGCTGGCTGATGGTGCCGGCATCTTCGTCAACTCCGGCACGCTGGAGATGGACGACATGTCGACGCTCGAGGGCAAGACGCTCACGATAAAGGACGGCACGTTCCGCTTCACGGGGCAGGAAGGCTACACGACCGCGAAGCTCGTGACGACGCCGTCTTCGGACACGCGGGCCTCGATCATCCGCACGGACGGCGACCTCGTGATTGCCGGACAGGTCAATTCCACGATCGGCAGCCTCCTGAAGAGCGGGCCGGGACGGCTGATCTTCTCCTGCCCCGGCGGCACCTCGATCACGAACCGCATCGGCTACAACGGCGGCAACACGAGCTGGAACTCCACCGGCGCGAGCTGGTACTGGCCGAAGAACGGCGACAACTCGAAGAAGCAGAGCTGCGGCGCGCTCTCCATCGACGAGGGCGAGGTGGTCCTCGCTGGCGAGAACACCCTCTACCACCTCGCAAACAACGGCACGGCGCGCGACACCTTCATCGGTGCGAACGACCGCGGCTGGGGCTACACCACGAACTACGCCGCGCTCACGGTCTATTCCGGCACCGTCCGAGCCGGGTGGACCTATCTCGGCCACACGTTCAACCGCGGCAAGGACGCGAACGGCCACCTGATTCCCACGTACTCCTACTACAACCAGTACGGCGGCGACGTGACGTTCACCGCGTTCTGCTTCGGCTACGACGTCTCGGACTACGACACGGCGGTACAGGCGACGGCGAACCTCTACGGCGGCACGTTGAACGTGACGACGACGATGCGCTTCGGGCAGACGTACAACAAGACGGGCATCAATCCGCCGCACGCCACGTTCAACGTGTACGGCGGCACGTACAACCATACGGATACGTCCGCCACGAAGGGCACGCGCATGGGCTACCTCACGAACACGACGGACGGCGGGAAGACGTCGAACAGAGGAACGGACGCGACGCTCAACATCTACGGCGGCGAGTACAACGAGCTCGAGCGCATCCACATGGGGTGCAACGCCACGACCTCGCGGCTCAACCTCCACGGCGGCGTCCTCAAGGCGGAGAACATCTTCCTGAACGACGGCACGTATAACACGGGATATGCGTTCTACGCGGGCGGTTCGGCCTACATCTACTGGAACGGCGGCACGTACGCGCCCGTGGGCACGACGGCGGCAAATCAGACGTTGCAGGGCCTCACCGAAGTGCTCGTCTCCACGAACGGCGCGGTGGTGACGACGGCCGAGCTGGCGGGCGAGAGCTACACGATCGCCCAACCGCTTCTGCACGATCCCGATCTGGAAGGGACGGACGGCGGCTTCGTGAAGAAGGGCGCGAAGCCCCTCGCCCTGACGGGCGCGAACACATACACGGGCGACACCGTGGTGGAGGCGGGGACGCTCTCGATTCCCGTAGGGGCAGACGCCTCGGCCCTCCCGGCCAATTCGGCGGTGGTGGTGGCCGAGGGCGCAACCCTCTCGATGGCGAGCAACACGGTCGCGCGCGTGGGCGGCCTGCGCATCGACATGGGCACGCAGTCGGGCACGCTCGCGGGCTTTGCACCGGCAGTAAGCGGCACGCTGTACGTTGATGGCGTGGGCGACGCGACGCGCAAGGGCCTCGTGCTGCCGGTCACGGTGACAGACGCGCAGCAGCCGAGCAAGCTGACGCGCTGGGCCGTGTACGTGGACGGCGATCTGGACGATTCGCTCAGCGCCTTCGTGCGCAACAACACGATTGTCCTCGACGGCAAGCAGGGACTATTCATCATCGTGAAGTAATTAGGGGCAGTTGCAAAACCGGTAGGGACGGCGTTCCATCGCCGTCCGCCAAGATTGCGACCCCACCATTTTGGCTTTGCCGCCGGCGGAATTCTTTGCTATAATCCACATCGTTGGAGCGCGAGCAAGTGGACGTGTCCGCCTGGCTCTGCAACGAGGAATGAACCGCATGACGGAATTGGACAAAAAGCTGGCAAAGGCCGCGCGCGAGTGCAGCGCGGACGCCGTTAGGCGCACCTTCGAGGCCGGGCTTCCCATCACGATACTCGTGGGGAACCGGGTTGTCCGCCGGTGGCCCGACGGGCGCGAAGAGCTGGTCGAGGAGTTGCCGCCGCGATGACGAACCGCTTTAGGATGGTCGCCGGGCCGAACGGATCCGGGAAGTCCACGCTTGCGGCGTGGCTCGCGCGCGACTACGCCGTCAACTTCTACACGATGCTCAACGCCGACGACGTCTTTGCCCGCGTCCAGCGGTCGCGTGCGTTCTTTTCGCCTTTCCCCATCGACGGCGCCTCGCTTGCCGCCTATGTCGGCCGCACGGGCTATTCGGACGAGGAGAAGGGGCGGTTCCTTTCCGGCGAGATTTCGGTTGACGCGGATTGCGTCCGCTTTGCCACGGCCGAGTCGGTCAATTCGTACACCGTCGCTCTGCTGGTGAACTACCTGCAGGACGAATGCATCAACCGCGGCGTCAGCTTCTCGCAGGAGACGGTGTTCTCCCATCCGTCCAAAGTGGCGGCGCTCGCCAAGGCCAAGGCCGCCGGTTTCCGCACGTACCTGTATTTCGTCGCCACGGACAGCGCGTCCATCAATGCCGAGCGCGTCGCCCGGCGGTACGAGCTCGGCGGGCACGACGTGCCGCAGGAGAAGATCGTCGCGCGGTACGCCCGCTCGATCGCCAACGTGCCGGCCGCCCTGCCACACCTGTCGCGGGCGTTCTTCTTCGACAACTCCGGCGCGGAGATGCGCTACCTCGCGAGCTATTCCGAAGAGGACGGGGTCGATCTTCTGGTGCCGGAATCTGATTTGCCAAAATGGTTTATGGTCGCAACGAGTAAGGAGCAGCAAAAATGAAGAGAATGTTAGCATGTGTTGCGGCGATGGGAATCGCCGGCATGATGGTTTTGTCGGCGGCGGCCGAGGACGCCTACATCCAGACGGACGGGACGCAGGCCGTCAATACGGGCTACCACGTGACGTCCACCACGAAAGTCGTGATGGACTGCGCGCTCATGGACAACACGACGAAACAGCAGCGGCCGTTCGGCGTGCGCGGCGACGCCACGAACGGATTCTACTTCGAGTTCTACGTGAACGGATCGCTCGGGCTCTCCTTCTGCCTGACGAACAGCCATTGGTATGGGTTCAACACGGCCGCCTACGGCAGCAAGCAGTATCTCGTCACCGTCGGCGAACGCCTGACGCTCAGCCTGGACGCCGTCACAAAGACGGGGAAGATATTCAAGGACGGCGTGGAGATGCGGACGCGCACGGATACAAGTTCCGCCGTGACGTTTACCACGCCGAACCCGCTCATGCTGTTCTGGACGAACAACAACAACGCCGACGGCGTCGCGTTCGCCGACCAGCCAGCCAGGCTGAAGTTCTACTCCTGCCAGATCTACGAAGGCAGCACGCTGGTGATGGACTTCTGGCCCGTGCGGCGCGGCGGCGTGTACATGGTGAAGGACAGGGTGTCGGGCCGGTACTTCCTGCCGTGGGTCGGCAGCCCGTTCTCGGGCGGCGGCGACATCGAGGACGAAGACGAAGGCATGACGGCGATCGTACCCGGTCTCAACGAGACGGTCAACGCGCCCGCGATCACCGGCACGACGGACGTGCAGGCGAACAAGGGCTACGGCGGCGGCATCGTGCGGCTCAACCCGTACAGCACCTACATGGGCGCGACCATCCTCTACGGCGGCACGATGGAGGCGGACAACCTCAACGACGGCGGCGTGAGCTCGCTCGGCGCGGGCGGCCCGCTCGTGCTGGGTCCGGGCACGTTCCGCTACACGGGTCCGGACGGCGCGACGTGCGGCCGCGCCATCACGAACGTCACCTCGTTCTCGCAGGGCACGGCCTTCGACGTGCAGCACGACCTGACGCTCACGGGGAAGATCGCGTGGCAGGTGGGCGGCTTCGTGAAGACGGGCCCCGGCACGCTCTACCTGAACAACACGACGGGCGGCACCAACACCTTCTCGCGGTGGGGCGAGCGGAAGTCGTGGGGCGCGCAGTCGCACGCGTTCGCGCCGGCGGCGAACGGCGACCTCTCGGAGGCATACGGCTATTCGACTTGGGACGTGACCGACGGGCGCGTTGTATTCAACGGTGGCGCTTGGGAAATCTACGGCGGACGCTCCTGTGGCGAGAACTGGATCGGCAAGATGACGAAGGATCCCGTCGACAACGCCGGCGAGCAGGAAACGGAGGCCGTGGTGGAGATCAACGCCGGACGCGTGGACTTCAAGACCTGGCTCGGCATCGGCCCCAAGAACGGCTTCACGACGACCACGCCGAACTTCGTGCCGCATTCGGGCCTGATCGTCAACGGCGGCACGGTGATCGTGGAGGATGCGATCTGCCTCGGCCGTAACACGGCCGACTGGCCGCAGAAGGACGCGGGCGGCAACTTCATCCCGCAGCGCACGCATCCGTTCTTGGAGGTCCATGGCGGCTCGCTCGAATGCTGGAACAACTTCCGCATCTGCGACGATCCGGGCGCGGATTCGACGGTGTTCATCGACGGCGGCAAGTTTACCGTGTACGGCACGGCGCGCAAGACCAATCCGTCGAGCACGACCGGCACGGTCCTCGTCTTCGGCAACTGCAACACGGGCGACACGTCCGCCCCGCGCACGGGCGTGGTCACGGTCTGCACGAACGGCATCCTCAACATCACCCAGTTCTACATCGCGGGCAACAGCCAGAAGAACATCACCGCCACGCTGAACGTCCTCGACGGCGGCCGGTTCCAGAACAACCAGCTGCGGAAGGGGACGACGAACGCGAGCTGCGAGATGTACCTGTTCTTCGACGGTGGCATCGTCGAGAACCGCTGGGGCGGGTACACGGACTTCATCAAGGGCGACGTGACGCGGGCCGAGATCGGCACGCACGGCGTGACGTTCCGCTCGCTCAACGGCTGCAAGGCCGGTTCCGCCGAGGTGATCAGCGCCTCGTTCCAGGCGCGGAACTCGCATCCCGACGAGGAGCCGCAGGGCGTGACGATCACGACGGAGAATCTCACGAAGAATTCGAGCTTCCGCTTCACGGCGCCGCAGGCGTGGGCCGGCCCCACGCGCATCCTCGCGGGCGGCGTCTGCGAACTCGCGGGCACGGGCGCGTTCCCGCCGGCGAGCGTGGTGACGTTGGCGGCGAAGGGGCGTATGACGCTTCTGGCCGCCAGCCAGACCTTCCCCTCGCTTGCGCTCGGCCTGGAGAACACGGCGAGCGGCGCGGCCGTCATCGGCCTCGCGAAGGGGCTGTCCGTCACGGCGGGCGCGTTCAGCGTGGTGCCCGGCACGACGCTCGCGTTCGACCTCTACGAAACGGTCAACCTGAACGACGGCACCGCCAATGACGTGCTGGTGGCGAGCGGCACCCCGCTGACGACGGCGGGCACGTACACGCTCCTCACCGTGCCGGCGGCGAACGCGGCCGACCTGCAGTTCCTGGCCGACAGCGCGGAGGTGCGCAACGCGGCGAGCGGCACGGCGTATGCGTTTGACGTCGCGACGAGCGGCGACACGGCGTCCCTGCGCGTGACGGTGGGGGCGGGTCCGGCGGCCGTGGCGACGACCGCGAAGACGTGGTCGAACGCGGCGGGCGGCACGTGGAGCGAGGGCGCGAACTGGTCCGACGGCTCCGAGGCAAACGCGGCGGGCGCGGTGGCGACGTTCTCGACCGAGGCGGCGGCGGACGGCACGGCCGTGACGGTGGACGCGCCGAAGACGGTAGGCGGCCTCGCGTTCTCCACGGCCAACGCCTACGCGCTTTCGGGGAGCGCGCTCACGCTCGCGAATGGCGCGAACCCGGCGACGGTGAACGTGACGGCGGGCGGGCCGACGATCGCGAACGCGCTCGCGCTGCAGGGCGGGGCGAGCGTCCGCACGTCCGGCGGCACGACGCTCGGCGTCTCCGGCGCGGTGACGGGCACGGGCGCGTTCACGTCCAACGCGGGCGGCGCGGGGTCGGGCCAGGTGACGCTTGGCGACGCGCTCTCCGGCTTCGGCGGCACGTTCACGACGGGCGGCGGCGTGACGCACCTCTCGTCGCTTGCGTTCGCGTCCACGCGTCCGAACGCGCTCACGCTCGGCTACGGCACATTGCACTACACGGGCACGGGCGAGACGCTCGCGGGCGCGCACCTGAACCCGGGCGCGTCCAAGGCGTCCATCCTCGAGGTGGACAACGACCTCACGCTGCGGAGCATGAGCGTGGGGACGGGCGGCCTCATCAAGAAGGGCGCGGGCGACCTTGTGTTCAAGGGCAACGGCTTGTTCGAGCTCGGCAACATCCAGGTGGACTACAACGCCGACAAGGCGCAGGGCATCACGCCGACGGGCGAATCGCCGAACAACGCGGTGACGGGCACGCTGCTCGCGGACGGCCGGCTCGTGATCGGCACGACGGGCGACGACTCGGACGCGCCGTACGTGACGACGGCGCACCACATCACGCTGGGCGGGCGCACGACGGACTGGAACAGCTGGGCGAACGGCGTCTGCGAGAAGGCCGGCGAGCTCGTCCTCAACAACGGTTTCGTCGACATGCGGACCTCTCTCTGGATGGGCTACTACTGCGGCGTGACCGGCTCGACCGATCCCGCGAACCCGCCGCACGGCAAGCTGACGGTCAATGGCGGCGTTTTCAGCGCGACGGCCATCGAGATGCTGCGCGACTGGCAGGGCTACCAGACGATCCAGGCGGAGATCGAGCAGAACGGCGGCGTGATCCGCGCGACCGGGTCCGGCAACAGCGTGGTGGTCGGCACGCAGATCGCCACGAACGGCGCGACGGCGAAGGTGACGATCAACGACGGCCTGTTCGACGTCGCCTACGACGTCCTGATGGGCAACGCGGCGAACACCGGCCCCGGCACGTTCATCGTCAACGGCGGCGAGGTGCGCTGCGGACACTACTTCCGCGTCGGCAACAACGCGACGGCGGGACGGCAGGAGCTGCACCTGAACGGCGGCGTGCTGACGTGCATGCACCTCGACCACGTGGGCGCGGCGAACGCGACGGACACTTCGACGGCGGCGTCCTGAAGCTCGGGCACAAACGCACGCAGGGCTGGGGCTGCACGATCGGCAGCGAGACGAAGGGCGAGAACCGCTTCCCGATCTACATCGGCGCGGGCGGCGCGATCTTCGACTTCACCGAGTGGGAGAAGGCCGGCGAGGACCCGGCGGGCGTCGATTTCCGCACCCAGTTCCTGCACGACCCGGCGTGCGCGGGCGCGGACGGCGGCATTACCTTCCGCGGCCACTCGACCGTCTCCTTCCGCGCGCAGGCGAACGGCAGCACGTTCAACGGGCCGATCCGCCTGGAGGACCGCTTCGCGCTCAGCATCGATAACGGTTGGACGGGCTACCTTACGACGCCGGTCTTCTGCGGGGAGGGCACGTCGCTGCGCATCTCCGCCACCACCAACTTCATCAACACCCTGACGCTCGGCGAGGCGGGCGGCACGAAGCCGGTGATCATCGATTTCTGCTCCGACCGCGCGGACGTCGGGCTCTTCGCGCACACGAAGATGGAAGTTCTCTCGCCCGTCACCGTGGCTTTTCACCGTCCGGGTGGCGCGTACAACGCCCACGGCATGCAGGACGGCACGTACAACGTTGTCTACTACAAGCCGGCCGACGAGGCGAATGTGCCGCTCGACCTGTTCGTGGCGAACTCGAACTTCCCGGAGAAGTCGTTCACCTACGTGAAGGAGGACGTGACGAGCGGCCTGCACGCGGGCCTGAGGACGGTGAAGGTGACGATTGCGTCCACGACGGCGAACGCGACGGCATGGACGAGCGTGACGGCGGGCGGCGACTGGCACGATGCCGCCAACTGGAACGGCGGCCAGCCGCCGGACGGCACGAACTCGCTGGCGCTCTTCAACCCGGCGACGGCGGCGAACGTGCCGGTAAACGTGGACGGCGCGCTCACCGTAGGCACGGCCACGCTGAGGGGCGCGGACGCGGCGGCGGGCTACACGGTCGCGGGCGGCGCGGTCAGCCTGAACCACCGGGACTTCAAGACCGCGCCGGGATTCGCGGTGGAGAGTGGCACGCACGTGATCGCGGCCGACCTGACGACGGACGACTACTACAGGCGCTCGAACGAGACGGACGCGAACGGCGGCCACACGGGCGCGATCGGCGTCTACACGGCGTCCGGCGCGACGGCGCGCGTGACGGGGACGCTCACGATGGACCCGAACCGTCCGCTCCGCGTGAACACGCCGAAGGTCGGCGGCGGCAAGACGACGTTCGAGGGAACGATCGCGCAGGGAAGCGGCGTGTGGGTGAACTCCGGTACGATGGAGTTGGCCGACATGTCGAAGCTGAACGGCAAGACGCTCACGGTCGGCCCCGGCACGTTCTACTACACGGGCCCCGAGGCCATCTCCTCCGCAAAGGTCGTCACGCGCACGGACAACGGCTCGCAGACGGCGATCATCCGCCTCGACAACGACCTGCTGCTGACGGATCGGTTCGACTCGCAGATGGGCGGCCTGATGAAGACGGGCCCCGGCATGCTCACGCTTTCGCCGAACACCGTGGCGACGGCGACGAACCATCTCGGCTGGAACGGCTTCAACACGAGCTGGAACAACACGGGCGCGAACTGGTACTGGCCGGACAACGGCGACTGCTCCGCCAAGCAGGGCGCGGGTACGCTCTGCATCGACGAGGGCGAGATCGTCGTCGCCGGCGGGCAAAACTCGCTTTTCCACGTGGGCAGCAACGGCGCCGCGCTCGACTGTTTCATCGGCGCGAACGACCGCGGCTGGGGCTACACCACGAACTACGCCGCGCTCACGATCCGCTCCGGCACCGTGAAGGGCGGCTGGATCTACCTCGGGCATACTTTCAACCGCGGGAAGGACGCGGGCGGGCACCTGATCCCGACGTATGCCGTCTACAACCAGTACGGCGGCAACGCGACGTTTGCGTCGTTCTGCTTCTGCTACGACCTCTCGGACTTCGACACGGCGGTGCAGGCGACGGCGAACCTCTACGGCGGTACGTTGTCCAACACCGGACCGATGCGCTTCGGGCAGTCGTACAACAAGACGGGCGTCAACCCGCCGCACGCCACGTTCAACGTGTACGGCGGCACGTACAACCACACGGACACGGCCGCCACGAAGGGCTCGCGCATGGGCTATCTCGGCAGCAAGGCGGATGGTGAGAAAACCCTCAACCGCGCGTGCGACGCGACGCTCAACATGTTTGGCGGCAACTACAACGAGATCGAACGCATCCACATGGGGTGCAACGCCTCCACCTCGCACCTCAATCTCCACGGCGGCGTCTTGAAGGCTGAGAACATCATTCTCGACACGAGCACGACGACCAGCTATTGCTTCTTCGCGGGCGGTTCGGCCTACATCTACTGGAACGGCGGCATGTACGCGCCGGTGGGGACGGCGGCGGCAGACCGCACGCTGACGGGCCTCACGGAGGTGCTCGTCTCCACGAACGGCGCCGTCGTGACGACGGAATATCTCGCGGGCGACACCTACACGATCGCCCAGCCGCTCCTGCACGATCCCGACCTGGAAGGGGCGGACGGCGGCTTCGTGAAGAAGGGCGCGAAGCCCCTCGCCCTGACGGGTGCGAACACCTACACGGGCGACACCGTGGTGGAGGAGGGGACGCTCTCGATTCCCGTTGGGGCAGACGCCTCGGCCCTCCCGGCCGGTTCGGCGATCGTGGTGGCCGAGGGCGCGACGCTCTCGATGGCGAGCGGCACGGCTGCGCGCGCGGGCGGCCTGCGCGTGGACATGGGCACGCAGTCGGGTACGCTCGCGGGCTTCGCGCCGGCGGCGCAGGGCACGCTCTACGTTGACGGCGTGGGCGAGACGCCGCGCAAGGGCCTCGCGCTGCCGGTCACGGTGACGGATGCGCAGGTGAAGCACAACCTCTCCCGTTGGCCGGTGGTCATCGACGGCGAAGTGGACGAGAAGGTCTGCGGCCGCGTGCGCGACAACACCATCGTGTTGGAGTCCCGCGGCGGCCTGGTCTTCACGATCCGGTAGGGGAGGGCCGCGCTCCTGCGCGGCCGAATAACTGGGAAAGCCGCCATCTTGGCGGCGCGCGGCCGCCGATGGAACGGCGGCCCTACCATGCGGGAGGGCCGCGCTCCTGCGCGGCCGAATAACTGGGAAAGCCGCCAAGATGGCGGCTCTCCATGCAGGTCAAACTCAGGCCTTGAAGAACACCTTGTTCCGGTAGAGGATGTAGAGGAACAGCCAGGCGAAGAGGCATCTTCCGAAGGCTTCGACGAACGGTGCCCAGCCCGGGACGGCAAAGGCCTGCGGCAGGGCACCGAGGAAGAACGCACCGATTTGCTTGAACGGAACGAAGCGCTGGACGAAATAGATGGTGACGGCGTTCATTCCGATGACGCGGAAATAGAAGCTCCACGCCTTGTAGCCTTTCACGTCGATCACCCAGTGGAACGCCGCCAGCAGGGTGAGCGAGATACCGCCCGCGAGCAGGGCGTAGGAGCTCGACCAGATGCCTTTGAGAACCGGCATGCCGAACGGCATACGCGCCCACCCCCAGGCGACGAGCATCATCACCACGCCGACGCCGATCATCTGCAGGACCTTCTTGTTGGGGGACAGACCCTCGCGCCGCATCTTGAGCCACATGCCGGACCAGATGCCGAAGAACGCCGTCGGCAGCATGGCGATGGTGGCGAGTCCGCCTTCGTGCCGGTGCGCCGTGGTCAGGTAGTGCGTGTCGAACCACGTCGCGAAGCAGTTCATCCTGTCCGCCAGGGCGTCCGGGCCGACCGCGTCCGGTGCTGGCACGAGGCGCAGGAAGAGCCACCAGCCGATCAGCAGGGCCGCCGTGACGACCACGCACGTGCGGAACCTGCAGTGGAGCGTGAGCAGGGCGGCCGCGCCCCAGGCGATGCCGATGCGTCCGATCACGCTCCACACGCGGAAATGCGGCCAGTCGAGTTTCTGCACCTGCTCGAAGAGCAGCCCGATCACGACGAGCGTCAACGTGCGCCGGAGGATGTTGAGGGTGATGGCGCGCTTGCCGTCGCCGTGCGCGAGGCGCTTCTCCGTGGAGAAGGGGAACGTGACGCCCGCGATGAACAGGAAAAGCGGGAAGATGAAGTCGTAGATGCGCAGCGGCTCCGTCCAGGAGGCGTGCGTCATCTGGACGGCGATCCAGCTGCGGGCGTCGCCGGTGATCAACGTCCCCAGCGCCGCCAGCAGCGCGGAGCCGCCGGTGATGAAAAACATGTCGAAGCCGCGCAAGGCGTCCAGCGAATCTAGTCTCTTGTCCATATCACGCTCTCCAGTCAGTTGGTTTTGCGCAAGATTATACCATAACATTCTCCCAAGCGCAGAAAATGGTCCAGGAATGGGGGCGTGTCTGCCGACGGCAACACGGAGCTCACGGAGATTTCACGGAGGCAGAGAGATTGTTATGGAGAATGTGCTTCGCGCAAAACAACAACATCTATCAGATTGAGATGGTGAGTCATTCTATTGCGTGAAGCACACCTCCAAAATGCCCTCCGTGTCTCCGTGCCTTCTCCCAATCTCCGTGTTCAGCGCCGCAGGCCCCCCTGTCGCTGACCGATTACAGCGCCGAAGGCTAATTCCTACCGCTTGCCGAATACTTTTGGTATAATTTTGCGGCTTTCAAGGAATTGGCAGAAGGAGAAGTTCGTCATGCTCAAGAAAATTGTGCTGTGCACGGCGGCGGCGCTTGCGTGCGTCGCGTCCGCAGAGGACATCGACTGGAACGACCGCGCCGTTCGGCGTCAGGCCGTCCTCGAGACGGCGTATGCCTACTATCTGAAGGCCGACTGCGTCCAATACGACTCGACGCCGCTCGTGCAGCGAATGGGAGGGAAGTCTTCGCGCCGCACGAAGGAGGGCACGCCCGAGGACGCGACGCCGGACAAGACCTATTACACGGTCTGCTCGTCGTTTCCGTACGAGACGTACTGGAACGCCCTCGGCTACCGGCTCGGCGGCTCGTCCGACGCCTGCTACACGATGGCCCTGACGACCCGCCCGCAGGAGGCGGTTGTGTTCGAGTACGACAAGCGGCGCGACCGCGACGGTTCCAAATACGTGCCGGAGATGATGCGGATGCGTTCCCTCCTCGAACCGGGGGACGTCATCGTCTACACGACGATCAAGAAGCAGGATCCCAAGACGGGTGCCGTGGAAGGCGGCGGGCACGCGCTCATGTACGTGGGCGACGTCGCGGGTGACGGGCACAACAAGGTCATGCATTCCGGCGGCGCGAAGTACCAGTTCGAGGACGGCGGCTACGACCAGGTCGAATGGAGCGGCACGATCCGTCTCGACGATATGGACGGCATCTTCTTCCATGGTCCCGCAATGCGGAAAAAGACAAAGATCATGGTCTTCCGTCCGCTGCAGCTGCCCGCCTCCAAGTACCCGCTCACCGATTCTGCCAAGGCGCGCTACCTGCATCCGCGCCTGCGCTACGACCGGCGCGCGGAGGTCGGCGTCTACGGCAGCGTCGTTTCCGGCGGCACGCTCGGCTACTCGATCACGCTCAAGAACTTCTCCCAGAAGGCCTACGTCGTGCCGGTGCGCGAGAAGGTGCCGGACGGCGCCGAGTTCCTGCCGCAGCAGAGCATGGGCGGACTCGCCGTGTGCGACGGCAAGACGTTCGGCTGGGACATCCCCCTCGCGCCGGGCGAGGAGCGCGTCGTCACCTGGCGTGTGCGCGTGGCGGCGCCGGCCGGGAGCCGCATCGTCGCGGCGGGCGGCACCGCCGCCGGAATACCCTCCAACGTGATCGAGACGGACGTCGTGTCGAGCCGCCTGAGCGCCGCCGCCGCGCGCTCCTGGGCCCAGGCGAACGTGCATGACGTCACGGCGCTGCCGGACTGCCGCGTCAGGGCCTGGGCGGGCGGCCGCAGCAATCCCGAGCCGCCGCGCGGTGTGCGCGTGGCGGACCCCCGCGCCTGCCAGCTGATGGAAGGGGACGTGGTGGTCGTGTGCCGCAGGTTGTCGAAGCCGAAAGACTTCCTTCTCTGGACGATGGGACGCGGCGGTCTCGAGGAAATGACGCCCCGCGGTATCCGCCGGGTGACGGACGCCGAGGTAACCTCGCTTCTCGCCCAGGATTTCTTTGCGGCGCTCCGTCCTGCGGCCCTCCCTGGCGTGGCGGAGGAATGGAACAGGCGCCAGCGGGCCGTGGTCGCGGCGGCGTTCGCCTACCACCGCAAGCGCGAATTCGTCCAGACCTGCCCGACCGGCGCCGTGGTCCAGGCGCTTAACTACAAGCCGACGTTTGGAGAACCGCCCGAGGCCGCCGGGCAGGAACATGTCCTGTACCACAACGACCTGTCCTTCGTCAGCGACGTGTTCCGCAACACCATCGGCTACGCGCTCTGCGCCGATCCCGCGAACACGTCGGTCTCCAACTTTGTCGAGGCGCCGCCGCCGGGGACGCTGGTCTTCGCGTATGACCGCCGCAAGGATCCGGAGCAGAAGCGCTTTTGGGACGAAATGGCCCGCATGTGGTCGCTTCTCGAACCCGGCGACGTGGTGGCGATCATGTCCGATGGGCCGGATCTCACGGGTAAAAGACCCGTTCCGCCCGTCAATGCGGCGATGTTGTTCGTGGGCGATCCGCTCCAGGACGGCCATGCGCAGAAGCTTCTGGTCACGGGGGACGAGAACGACGCCGCCGATCCGCTTGGCCGCCTCAACGGCGCGATCGGCAAGTCGATGTTCGACGGCATCCAGCATGGCCGTTCCAAGATCGTCGTCCTGCGTCCCCTCCAGCTGCCAGCGGCGAAATGGCCTCTGCGCTAACGCAGGTAACGGAGTTCGTAGGAGTCGAGGCGGAGTTTGCCGAAGCGGCCGAGGTCGACATCCACCGGCTCAAAGCCGGTGTTGACGACGTAGGCGTGGCGGCGGCCGTCGACTTCGGCGGTGCGGACCTTCACCGCTTCCGGCCAGTTGCCTTTCTCGTCCTTGAACGTTACCGCGGGGATCTTCCGGAACTCGCGCATCCAGGGCACGAGCACGTCTTCCATCCCGTTGAGGGAGATGAGGAAGGCGCCCTTGGCGAAGCATAGCATGTCGCCGTCCTTCAACGCCTTCGCGAACGGGCGCAGCGCCTCGCGTCCGGCGGCGTTGATGTGCGAGACGCGCCAGGTGAACTCCTTCTTGAGCCAATCGCCGTAGAGACGTCCGTCGCCCCTGTATTTGCCGTTCGCGTCCGCCGGCGCGCCGATCGCGGTCTCGTAGTAGCTGTCGGAGAAAAGCGCGAACGGATACGCGGTCTTGCGCGCCTCGGCGTAGAAGCCCGGCGTTTCCGGCAGGTCCCGCGTCTTCGCCTTGCGGTCCTCGGGAATCGTGCCGTCGCGCCGCAGCTCGTCGCGCGCGAAGGCGGAGGTGGACTGGATGCCGAGCGAAAGGTTGGGGATGCGCGCGAGGCGGTCGCCGTCGATGCCGCATTCGCGCAGCATCTTCCGCACGAGCGCGGGATCGTCGATGTCGTCCCGGAACGCGACGCCGTCC
>ONRL01000069.1 GCA_900320225.1 uncultured Lentisphaerota bacterium
CGGCGGATGAACTTGATCAAGAGCGACTTCGCGTCCCAGAACTTGTTCTGGTAGAAGATGCTCTGCAACGGCGGCTCCTTGGTCTGCACGAAGAAATCGACCTTCTCCTTCAAATCAACGATTGCCTGATCATGTTGGGCAAGACGGCGATCCATCTTGTCTTCCAACTGGTTCATGCGAGCATTGAAGGAATACCCCCGCAGCAGATACTCTTTCAGCACACGGGTCGCCCACCGCCTGAACATCACCCCGCGCAAAGACTTTACACGATAGCCGACGGAAGTGACGACTTCAAGGTTGTAAACGACCTCAGGGCGCCCTTTGGCATTTGTTTGCAAAATATGCAAACAATTCTCCTTGTCCACTTCGCCTTCTTTGAATGCGTTTGCGATATGGCGACTGATAACAGATCGGTCTCTTTGGAACAGATCAATCATCTGCTCCTGCGACAACCATACAGTCTCGCCGTCAAAGCGGACGGAAAGCCTTGTCGTATCGTCTGGCTGGTAAATGACGATCTCGTTATTCGGCATGTTGATTAGTTCCTGCCCCATAACGTCCCCTTTCATCCTGCCCTCCGAAAGCCTTCGCTAAACGCGCGTCCATGACAATTGTCTCCGCGCTGCGGAGACAATCTCTTTCTCGCCGAAAGTCTCCGCAGCTTTCGCCTTCAAGGTCATGCCATCTCCCCCTCGCGCATTTCAGCCATGTATTCTGCTGTGGTCGCGGGCTTGTCACAAAACTTCAATCCGTAGCCAATGAAGTCGCTAACATTCGGCTTGACCCGATTGGTACGTTCGGCACGAATGCGGGCGGCCTCTCTTTCCACAAGCTCAAAGACAAATTGGGCGAAGGAAATACCGCGTGCATTTGCGCAGTATCTGACATCCTGTTCGATTACAGGCGGAAGATCCAATGCTATGCTCATAGGTTACTCCTTTTCGGTTTTGCAGAACAGCATACCATAACGTGATGCTATTTCCGGCTATGCGTCGTTCAGCAGTTCGCTAAATTGTCTTGTTTATGGTTTTAAATCGATTCCTTGTTTCTCCTTTGGTTCGAGGAACGGGGATAGTATAGCATATCCGGGCTTATGCGACTATACCCACTCCAGTTCGTTCTCCACTTCCCAGAACGTCTTGCCGTCAATGAGCGGGATGCGGGTGAACTCCTCCATCACCTCGCGCACGGTCGGCTTGGTGATGGAGCAGACGTCTCGCACCCAAGTTTGGAGGTCGGACTTCATCTCGTAAACCTCAATGCGAGAACACGTCGTCCCATTTTCGTCCTTGAATGTGCAACATCCATTGACGAAGAAACCGCGGTCCCCAAGACGAAGCCAGGCATCTTGCGATGCGATAGTCTCCAGGAACTCTCTTGTGTTGCCTTTTTTCACGGGAAAATCACTCCTTTCATGTACTTCCCAAGTTTATTCCACATCTTCGTCGTCGCTTTCCGTGCCTCGGTTCGGTCGAACACCGCACTTCCACGCGGATAAGTGTATACATGGTAGTGTAGCACAGGCCGTCCCGACTTGTCCAGCCTCGGTTCCCGATGATAGCCGACTTCAAACCGCAGCCGATGCCATTTGTCGTATATCCGCAGTTGCGCGAAGTTGCCGTTCTGAGGATGCTGCAAGATGTACATTCGACTAGAGTGAGCCTCCTCCGGAAGTTTGTGTCCCCCGGACATCGGCTCCAGCACCTTCACACCGTCAATCGTGGCGACTGTTTCCCAACGATACTTGACGATGTTGCCCGCCGCAAACGTTCCGTTGCCGCCCATCAATGTACCTCCTTCCTGAAAATGTCGTACTTGACCGGAATGATGTTCCCGCCCATTTCCGGAAACGGCGTGCCGAGGCAGATAATCGCCGAAGGTGCGAGTTCATCAAGCATCGCGTCGTAGCCGTGCAGATACCCGCGCTTCTCGTGCCGATTGCCGTTCGTGGTGACGGCGACCGGCGCGTTGCGCTCCACACCCTTGAAGCAGAAGCGATACGTGTACGGCGTTGCCCATCCTACGGACGGAATCACCTTGCAGCCCATCTTCTGCCACATCGCGCCGCACCAGCGGTTCATGCCGACCGCTTCAATTATCTGCCAAGTCGGCATTTCACAGTATCGAGAGAAATCCGGAGAAAGCAGAAACGCATACTGTCCGTACTTCTCAAGATTGCGTGTCACATCATAGCGCAGTCCACGAAAACGGTAGTCGTCCACAAAGAAGTGTACGCCTTATCGGGATTTCTCCCCCGCATCGGCTATTCCCTGCGAGACACCCGTCCCGTAGGAACGCCTTGAAGTATACCATAACTCTTCGATTTTCGGGTGAAGAAATTGAAAAATCTTTTAAGTCGATTCCTTGTCTCTCCTTTGGTTCGAGGAACGGGGATAGTATAGCATAAATCGGACAACGTCCTATTCAAACATGAATGACGAAAGCACCGTATGGCGGCAGTTTGCCATCATGTGAGAGAATGAGTAGTCCCTCTTCCATCGCCTGCGCGACAAGCATCCTGTCAAATGGATCATTGTGGTGCATCGGAAGATGCGACACTGTCTGCGAATGGGAAAAGGCGACCGGCAGTTCGACGATGCCGGATTCCCGGCAAAATCGAACCACCTGCTCGGCTGTCACGGGAATCTCGTTAGGTTTTGTCGAATGCTTGATGGCAACTTCCCATACCGACGCCGAACTCAAATAAAACATGTTACCGGATGTCTGCAAAATGACGCGAGCCTTGTCGGAGAGCATTTTGCTGCCGACCATCGCCCAAATGACAATATGAGTATCCAAGAGATATCTCACGACGCCGCCCCCGTGAACAGTGACGCGACCTCGCCATCCAGCGAATCAAAGACCTCGTCGAAATTATCGGGAAGCCTGACCTCGTCCTTCATCAATCCAATTTTGATGCCACTCGACACGGGATCACGGCGCACCTGTGCCCCTCCTTTCATGCCATCGCGTGCCACGAACACGAGCAGGCACGCACGAATCATGGCGTCAAGCGTCGTGCCGTTGCGCATGGCGCACGACTCCGCCTCCTTCACGATCTCCGGCTCTATCGTCAGCGTATAGCTCATTTTTTCTCCTTGCGTCTTGCGAACACCTACGCTCGTCGTTCAGCAGTTCGCTAAATTGTCTTGTTTATGGTTTTAAATCGATTCCTTGTTTCTCCTTTGGTTCGAGGAACGGGGATAGTATAGCAATTTCAGTGATTAGTGGCTAGTGGTTAATGTGTGGGTAGGGGTGCCCTCGTTCGGGGAAGCGGCGCTCTCGCCGTCTCGGGAGATGGCGGGCGGCTCGGCGGGACGCCTCGCCCCACCGTGGGAAGCGACAGGAGTGTCGCTTCCCCGAATGATCGCGCTGCCGTTGCAAGCACGGGCAACGCCACGCAAACAACCAACTTGGCCACAAACAGGAAACGCTTAATCTGCCGTGGGCCCTTGGGGTTATTCCATCCAGTCGAGGACGCCCTGGACGACGGCGGCGGCGACTTTCTTCTGGCGCTCCGGGTCCCAGCTCGCCTCTTCGCCTTCCGGGAGGTTGATGAAATCGACTTCAAGAAGGCAGCTCGGCACAGCCGGGTTGCGACACACCGCAAGGGACTTCGTCTGCGCCCCAGAATCCTTAATTCCCGGCAGCACGGCTGCGATCCGCTTCTGGATGGCCGCCGCGAGGGCCAAACCCTTCTCATTGGAGGCGTAGGTGGTGGTGTGGCGCGCCTCGCGCGGGTTGCGGTCCGCCCGGCACGCGTTGTGGTGCACGCTGATGAAAACGTCCACGTGCTCGTCGTAGGCGAGCTTCGGACGCGAATAGAGCGTGGGGAAGGAATCGTCGTCGCGCGTCATCAGCACCTGGAATCCGGCCTTTCTGAGCGCGTCGCGGATTGCGCGCGCCTGGCTGAGGTTCACGGCCTTCTCGCACCACCCGTGCGGCGAGAGCGCGCCGGTGTCGGAACCGCCGTGGCCGGGGTCCACGAGGATGCGCACCGCGGACGGCGGCACGCCGCGCGGCGGATCGGACGGGAAACAGGCCGTCGGGTCGGGCGCGGGCTTGTTGGCGGGCGGCACGGGCACGGCGGGCGTCTTCACGAGCGAAGCCGGCGGCAGGAAGCCGATCTTCCCACCGATCCACACGGCGATCCAGTCCGTGCCCTTCACCTCCGCACCGCGCACCGTGAACTGCGGCGGCAGGTAGTGGAGCGTGTCGCCGTCGTCGGGGACCGGACGCACTCGGTTCGTGAACAGCGTCCCGCGCGTACGCCACGCGGCGGGCTTGCCGAGGCGCGGGTCTTTGGCGGAGGTGATCGGCTTGAATGGCTTCCATGTGCCCGGCTTCGGCGGCTCCGCCACCACGAAACGACGTTCCAGGCTCGCCTTGCCGCATGTGACGTTCAATGTGTTCGTGCCGGGTTTCACCTGTACCATCGCGAGAAATGCACCGGTACGCCACACGTCCGTGGTGGCGCCGTTGACGACGAGCGGCGCAGCGTTGGAGACCGAGGCGGCGCCGATCACGTACGTGCGCTCCACGGCGGGGAGGGACTGTCCTTCGCCGGGAAAGGCCACGGAGAGGGCGGCGGAGACGAGAGGGATGCCGGCGGCGAACACGGGTCAGTTCCTTTCGTTGCGGAGCGCGGGGTCGAGGATGTCGCGCAGTTCGTCCGCGAGGTGGTTGAACACGAGCACGAGCACGAAGATGGCGAGCGTGACGAACGTCATCTCCCACCAGACCCCCTGCCAGAGGCGCATGCGCGCATTGCCGATCATCACGCCCCAGCTCGGCTCGCCCTGCACGCCGATGCCGAGGAAGCTGATGAACACCTCCGTGGCGACGGAACCCGGGAAGCGGATCGAGAACTGGATGAGGATGAGATGGGCGACGTTCGGCAGGATGTGCCGGAACATGATGCGCAGGTGCGAGTAGCCCAGGACGCGCGCCGCCTGCACGTAGGCGCGATCGCGGTGCTTCATCACCTCCGCGCGGATCGTGCGGCACACGCCCACCCACGTGGTGAGGCCGATGCCGAGCAGGATGCCGAGGATGCCCTTCCCCGCGATGAGCGAGATCGCGAGGATGAAGAGGAGACCCGGCATCGACGCCACCGTCGCGCAGAGCCATACGACGAGCGAGTCCGTTTTTCCCCCGAAGTAACCGCCGAGGAGCCCCAGCAGCACGCCAAGGGGAATGGCGATGAGCGACGTGCCGATGCCCACCTGGAAGGAGATCCACGCACCCTGCACGAGACGCGCCGAGACGTCGCGCCCGAGGTTGTCCGTACCCATCCAGTGCGTCGCCGACGGCGGCTGGTAACGTGCGGAGACGTTCACCACGTTGTATGCGGGCGTCTCGTCCGCGAGCCGCGCGCGCAGGGACCGCGCGCCGCCCCAGGCCGCGCAGAGGAAGTACGCGGCGATCACGGCGAGGCAGAGCCGTCCGCCCACGCTCAACCTGTTCCACAGCGCCTTCATGCTAGCCCAGCCTCACTCTCGGGTCCAACGCCGCATAGGCGAGGTCGGTGACAAGGTTGACGACCTGGTAGAGGAGCGCGCCGAGCAGCACCACGGCGCGCACCACCGCGAGGTCGGCGGAGTTGATCGCGTTGAGCGACACGCTGCCGAGCCCGGGGATGCCAAAGAAGGTCTCCAGGAGGAGCGAGCCGGTGAAGAGGTACGGGATCGACAGCGACACGTACGTGACGATCGGAATGAGCGAGTTGCGCAGCACGTGCTTCACGAGGATCGCGGTCCTGGAGAGCCCCTTCGCACGCGCCGTGCGCACGTACGGCTTGTAGATCTCGTCGAGTACGGCAGTGCGGAAGAAGCGGATGTCCACGCCAAGCGACGAGAGCACGCCGATGAGGACGGGCAGCGCGAGGTAGAACGCGTTCTCGTAGCCCCAGATCGGGAAGATGCGCCACTTGTACGCAAGGAAGAACTGTCCCGCCAGCACCCACACCACGTAGTTGACGCTCATCAGAACAGTGGACATCACGAGTACGCCCTTGTCGAACGCGCCGCCTCGGAGCGCCGCGCAGCCGAGCGCGAGCGCCAGTCCCAGAAGCGTGCCGCACACGACCATCGGCGCGGTGAGCGAGAGCGTCGGCCCCACGCCCCGCTTGAGCACGTCCATCACCGGCTCGCGGTGTTCGGTGGACATGCCGAAGTCCCCCCTCGCGACGTTTTTGATGAAGTTGAAGAACTGCGAGTCGAAGACCGACTCGCCCTCCCGCGTGTTGAGGATGAGCGGCTTGTCGTAGCCGTAGCGCTTGTTGAACGCCTCGATGGACGCTTTCGTGGCGTTCTTCCCCAGAACGACCTGGGCGGACGAGCCGCCCACGACGTTGAAGAGGACGAACGTGAGAAGCAGGATCCCGACGGTCGTCGGGATGAGTTCGAGCAGGCGTCTGACTGCGTAGCGGAGCATGCGGCTAGGCTTCGATCGCCTTTCTCAGGAGGTCGGCTACGCCGGCGGGATCGCAGGCGTCGAGACGCTTGAGCGCGCACGACCAGCGGAAAGCGCCGGATCCGGCCGCGTCGTACGGACGGTGAACGAAGAGGTTGTCGAAGGCGTTGCGGCGCGCGCGGTAGGCGGCCTGCGTGGCGGCGAGCTTCCGTTCGAAGCCCGTCACGTACGCCTTCGCGAACGCGGCGAAGTCGCCCACGAACGCGCGGCGGCGGCGCACGACGTCCGCGTAGGCCCCCACGAGCTCGTCGAAGCCCTCCCTGTACTTCACGAAGGAGCCCGCGTGGTCGGTCACCACGATGCGCACCGGGAGGCCGTCCTCGCCCGGCTGCAGCACCTCGAAGTTCTTGTCGAACACGCTCTCGCCCGTCTCGGTGGCGGCGCGGCCCACGACCATGTCGAGCGCGGCGGCCTCGCCCATGAGGAACGCGAACGCCTGCGCGAACGCGGGGTTGCGGAAGCGCTCGGGCGGCACCTTGTCGGACGCGACGCCGATCACGTAGCTGCGCACGTAGTAGTAGGCGCGCACGGGCGTGCCGTTGTACTGGTTCAGGCCGCGGTACTTCTCCGTCAGCTGGCCGAAGCCCACCCGATGGGGCAGGTTCATGCCGAGCTGGCGGCAGGCGAGGCGGCGGTCGAGGATGTAGTCGGCGTACTCGTTCGCCTCCACGATCGAGCGCAGCAGGTCCTTGCCCTCGTCGAGGTGCTCGGCGATGCCCCACTTCTGGAAGCGGATCACGACCACGCGCGCGGCGTCCTCGTCCGTAGCCTTGTACTGCACGATGTAGACGTTACCGCGCCGGTGTCCGGCCACGGGGCGACGCGCGAGCGAACGGGCGATGCGCCCCACGTTCACGTACTCCACCTTGCCGCAGAGGCGCAGGAGGTTGAAAATGATCGAGCGCACGCGCGAATCACACAGTTCGAGAAGCTCGGGGTCCTGCGTGCGCGCGGCCTCGTCGAAGAGCGAGTCGAACAGCAGCTCGCCGTTCTCGATGCGCCCGCCCGGGAGCCACTCGATCTGGCGGTAGAACTCGGGGCTGATGCCCTGGATGAGCTCCTGGTCGCCGATTTCCGTCTCGTTCGGACGCCGTGCGAGCGTGGCGCTCATCTCGTTGCGCCAGGCGAAGTTCGCGGTCGTCTCCTCGCGGAGGTTCGCGGGCAGCGCGAGACGCCACTTCTGCATGGCGGCGTCCACGGCCGCGCGCAGTGCCGCGTCGTCCAGCCCCTCCGGGCGGATGTCGCGGAACGCCTCCGTCACGTCCGGCGGGAGAGAGGTCGGGAAGAGCGCGATCTCGGGCTGGCCGAGGCGGTTGTGGCCGGCAAGGCCCTTCACGACCTCCTCCACCTGCGCGCGGAACGCGTCGGGCGCGAGGGCGGAGACGGTCACGTATCCGCCCGCCGTGAGGTAACGCGTACCCGTCTGGGCGTTGTAGTAGTAGACGCGCTCGTGCTGGATGGACACGTGCGCCCCCTCGATCGCCCGGTCGATTTCCTCGGGGCTCTCGGGGCGGCGCGCCATGCGCCAGTTCTCGCCGCGCGCGCGCAGGGCGTCGCGGACCTTCGCGGCGTGCGTGTTGAGGAAGCGGATCTTCCGCTTCGAGACGAGCGCCTGCAGCGCCTCGTCCGCCTTGAGGGCGAGGTCCATGCGCGCCGGGTCGGGACGGATCAGCACGTAGTCTTCCGTGAAGAGCAGGTCCGCGGAGTCCGCAAGCTCCGCGCTCTCCTCCGCCTCCGTGAGAGGCGGCTGGCCCGCGGCCGCGCGTTCGTCGTTGAGCGCGCGGACCCAGGCGAGGCGCTGCATCGCGTGGATGCCGCGCTGCGTCACGAGGCCGGGCGTGCGAAAGAAAATGGTACCGATGCGGCTCTTGAGGGAGCCGTTGGGATTCTTGGCAAAGATGGGATCGCCTAAGATTGTCATGTCTATTTCTCCTGTCGCCGTAAATTATACCATATTTCCTTGCTTCAGGTGCTCGGAGACGGTATGGAGCGCGAGAAAGAGTTTTTCCGGCATGCCGCAGCCTTCGTCGTGGATCAGCCGTTCGGCCAGCGACACCGGCTCATCCTCCACCGGCACGCCCTCCTTCACGTAGGCGGCGATTCGCACGCCATAGACCTTCACGCGTTCCGCGCAGAAACGCAACGCGTCGGCGACGGCCCCGCGTCCCGTCACCACGCCCCCGATGCCGTCGTAGTCGTGCCCGCACACGATGTTGTCGAGAGGTTCCACCGAGAGCTTCGCGAGGGTCTGGCGGTACGCCGCGAGGTCGCGGTAGAACGCGACGCCCTGGCAGATGGTTCCGTTCGCCTGAATCGAGTCGCCCGTGAACGCCGTACCCGTCATGGTGTCGATCCACACGAGGCAGTCGTCGTCGTGCCCGGGCGTGGCCAGCGCGCGGAACCGCCCTTCCAGAAGCTCGCCCTCGTCCAAGAGCCGGTCCGGTTCCACGCCCTTCAAGTAGCTCTGCGGCGGCGGCGAGTTCCGGGGAAAGCGCGTGCGCACGCGGACAGCCACCTTCACCGGATCGCGCAGCGCGTCCGCTGCCGAGGCGAGCGTAGCCGTCTTGAGACCATACCGCGTCACGAGCGCGTGGTGTCCGCCGATGTGGTCGCCGTGCACGTGCGTGTTGAGGAGCCAGTCGATGTCGCCGATCTTCATCCCCAGTTCGTCCAGGGCGGGCAGGAGATAGGTCTCGGGCTCGAGATGGGAGGAGTCGATGAGGATGTTCTTCTCCCCGCGCACGAGCACGATGCCGGTCCAGACGGGGCCGAACGGAACCTTCAGGAGGTACGTCCCGGGAAGGATCGCCTCGAATGACGGGTGAGTGTCTTCAGATGCCTGTTGCATGTCCTGCGGCCTCCTTGCCTGCAATCCGACCGAAAACGAACACCTCCGTGCCCGCATTGCCGCCAAGGCGGTTGCGGCCGTGCACGCCGCCCGTCACCTCGCCCGCGGCGAAGAGGCCGGGGATCGGCGTGCCGTCTGCGCGCAGCACGCGGCAGCGCGCGTCGATGACGACGCCGCCAAGCGAGGTGTGCGGCGCGGGTGCGACGAGCATCGGTTCGCGCGTGATGTCGATGCCGCACGTCGCATAGCGCCGCACGGTGTCCGCGTAGCGGGTCTCGAGGATCTCGCGCGGCACGCCGGTGGCGTCGTACCAGATGCCGCACGTTTCCGGCGCGCCCCGCGCCGGAATACCTCGGCCGGCTTCGATCTCCGCGCGGATCGCCCGTGAGATCGCGTCCTTGTTCGCGTGCCTGTCGGGCAGGAATTCCTCGCCGAGGCAGTTGCGGAAGGTGGCGCCCTCGTGGAGCATGGTGGTGATCACCGGGATGCCGCGCAACCGCGCCGGCGCAAGCGCGACGGTCGGTTCATACTGCACGGCGTCCAGATCACGCACCGCCGCGCCGAGCGACTGCGCGAGCGCGATGCCGTCGCCGCGCAGCTCCGGCGGATTGTCGCTGAAGGCGTATTTCCCGCACCAACCGCCCGTGGCCAGCACGACGGCACGGGCTTGCATGGGAGGGACGCGCTCCTGCGCGTCCGACACGGTCGCAGTAAACTGCGACCCTCCCGCCTCCAGCGCCGTCACACGCCCCTTCACCACCTCGACCTTTCCCTCCAGCGCGCGCTTGATCCGCGCAAGCGCCCAGGCGCCGATCCTGTGGTCGATCGAGACGCAGCGCGGCACGCTGCAGCCGAGCGGCTGGATCATCTTATACGATCCGTCGGCGTTGCGGTCAAACGGGAACTCCTCCGCGAGCTTCACCGACTCGCGGCAGAGCACCTCCACCAGCGCCGGATCGCACGCGCCCTGCCCGCTCCGCAAGGTATCCTCGATGAACAGCTCCACCGAATCGCCCGGTCCCACCGGCACGTTCAGCGCGTGGATCTCCGGCGAATTGCCCGAACCGTTGGCGACCAGCGTCACGGACCGGCCCGCCGCCACGGCGGCTTCCGCCGCGCGCCACCCGGCCAACCCGCCGCCGATGACCAGCACGTCTGCCATGATCGCCGAACTCACAACGTGCCGCTGATCGGGTCGCCTTTGTGGAAGAACCCGACGGGCGTCACGCGGAATGTCAGCGCGCCCGCGGGGACCTCGTCCGCGCCGATTACCAGCCGGGACGAAGTCGGCACGCGCCCGAGCGGATGGAAGTGGAGTTCCTGCGCAAGCTTCCACACGCCCACCTGGCGCCCTTCCGAGATCGCCGCGATCTCGTAGAGCAGCACGCGGCCCTTTTCGCCGCCCGCGACGGCGGACGGAAACTCGACCACGATCTGGTCCTCCAGCGCCTTCTTCGTGTTCGCGCCCCGCTGGCGCCGGGCGTACACCGCCGCGCCCACCGGGAACTTCGGCGTGCCGGCGCGCGCCGCCTGCGCGGCGTAGCCGTAGACGGGATTCGCCGGATTCGCCGGCACCGGCACAGTGCGCACCGGCCCCGCAACCTCGCCGAGCGCGAACTCGCGCCGCTCGATTTCCAGACGGTCGGGCCACACGTCCATCACCATGCCCTGACGCCCCTTGCGGCTCGTGGCCGCCATGTGGCGCGCCGCGGTCGTGTCCTTGCGGCGCGAGTTCACGCACTGCCATTCGCCGCCGTAGGGCGTCGAGATCTGCAGCAGCGTGCAGGTGTTGACGGCCGTGAACGCGCCCTGCCATACCGACCGGTCGTCCGTAAGGCCCATGTGCGAATGGCCGGAGAAGGAGACGGCGTTCGGATAGTCCTTCAGGAACTCCGTCAGCTGGCCGCCGTCCTCCGCGCCCTTGCCCCAGTAGCTGAAGAGCGTCCCCTTCGGATGCGGGTGCTGCACGCAGAAGAACGGACGCGCCCCGTGCAGGTCGAGCTCGGCCGCGTGCGCGGCGGCGTAGGCCGGGATGTCCTTCTCGTATCCCCAGTGCGCGCAGAGGAACGTGTACCCCTTCACCTTCACCGAATAGACGGGCTGCCACTCCAGGCCAAATGCGCGCTTCCACGCCTCGGCCTCGCGTCCGCCGATCGCGCCCTTCCGCGCGGTGGCGACCTTCTCGGGATCCTTGGCGGCCGCTCCCCGCAGGGGCCACTTCCAGGCGAGGCGGTCGTGGTTGCCGTACACGAACACCGGCTCCACGCGCGCGCCGTCCAGGCCCTTGCTGTCGGGGAACACCTCGCGCCAGACCTGTCCCACGCGGTCCAGCTCGGACATCTTCCCGGTGTCGGCCATGTCGCCGGCGATCACGACGGCGTCCACGCGCCGCTCGCGGAAATACTCCAGCGCGGCGCGGAACGTACCGGTGGAGCCGGCGACGTAACCGTTCTCCGTCTTGCCGTTGTCACGAATGTGAATGTCGCTCACCACGCCGAGGCGGAGCGGCGGACGCGGCGCCGCCACGTCGGCGAGCGCCCGCGCGTGAAACGTCGCCCACGCGGCCGCGAAGCCGCCGCCTGCGAACTGAAGGAACTGTCTTCTTGTGTTCATCCTTTTTCTCCTCAACGGTGCCAACCGAGGCGGTCGGCGAAATCCATGTAACGGTTCCAGTCGTGAAGGGTCAGGTTGTGTTTCCCTTCGCGGAGGTGGTAGGAGACCGTGCCGTCCTGACGGGCCTCGTTCGGATTCGGGAACCCGTCGGACACAAGCCCCTTCTTCCCGTACAGCTCCCACGCGGGCGAGGCGAGCACCGCGCTCGCATATTCGCCCCGCTGTCCGGCCCAGTGGTCGTCGCTCGCCGAGGCGATCGCCACCGCGCGCGGCGCGACGAGCGCGACGAGCATGTGCTGGTCGAAGTCCATCTCGAACTCCTTCCCGGAGAATTGCCTGTAGTTCAGACAGAACCAGTGCGGGAACACCTTCGCGATGCGGGCGATGGACTCGGACTTCGGAAGGTCGATGTGGTTCAGCTTCGCGCCGCTGCAGCCGGAGTCGTTCACGCACGCCATGGCGAAGCGCACGTCGGTCGCTCCGGCGAGCAGCGCCGTCTTGCCGCCGCGCGAATGGCCCACCACGCCGAAGTGCTTTGCGTCCAGAAGCGGCTCCGTCTCCACCCAGTCGAGCACACGGCTCGCGCCCCACGCCCAGGCGGAGAGCGCGCCCCAGCTGTTGGACGTACGCTCCTTCGCCCAGCAGGCGTGCACGCCCTGCGTGCAGTTGCTCTTGGCATTGTCCAGCGCCACGTCCCCGTTCCAGAACGCAAGCGCCGCGTAGCCGCGCGCCACGATCTCCTCCGCCGGCCAGAATTCGCTCTTCTGCACGCGCTCCGGATCGATGTTCGCGGCGGCGGGCCGGTTGCAGATGAGGATGAAGCCCGGCGCGGGACGCTCCTTCGCGGTCACGGGGATGAACGCAGTGAACACGAAGCTTTGCGCGGCAAGAGGTCCTTTCCACGACACGCGCACGCGCTTGCGGATCGCCTTGCCGTCCATCATCAGCCTGTCCGGCTCGGCCGTCTCGAACGTGAGCGTGTCGGGCCGCTCCACGGGACGCCGTCCATATTCGTTTTCGAGAAAGACGTCCAGCAGTTCAGGACGTCGGACCTTCTCCCACGTCGCGACGTCCGTCACTTTGTTCCCTGCCTTCGTGACCATGAGCTCGGGAACGTTCCGCGGCTCGGGATCCGATGCCCCCGCCTTGGTTTTGGCGACAGGCTGCGCACAGGCGGCAGCGGCCAGTACGACGGCTGCCATTGCAAAAAGAGTTTTCTTCATGGCTACTCCCAAATGCCGCCGTGGGCCATCGAGCCAACGTTCTTCACGAAGAGGCGCAGGTAGCGCGGATACGCCGATTCGTCGAACGTCCAGCTGAACGACGCCTTGCGCCGCGCGAGCTCCGTATCGTCCACTCGCAGGTCGATGCGACGGTTCGGGATGTCGATCGCGATCGTGTCGCCGTCCTTCACGAGGCCGAGCGGCCCCACGAGCGCGGCCTCCGGCGAAACGTATCCCACGGAAAGTCCCGAGGTGCCGCCCGAGAAGCGTCCGTCCGTGATCACGGCGCAGGAGTTGTACAGCTCGGCGTGCCCCTTCAGCTCCTCCTGGAACGTGAACGCCGTCGTGCCGAAGCGTCCCTTGAGTCCCATGAAGCGCAGCACGCACGCGTCGCCCGGCTTGACCTCGCCCGCGCGCAGGGCATCGAGCCCGGCATGGAGCGAGTCGAACACGCGCGCGGGCCCAGTGAACGTGAAGAGGTGCTCGGGCACGGCGGCGATCTTGATGATCGCCCCTTCCGGCGCGAGGTTGCCGTAGAGGACGCCGATGCCGGGCTTCTTCATCACCGGCTCCGCCAGCGTGTGGATCACCTCTTTGTTCCACACCTGTGCCGACGCCACGTTCTCGGCGAGCGTCTTGCCGGTCACGGTGAGGCAGTCACCGTCGAGCTTCGGCAGCAGTTCCTTCAAGACAGCCGGCAGCCCGCCCGCAAGGTCGAGGTCGTGCAGGTTGTACGGACCGCTCGGCGCGAGGTGCGCGAGGAGCGGGATCTCGTTCGACGCCTCGTCGAAGTACTTCCACCACGGCTCGTCGTAGCCGGCCTCGTGCGCGATCGCGGGGATGTGCAGGATGAGGTTCGAGCTGGCCGCCACCGCCATGTCCATCTTGATCGCGTTGCGGATCGAGGCGGGCGTGATGATCTGCCGCGCCGTGATGCCGTCCTTCACGAGCGCCATCACGCGCTCGCCCGCGCGGTAGGCGATGAGGGCGAGCTCGCTCGAGACGGCGCTCACGGTGGAGTTGCCGGGGAGCGACATGCCGAGCGCCTCGGCCACCATGCACATGGAGTTCGCCGTCGTCATGGACGTGCACCCGCCGCACGTGCCCCAGGAGTGCTCGATGAGGCCGTTGTACTCGTCGGGGTCGATCTTCCCCGCCTTCATCGTGCCCACCTTGTCCTGCGCGTGGATGTGCAGCACCTCGCGTCCGCGGAACGTGCCGAGCGGCATGTAGCCGCCCGTCACCACCACCGTGGGGATGTCGAGGCGCGCGGCGGCCATCAGGTGGCCGGGCACGATGGAGTCGCACGTGGAGAGCATCACCATGCCGTCGAAGAAGTTGCCCTCGGCGGTGATCTCCACCTGGTCGGCGATCGAGTTGCGCGAGGGGATCTCCACGTACTTCGGGTCCTTCAGCACCATGCCGTCGCAGATGCCGGTGGTCATCACCTCCACGGGGAAAGCTGTTGACGACGCCGATGAGCGGACGCGCCTGCTCCTCGGGGCTGATGCCCATGCCGCACAGCAGCCCGCGGCGGCACTCGCGCGCCTCGCCGAATTCCCATTTGCTCCGCAAGTTCATTCTCATGCCTCCACGAACGACAGCGGGAAGTTCATGCTCTCGATGGAACCGTCGCAGGACTGTCCGCCGTCCACGCAGATCACCTGCCCCACGATGAAGCGCGTCTTCTCCACGTCCGCGAGGAACTGGATCATTGGCACGATCTCCTCCACCTTCCCGCCGCGCCCGACCGGGATCTTGCGCGAGAACGCGGCCACGTCCTCCTTCGAGTAGCGCTCGGCGAGCTTCGTGAAGATGAGGCCGGGCGCCACGCAGTTCACGCGGATGCCGTACTTCGCCACCTCCACGCCCAGGGCGCGCGTGAACATGTTGAGGCCGCCCTTCCCGGCCGAGTACGGCAGCATCCGGCGGTGGACCCACGTCACCTGGCCGTGGATGGACGAGATGTTCACGATGCGTCCCTCGGTCTTCTTCTCCACCATGTCCGCCACCGCGTACCGCGAGCAGTACGCCGCCGCATTGAGGTTGAGCGCGATCTGGCTGTCCCAGTACTCCATCGGCATGTCCTTGAACTCACCCTCGGGTCCGCCCGGGATCTGCAGCGCGCCGCCCGCGTTGTTCACCAGGACGTCGATCTTCCCGAAGGTGGCGACGAAATCCTCAATCATCGCCTTGCAGTGATCGTGGCTCCCCACGTCGCCCGCGTAGATCTTCGTCTTCACGCCGTACTTCGCGCATTCCGCCGCCACGGCCTCCGCGCCGGCGGGATTCTTGTTGCAGGTGATGCCGACGTTCGCGCCCTCGTCGCGCGCAAACGCGACCGCGCACCCCGCGCCGATGCCGTGCGAGGAGCCCGTGACCAGAATGTTTCGTGCCATAAGCGGAATTCCTTTTCGATCATCCTCACTTGAGGTCGACGAGTTTCACCTGCTCCTTGCCGTCCGCACCCTTCCAGGTCAAGCGATAGCGGCCGCGGAAACCGCGGAACGACACCTTGCCGCCGGACGCCTTCGCGGTCGTCTGGGTCTTCCACTCGCGGTTGATGAGGTCGTCCATCGCGAAGTAGGCGGTCTTCGGACGCATGTCGGCGCGCCGCAGTCGTCCACCACGTTCCACCACGTGATGCCGTTCATCTTTTCGACGGCGAACCACGCGCGGTAGCAGTTGCGCATGATGATGGCCTGGATCATCTGCCCGCGCGGCGAATTGTCGGGCGCGGTGATCGTGATCTCGGAGAGGTGGATCGGGCGGTTCGCCCTGGAGAGCTTCTCGAAGCGCGCGACGATGGCATCCGGGTGCGTCTTCGAGTAGGCGTCCTTCGAGAACTCGCCGCGCGAGATGCCCACGCTCTCGGCGGGGTTGAAGAGGTGCATCTGCGCGCCCACCACGTCGATGCGCGCGCCGTTCGCCACGAGGTCGTTCGCCTGCTGGAAGAAGCCCTCGTCCATGTAGTAGTCGTTCAGGTTGAACCAGGCCGTCTTGGGCAGGTACTTCCCGGACCACATGAACGCCTTGTAGGCGTAGTCCGCCGGCATCGGGCCGTAGTGGCTCTCGTCGAACGGGCGGTTCCGGACGGCCTTGCAGCCGAAGCGCCTTGCGAAGTCCGTCGCGCTCTCGTTCACCACGTCCCAGCTGTCCACGCGGCTCCCGTAGCGCGCGCCGATCTCGCGGATGCGCTTCTCGTAGAAATCTTCCTGCGCCTTGAGGAACGTGGGCACGAGCCGCGCGATCTCCTCGTCCGAGAGCTTCTTGTACACCTTCGCCCAGGCGGACTCCCATGCACGCGTGAACGCGCGGTCCGCCGCGCAGATCGCGAGCGCCGGGTCGGGGCGCGGGATCTTCACGCCCGCCGCCTGCTCGAGCGCGAACTTCTCGCTCTCAGGGCAGAACGCGTCCCACAGCCACGTGGGCGTCATCCACGTGTTGTTGCCCCACACGAGCGGATGGCCGTGGATGCGGCAGCCGCGCGCCTTCAGGTGGGCGATCACGGGGTCGACGGCCGGACGACGCCAGTGCGGCTGCTCCTTCGGCTGCGGGCAGCTGTTCCAGAACTCCTCCGAGTCCTCGTAGTGCGTCTCGAAGCGCGGCGCGTAGGGATACATCTCGAGCGTGCGCCAGTAGAACGCCACCGTGCCGGAGTTGAAGAGTCCGCCCTCCGCGTTGTACAGCTCCTTGTAGCGGTTGTTCCACTCCGTCTTGCCGAGCTGGCCGAAGTTGAAGATGTGCGCGCCGAAGAAGAAGCCGTGCGTCAGCTGCTCCACCTTCACCTCCGCGCCGTCCGGCACGCCCTTCAGCGCAAACGCGCCGTCCGCCTTGCGGTACTTCTCGATGTCCGCGTCGATGCGCTTCTGGACGTCGTCGTTCCAGATTTTCCAGTACGCCTCGGACATCACCGAGCGGTTGATCTTGAACTCGGCCTGTACGGCCACGGCCGCCAGCGCGGCAACTGCGATAATCTTCTTTTTCATGGTGGTTCCTTTGATAGGTGAGACATTAGTATAGCAAAAATGCCTTTAACCTGCGATGAAGGTGAATTCGCCCTTCAGCGGGTTGCCGGCCTGGACGGCCGAGAAGCAGGAGAAGGTGTAGGTCTCGCCGCCAGGCGGCACGTCGAGCACCACGTGGCAGGGCTGGTCGACCACGCAGCGGGCGACGTCGGAAAGGTAGCCGCGCCCGGCGGGCGTTTCCGGACGGTTCAGCGGCATGTACGTGGGCAGCATGAGGCGCGGGCCGCCGTAGAGCGACCGGTCGGCGAGGCGCGCCATCGTGTCGTCCGTGCAGTGCTGCTGGTCAAGCGAACAGCACGTCCACACGCGCGCCTTAAGCGCCTTCACGAGGCCGGGAAACATCGAGTGGTGCCCGTGGTGGTTGAGCTTCGCCACGTGCACGCGCCCCACGGCCTCCGCGAGCGCGTCCTCAGTCTGGCGGCGCTCGCCGTCGGCATGCTTCCAGCCGTCCGAGAAATCACCCGCCGTAAAATACCGGAACTTGCCGTACGAGATGACCATCCCGCAACTCATGCCGTTTTCGTTGAACGCTTTCGCACCCGCCTTCACGCGGTCGGCGTAGAGGTCGCAGATGGTTCCGTCCGGACGGGCGTACCGACCGTTCGCGCAGAGGTTGAACACCTTGAACCCCGACCCGAGCGACGGGTTCGCGAGCATGTGCATCTGGTCGGACGCGCCCACCGCGAAGCGTTCGATCTGCGTACCCTGCGTTTCGGCGAGATACGCGTAGACGGCGCGCATCTGGCGCGGCGTGCCGTCACGCGACGTCGCGAGCACGTCGAGCGGGTCGTCAAACCCCGGCCACGCGCGGTCTACCACGCGTCCGAACGAGAGGAAGCGCGCCGCATCCGCAATACCGCAGAGATTGAACGTGCCGAGAGACGATTTCCCGAGCGGTCCGCCGTGGAAACGTTCACCGCCGCCGTGGTCTTCGTGGTAGTGGGAGAGATGGAGGTAGTCGACCTTGTTGCCTTTGGGGTTCACGCGCAAGATGTACTTCGCCGCGAATTGGCCGGCGCGCTCGGACGGCGCCCCCGGCAGCGGCACTTCGGCCGGCGTGCGGTAGAAGCGCATCGTGTCGCCGCAGTCGAGGAGCATCGACGTGCCGTCCGGGAAGATGTGGAACATGCACTCGGACCGCCCCGTGTAGATGTAGTGCACCTGGTAGTGGCCCGCGCGCCACGCGCGGTCCGCGGTCCACGCACCCGGCGTCCAGGCGCTCTCCGCGCCCTTCGCCGCGTGGAAGCCCGTGATCTTCACGCCGCCCGAGGGATACACCTCGACGAGCGAGAAGGCGTTTTCGGGGGCGGCGTGCAGCACGCTCGCGGCGGACGTGAAGTAGCCGATGCCGTTCACCTCGCGGAACGAGCCTTCGTGCAGATGCCCCTGTACCACCAGCTTGACCTTCCCGGATTTCTCCAGGATTTCCCGCACCTCCGCCGCGTTGCGGATGCACGTCTCGTCCTCGGAGTCGAGCTGCTGGTGGAGAATCAGCACGCACGGTCCCGTGGCGGAGGCGAGCTCGTCCTTCAGGAACGCCACCTGCTCCGGCGGCAGGAACGCCTCCTTCCAGGAGAACTTGCCGCGACAGTAGGGCGTGCCGTCAGAACGGTAACACGCATCCAGCACGATGAACTTCACACCCCCGCGCGTGAAGGCGTAGAACGCCTTCGCCGACACCTGCCCGCCGTTCGCAATCTCGGCGAGAAACTCTTCCTTGGAAAGATTGTCGTGGTCGTGGTTGCCGAGCACGTGGTAGCGCGGACCCTTGAACGCGGCGAAGCGCGCCTCGATCGCGCGCAGGTAGGCGAGCGATTCGGCAGGCGTGCGGCCGAGGTCCTTGAAGTCGCCGCCCTCCACCACGAAATCGACGCCGAGTTCGTTCATCTTCGCGGTGAACGCGTCCATCTTCCGGAGTCCGTCGCCGTAGTGGCGCAGGAGACTCGGCTGGATGTGCGCCGCGTAGTGGCAGTCCGTGATGTAGCCGAAGCGCACCACGGGCGCGGCGTCGCCCACGTCGCCGAACACCGTCACCGCGCCGGCAGCCACCACGCCTTGCAGGAACCCGCGCCGCGAGACACTCTCCATCGTCTGCACCACGTCAGGGATTGAGGTTACATGCGCGCAACGACACGTCGTGCACGAGCAGGTCGTGGTCGTAGAGCCACTGCGGGTTCGGCTTCTCGCCGCGGATGATCTCCGCAAGCTCCTTCAGCTGGTCGCGGTAACGGTCCTCCATGATGCCGAAATCCAGCTCGTTGAGCCCCTTCTTATAGGGCGGCTTGTCCTTCTTGAGGTAGAGGCGCGCGATGATGCGCGGATCGACGGCCTTCTTCGCCTTGCCGCCCTCCTCGCCCGTGTCGTGCTTCACCTTGCGGAAGTCCTCGATCGGCTCGATCTCGATCGTGCCGTCCGAGCCGTCGATGCGCAGGTGGCGGCGCGACTGGGTGCCCTTGGAGCAGACGGTCACGGTGCAGGTGGTACGCGGCCACTTCATGAGCGTGAACGTGTGGCTGGGCGTCCCTTCCGGGTCGCCGGGCGCGGGCATCTCCCACGTCCGCACGTAGTCGGGCGCCACCTCGTTCATGAGCGGCAGCACGTACTCGATGATGTGGCAGGTGAGCAGGTAGGCCGTGCCCGCCGGATAGGTGCCGCAGTACTCGGGGTACTTCTTGCCGCCGTAGGAGTGGTTGAGGTCGGCGTCGATCGCGAACACCTCGCCGATCACGCCGTCGTGCGCGGCCTTGCACGCGAACTGGATCGCGCCGTTCACGCGGAACATGTAGCCGGTCTGGAGCGGGATGTTGCGCGCGCGGCAGACGTCCGAGACGTACTTGAAGCCGTCCTTCGTGAAGCCGAGGGGCTTGTCCATGTGCATCGGGATGCCGGCCTCGGCGCACTGCTTCGCCACGTCCACCAGCTCCTGGTTCGAGACCTCGATCACCACGAGGTCGGGCTTGACCTCCTTCAGCACCTGCTCGGGCGTGAACTTCGGGTACTTCTCGTAGTGCTTGAGGTTCGGCTCCGCCATGCGCATCACCTTCGAGGCGGAGTTGTCCACCACGCCCACGATCTCGTAG
>ONRL01000346.1 GCA_900320225.1 uncultured Lentisphaerota bacterium
GCCACGAGCACGCGCGTCTGCCTGCTGAGGCTGTCGAAGGCCGACTCGGGCGCACGGAGCGTGACGCCCGCGAGAGACACCTCGCCCGAGACCGTGAGAATCTCGGCCGTGTCCGTGAAGCGCAATTCCGCGCCGTTTTCCGTCTCGAGCCGAGCAAGCGTGAGGGCGGAACGCCACTCGAACGCGCCCTGCGCGCCGACCTTGAGCGTCGTTTCAGGCGAAATGCCGCCCGGCACCGCAAGTGCGCCTCCGACAATCTCCAGCGTGCCGGGACCGGCCACAGGATCCTCGAACGTCACGGTGCCGCCGGTCGCGTCGATCGCGAGCGTCGCGCCCGCGTGCACGTATGCCGCGCGGTCTGCCGGCGTGGTGGTCGTCGTGATGTTCGCCGCCGGTCCGTACGTCCAGCCGTCCGGCACGCACAGCACCGGGCGTCCGCTCCGCGCGACGAGCGTGAGCGGCGTGTTCGCGCCTGCGGGCGAGAAGCTTGTCGAGACCGTCCGCCACACGTCCGGCAGGTTGACCGAGAGCGTGTCCGCGAACTCCAGCGCAGACGCTGCCGTCGCGGGATACATCGTCCTTGTGATGAACAGCGTGCCGGCCCCGCCGTACTGCTGGCAAGCGCCGCCGCGAAGCCGCGACTCGATGCGCATCGTGCCGTCGACGACGATCTTCTGCGGTTCCGCCGTCCATTGGTAGAACGTGCCGTCCGAGCTGTTCGGGCCGCGGAACGTCAGCATCGCGCCCGACGCGACGCGGAATCCCGCGTTCTTCACGTCAAACGCGCCGGTCTGGTTCGTGATCGTCACGCGCCCGGCCTCGACGAACAGACGCGACATGTCGGGCTTCGCCGGACGCTTCGTGAACGCCAGGCGCGGATAGGTGACGTAGCCCGTCGTGCGGATGTCGCCGCACACGTGCATGATGGGAGCTTGCTTGCTCCCCGCCGCCGTCACCCCGCCGCCGAAGACGAGCGGACCGGCCGCAGCCGCGTAGAGCGTGAAGCGGTTGTTTCCGTTTCCTGCGATGCGCGCGTCGCAATCCACGCGCTGGGAAACGGCCGAAGTCGAGTAGAGCGTCGCGTTGGGCGTTCCCGAATAGCCGCCGTTGACGTTGAGGTACGAAATCGGCTGTCCGAGGCCATCCGAAACCCTGAACGAGCTGACTGCGGTCGCGCGGAACACGATCTGGCTGACGGCCGACGGATTGCCGCCCACGTCGTAAACCGTATCTACGACGTCGTCCACGGCGCCGAACGCCATCGGGTAGCGCGTCTTGGATGTCGGCGGCTCGACTCCGCACGACCAGTTCGCCGCCGTGCTCCAGTAGGGCGAGGTCGGCGAATGCCCGATCCATTCGTAGCGGTATGCGCCGTCCGGTCCCGTGACGGTCTTTTTCACGAGGACGATGTTGCCGCCTTCGCGCTTGAGGACGGCGCCGCTTGTCGCGCCCGAGGGCATCGCGCCGGTGGTGAACGAGTCGAGCACGGTCACGTTGATGCGCGCCGAGGGGTCGATGCTCCAGCTTGCGGCGTACACGCCGTTCCCTTCGCCTGCAGACATGTTGAGCGTCGCGCCCGCGCCGAGGACGAGACGTTCCGCGACAAGCGGAATGTAGTTGCCCGAAGTCGAGACGCTGGGGACCGTGAGCGTGGCGTTGTTCGACACGGTCACGCAGCTGAACGCGCGCGCGCCGTCCCACGAGTAGGAGTTGGCGCCCTTTGTGGGTTTCAGCTCCATCGTGCCGCCGCCCATGACGGTGAGAGAGGCGGCGCCCTTCACGCCGAGGGAGAGCTTGACGGTACGCGTGACGGAGGAATCGTTCCAGTCGCGCGTGTCGACCGTGATGTCGCCAGACGCGAAAGGATAGACCTCGCGGCCGCCCATGTCGTCCATGTCTGCCGTGGGCCGGATCGTCGTGGGGCCCTCGATGCAGAAGTAGCGGTTGGGAACACTCCCGTAGATGAGGAACGGATAGCGGCGGTCATGTTCTGGATGGTGTCCAGGACGAGCGGGCCGTCGCACATGATCGTGCGGGCGTCGGACACTTGGAGCGCAAAGCGGACCACGGTGCCGGACGCTTCCGCGAACAGCCTGTCGTAGGCCGTGGTGCCGTTGGGCAGGTCGGTTACGTAGACCGTGCCGCCGGTAAGCGAGAGACTCGCTGTCGGGTCGATGGCTGGAACGGCGTTGAAACGT
>ONRL01000025.1 GCA_900320225.1 uncultured Lentisphaerota bacterium
AATCACCGCCGTGCCGGTGGAGCGGTCGAGGACGTAGCCGGTCGCGGTCTTCCTGACGGAGCCGGGACCCGTCACGGTGACGGACGCGAAATCGCCTTCGCACGTGCCGAACGAGATGAGCGGGAACTGCCCGCGGGACTCCAGCGCCGTCGAATCCACCTCCAGCGTCGCGCCCGGACCGATCGTCAGCGCGCCGGCGGTCGTGAGCGTTCCGACGCCCTGCGGACCGCACGTGAACTTCACCTTCGCCGCGAGGTCCGCGCCGCCCGTGAGCGCCGCCGGCGTGTTCGTAAGCGTCACGTTCGCCGCCGTCACCGAGCCTGCGGGCCCGATCTCCAGCACGCCTTCGCCGTCCTGCGACACCCACAGTGTCCCGTCCGTCGCGAATGACCCGCCCGCCACGCGCAGCAAGCCCTTCGCGCAGTGGTTCGTCACGGGGCAGACCGTGTAGAGGTTGTACGGCTGGTGGGCGAGCAGGTTCGTCGTCGCGCCGCCCACGAACACGTCGCTTTTCGCCGACGCCACGCCGTTGGACAGGACGTAGCGTCCTTCGCCGCCGAATGCGCCCAGGATCATCTGATACGTGGCCGGCTCATGGCGGAACTCGCCGCCCGTCTGCACCACGTCGCCTTCCGCCACGCCGAGGCCGACGCCCGTGTAGTGCGCGCCTGCGTCGTTCGTCACCGCGCCGCCCGCCAGGTTGAGCGTGCCGCGGAAGAACCCGGGCACAGTCAAGTTCGCCACGGTGCCCGCGCCCACGATCAGGCCATGCATCGTCGACCTGGACTCCCAGTTGCCCGTGTTGCGGATGCTGCCGCCGGTCATGTTGACGACGCCCGTCACGCAGTTGACGTCGATGGGTTTCCCGCCCGGCTGCGCCACGCGGAAGCCGTACGCGCCGCCGATAAGCTGCCCGCGCGTCAGGTTCACCTCCGCGTAGCCGTTGACGTAGCCCACGGCGAACGTGTTGGGCGCGTTCAGCGTCTGCGAGGAATTCCAGTTGAGGATCGCGCGGGAATTGGCCGCATTGCAGTTGACGTAGAACATCACCTGCGATCCGGACATGGCGAGCGACGCGTCGTCGTCCACGGTCACCACCGCCGTCTGCCCGGCCTGCGGGGCGATGCGGAAACGCGCCTGCGCGGAGACGCTGTTGGCCACTTCGTCCCACGTCACGTGACCGGACACGGACGCCTGGTCGCGCAGGTGCACCGTCCCGCCGCCGAACGCGCAGCCGTTGTCCTCGTAGCGGATCGACGCGTCGCCCGAGAGCTCCACCGTGCCGCCTTCGTTCAGCCGGAGGAAGTTGTCGCTGAACGTGCCCGTGCGCGCGATCACCAGCCGCCCGCCCGTCATCTCCAGACGTCCGCCCGTAATGCAGTGGAGGCCCCGGAGGACGTTTTGCGAGGCGATCCGCAGCTCGCCCGACGCGATGGCGACCACGCCGGTGTCCGCCCCCGCCCCGGAGGCGACGATCCGCCCGTGCAGGTTCGTCAGGCTCACCGTGCCGCCGGCCAACGTGAGCCGGCCGCCGTCGGCGATGGAGAACGTGGCGTACGTGTCCGCGAAGGACGTTCCGTCCCCGTCGTAGTCCAGGACGCCGCCGTCCTCCACGCGCAGTTCGCCGCCCTTCCCCACGGACAGCACGGCGTTCTCGACGGGCAGCCGCCCGCCCGACGCGATCCGCACCTGCGTGGCGCCCGAGCCGTTGGCGACCGTGAGGTTGGTGATGGCCGGCACAAGGGTCGACACCGTCACCGTCTTGGCCTCGCCCGCCCGCGTAAGCGCCGCCGGCGTGTACACGTTCGGCACGCCGTAGTCCCACGCGGCCGTGTCCGTCCACGCGCCGCCCGTCGCGTTCGTCCACGTGGTCGCCCCCGCCTCGATGAGGCGCACCCGGTCGGCGGCGGCGTTCCGCGCCACCTCCTCTGCGGTGAGCAGGCGGTTGTAGAGGCGGAACGTGTAGAACGTCCCCTTGAACGCATTGCCGGGACGCGAGGCGTCGTTGCCGATCTTGTAGGTGGCCGACGCGCTCAGCTTGTTGTTCGCCACGGTCTTGGTTCCCGTGAACGCGAGCGCGCCGTTCTTGTAGAGCTTCTGGCTCGATGCGCTGGAGACGAGCGAAAACGCCGCCGCCTCGCCCGCGACGAGCGTCACGTCCGTGTCGTAGTCCGGATTTCCGTTGTAGTAGAGACGCATCTGCCCGATGGTCTTCTTGCTTGAGTTGTGCTCGATGCCGAAGCCTCCCGTATTCCACGACCCGAAGAAGTTTTCGCGGCTGGTCGTGCGGTTCGGCCGCACCGTGAACTCGAGCGTGAACGTGTTCGAGTTGAGCGCCTGGGCCACCGCTGCGTTGGCCGCCGTCTCGAAGCTCAGGGGATAGCAGTCCACGCCGTTCACCCATCCGTTCGCCGCCCAGGTGACGGCGGCGTCGAGGATCGCGTCGCGGTTGTTGCCGGAAAGGTCGGTCCACGTGGCGGCCGTACCGCTGTGCACGCCCGCGCCCGCGTTGTCCGCGCCGTCGTACCACACCACCAGGCCGTCCGTCACGTAGCCGGCGTCGGCCGTTGAGGCCGCCGGCGGCGCGGACGGACGGAACACGGCGTAGACCGTGGCGGGCTCGGAGCAGTCCACGACGACCTCCAGGCCGTCGACGGAGAGGAACGCGTTGGTGTCGCCGCCCCACGCGACGAACTCGTAGCCGGCGTCGGGCGCGAAGGTCAGCGCCAGCGTCGGGGATTCGGCGCTCTGCACGACGTTGGTGGTGAACGAGGCCGCGGCCGCGCCGCCCGCCAGGCTCACCGTGCCGCCGAGTGCGGATGCGGAGACGGTCTTCACGAGGTTCGTCTGCGCGTCGAACGCCCAGCCGTTCGGCAACGCGCACGTCGCGGGGTCCGCGCCGCGGAAGCGCACGGCGTCGACGGCCGCGTTGACCGCGAGCTCGCCCTGCGTCAGCACGCGGTCGTAGAGACGGAAGGCGTCGTTCGTGCGATTGACGATCGGCATCTCGCTTTACGTCGTGTCGGAAAAGGTTCCCAGCACGGCGTTCCGCCAGAGTCCGCGCTCCGTGGGCGCGGCCGTGAGGGCCAGCGTGGCCGAATCCCCGCTGGCGTAAGTCAGGGAGGCGCGCGTCGTGTACTGGTTTAGCGTCACTTCTCCGGCGAGCGCGCGCAGGAAGTGCAGCCGGAGGGCATTGTGCGTCGCGCCGGTACCGTTCGCCGTATACTCCATGTTGACGCCATAGTTGACGGCGTACTGCCCGAACAGCACGCCGCGCCCCGTGGTCGCGCGCGTGCCCGTGAACTCCATCGTGAACGTCTCGGAACCGGTGACGGCGGCGACCGTTCGCCGCCCACGTGATGCCGCTGCCCACCGTGCCGTCGTTGCCGTGTCCGGTGAGGTCCACCCATGTCGCCGCGTTCGGGTCGTGCACGCCCGCGCCCGCATTGTCGACGCCGTCGTAGCACGCCGCCAGCCCCTTCTGGATGTACGAAAAGGCGTTCAACCCCTCACCCCTCGCCGGGAGGACAGCACTTGCCGCGACCATGAACACCGAGAGGGTCGCGCGTATCGCGGCCATGAACAACTGCCTGACCATCCTGTTTTGTGACATGCTACAATTCCTCTTTTCAAGATTCGCCACTATCATACCATTTATGCCCCACCCAATTCAATCGGAAATTCACCTCCCCGTGGTTCATCGGCCGATTGCTAAATGCCGGAAAGAGGAACCGTTTTCGAGCGCAAGGGACGTAAAGCGCATGGCCGTGGCGCCGATGCGCCAGTCGCGGTTGAGGTTGAGGTACACGTGGCCGTTCCGGTGCACGAGGTATTTGGCGTCGAGCGGACCTTCGAGCCGCGCGGCCGTCTCCGGGTCGTCGCACGCCCGCGCGGCTGCGGAGAGAAATGCGGCGGAGACGGCAGCCGATACCGGCTGCGGATCGCAGCAGCCGTGTCCGGAGACGGCATCCGACGGATCGGCGTAGATTCGCCAGTCGATCTTCGCGGCGGCGGACTTCCAGAGGTCCAGCGCCGTCGCGCGATCGCGCGCCCACGCCTCGTACCAGAGCGTCGACCAGCCGTCCAGGCCGGGATTGCCGCGCGGGTAGAACATCCCCGTGCGGACATGGTACACGAGCTTGAGCGCCCCGCCGCCCATCATGGGGCTGGGATAGTGCGCGAGCGCCCAGGCCTCCCACTTCGCCGCATCGGCCGACCAGTCGCCGTGCCCCAGACGCGAGAAAAGACAAAACGCATAGTGCGGATGGTTGTTGCAGGGGAAGAAGAGCAACCCCGGTTCGCACGTGACGCCGCCGGAGGGATTCTCGCGCATCTGCTCCACCGTCACGTCGATGAGGCGCTGTACGGTGTAGTGGACCTTCTGATCCGCCTTCCAGACGAAATCAAAGCCCATCTCCCAGTATTTGCGGTCATGCGTGAACCATTCGTAAAACGCGAGCAGCTGCAGCAAATGGCCCGTGTACATCACGTTTTCGCGGTAGCAGGGATCCGGCGCCCATGGCTTCTTTCCCCAGTAGCTCTTCGACTGCGAGTACGCCCAAGCGTCGCGGCGGAGCATGCGCTGCACGCAGTTGTCAAGAATCCGCCCCACGCGGTTCGTCGTCTCCGCATCGCCGCGCATGCCGATCGCCGCGGCAGCGTAGCCGGCGAACGCGATACTGTAGCGTTTCGCGAAGATGCCGTGCTGCGTGCCGCCGATGTTCCACCACTCCTTCTCCTCCGCAGCCGGAAGCGGCCCCGTCACGTAGTCGAGGAAGTCAAGTGCGTCCCGCTCCTCAATACCCGCGTGACACAACCCCGCAACTGCGACGGCCAGAATGAAGGACAATCGTTTCACGGCCACTTACTTGAGCGAGGCGAGGAGGCCGCCGCAGAGGAGGAGGTGCTTCTCGCGCGCGGAGAGCGCGGCGGTGGCCGTAAAGGTGGCGGTGCCGGCCTTCACCGTCACCTTGCCGTCGCCTTCGACCGCCGCGCGGATGTTCGTCAACTCAAGTGCGTCGCCCGCCTGGAGTCGGTCGTAGTCCTTCGGGTCGTCGAACACAAACGGCACGATGCCGAAGTTGATGAGGTTCGCGCGGTGGATGCGCTCGATGGACTTGGCAAGGACGGCCTTCACGCCGAGGTACATCGGGCAAAGCGCCGCGTGTTCGCGGCTGGAGCCCTGTCCGTAGCTCTCGCCCGCCACGATCACGTTCGCGATGCCCTTCTCGCGGTTCGCGAGGCAGCGGTCGTGGAACGTCGGGTCGCACGGCTCGAACACGAACTTCGCGTACTGCGGGATGTTCGAGCGGAACTTGAGGCGCGCGCCCGCCGGCATGATGTGGTCCGTCGTGATCTTGTCGCCCACCTTGATCGCGCACACGGCCTTGTAGGACGCCGCAAGCGGCACGCCCTTCGGGACGGTCGCGATGTTCGGCCCGCGCACGATCTCCGTCTTGCGCACGCCCTTCCCGGCCGTCGCGCGGTAGAGGAACATGGAGTCGTCGACCGGGAACTTCTTCGGCGCAGGAACGGACGGGATCTTCGCGCCGAGCGGGGAGGTCACCTTGCCCGTCAGCGCGCTCACGGCGGCGGTCTCGGGCGAGACGAGGAACACCTGCGCGCTCTTCGTGCCGCTGCGGCCCTCGAAGTTGCGGTTGTTCGTGCGCAGCGAGATCGCGCCCGTACGCGGACTCATGTGCGCGCCGATGCAGAAGCCGCAGGCGTTCTCGAGGATGCGGCAGCCAGCCTTGATGAGGATCGCGAGCGAACCGTCCGCCGCGAGCATGTTCACCACCTGGCGCGAACCGCACGCGATGCCCACTTCCACGTCCTCCGCCACGTGCTTTCCCTTCAGGATCAGCGCCACGGTGCGGATGTCGCGGTACGAGCTGTTCGTGCAGGAGCCGATCATGATCTGGTTGACCTTCGTGCCCTTCTGCGACTTCACCGTGACGATGTTGCCGGGCGAATGCGGGGCGGCCATGAGCGGCTCGATCTTCGAGAGGTTGAGCTCGAACACGTCGTCGTATTTTGCGCCCTTGTCGGCCACGAGCTCCGTCCAGTCCTTCGCGCGCCCCTGCGCGGCGAGGAACTGCTTCGTGACGGCGTCGCTCGGGAACACGCTCGTCGTCACGCCCAGCTCCGCGCCCATGTTCGTGATCGTCGCGCGGCTCGGCACGTCGAGCGTCTTCACCCCCGGGCCGAAGTACTCGAAGATCCAGCCCACGTTGCCTTTCGTGCCGTACTTCTCCAGCACCTTGAGGATCACGTCCTTTGCGCTGCAGCCCTTCGGGAGACGTCCCGTCAGCTTGATGCCGCGCACCTTCGGCGTGGGGATGTGGAACGCGCCGCCGGCCATCGCGACCGCGATGTCGATGCCGCCCGCGCCGATCGCGATCATGCCGATGCCGCCGCCGGTGGGCGTGTGGGAGTCGCTGCCGAGAAGCGTCTTGCCCGGCGCGCCGAAGCGTTCGAGGTGCAGCTGGTGGCAGATGCCGTTGCCGCACTTGGAGTAGACGACGCCGTACTTCTTCGCGATGGACTGGAGGAAGTCGTGGTCGTCGGCGTTCTCGAAGCCGATCTGCACCGTGTTGTGGTCCACGTAGCTCACGGCGAGCTCGTTGCGGACATGCGGCACGTCCATCGACTCGAACTGCAGATAGGCCATCGTGCCGGTCGCGTCCTGCGTGAGCGTCTGGTCGATGCGGATGCCGAGTTCGGCGTCCTTCGCGGGGTCGCCCTCCACGAGGTGGGCGGCGATGATCTTCTGGGCCACGTTCAGCGGCTGTCCAGCTGTTTTTTTCTTCACTTCGTTCTCCTTCATGAAATGGCGTTCAGAGTCGTACGGGCTCCTTCTTCTCCGGCATGGTGTCCGGCATCCCGAGCGCGAGGTACTTCGAGCGGGCGTAGTCGAAGTACTCGAGCTCCACCACGTCCTTGTCGGCGATGCCGATCGAGCGGAGGTAGTCGTGGCGGGCGCGGATGTCCGCGCCGTCCGTGCAGCCGGGCACGATGAGCATGCGTACTTCGAGCTTCGCCTTCGCCGCGACAAGCCGCTCGAGGTTCTTTTTGATGATCTTGTTGGAGACCCCGGTGTGGCGCGCGTGGAGGGCGTCGTCCTCGGCCTTGTAGTCGGGCAGCCACATGTCCGTGACCGGCAGCATCTTCTCAATGGCAAGCGGCGGCGCGTAGAGCGACGTGTCGAGGCAGGTGTGCAGGCCGGCCGCGCGGCAGGCGGCGAAGAAATCGTACGCCCACTCCCAGAACCTCAGCGGTTCGCCGCCGGAGAGCGTCACGCCGCCGCCCGTGCGGTCGTAGAACGGCTTGTCCTCCAGCGCCTTCTTCACGAGGGCGTCGATCGTCCACGGCTTGCCGTAGAGCTTCAGCGCGCGCGTGGGGCACGTCGCCTCGTCCATCGTGCACGTCGCGTGGTGCTGGCAGAGATGCTGGAAACGCGCCCATTGGGCCTCGTCCTTGATCGACTCGGGGTTGTGGCACCACACGCACTTGAGCGGACACCCCTTCACGAAGAACGTCGTGCGCACGCCGGGTCCGTCATGGATGGCAAATCGCTTGGTGTCGAGCATGAGCGGCGTCTTCACGCGCCCCTCGCGCGCCACGAGCAGTCCCGGCAGCAGGGCCGCCGCGCCTATTCCGATGAACTCTCTGCGTTTCATTCCTTCATACCTCAAACTGCAATCGTCATTTCCCCTCGGCGGGCTCGAGCACGATGTTGCGGTACTCGATTCCGAAACCCTCGCTCTGGAGCTGGATGCGCCCGCCGGTCGGATTGAGGTCGCGGTACTCACCCACCTTCATGCCGTTGAAGTAGAAGACGGCGGTGTCGCCGCGGCAGACCACCACGGCGCGGTTCCACTCGCCCACGGGGTTCTCGTTGGGCGAGAGCGGCTGTTCCTTGACGTTCTTCCACTCGAGATCCACGTCGGGACGGCGGATGCGCCCGCCGTCCACGAGCGAGATCTCCACGCCGTTGGGATCCCAGTGCTGGGAAGCCTTGCCGCGCGTCGCCGCGTCCACACGCCCACGGCAGCGATAGCGGCCGGGGTACAGCTTGCGGCTGCCCACCACGATGAGGTCGCCCGCCGCGCCCTGGATGATGTTGTACTCGAAGGAGCTCATCCAGATGCCGTTGCCGTAGACGCCGTCGGCGCCGGTGGAGTGGAAGAGGATGCCGCCGTCGCGCGCGGCCGTCTTGTTGAGCTGGCGGTCGTTGTCGACGTAGCGGAACTCGAGCGAGAGGCGGTAGTCACGGTAGGCGTCGCGCGTCGTGACGCATCCCATGTCCGTGCCGGAGACCTTCAGCGTGGAGCCTTCGGCCGTGAACACGTGGTCGGGATCGACGTTGCGCGCGCGCTGCGAACGGAGCCACGTGTACCAGTGGCGGTGAATGTCGCCGTTCTCCAGCAGGCGGACGGTTTTCGTGACGGGACGCGGTTCTGGATTGTCCAGGATCACGTCGTCCTTCTCGACGACAGAAACGCACGCGGAGAAGGAGGAAAGACTCACCGCGACGACAGAAAGTGAAATGAGGATGTGTTTCATGGCTAGTAGTATAGCATATTTTGGTGCTTAGTGCTTAGTGCTTGGTGCTTAGTGCTGGGTGCTTGGGTCGGCGGCGCGTTTGAGGAGCGCCGCGTATTCGGCGGCGGTGTGGCCGCCGGAGAGACAAGGTGCCATTTCCTCGCGGTCGCCGTCCATCACGCCCACGTACGGCAGGTGTCGGTCCATTGGCGTGAACGTGGAGAGGAAGTAGTTCCGCTGGCTTTCGTCGTCGATTGACAGGCGGATGAACGCGAACTTCTTCTCGTCGATCTTCAGCTCGCCACGCTTCACGTACTCGTAGAACACCTGGCAGCGGCCGCACGCCTCGCGGCCGATGGACACGAACACGAGCTTGCCCTCCTTCTTCGCTCGCTGACAGGCGTCGTCGAAGTCGGCATCGGGCGGGAGGTACGGCGGGATCTCCGCCTTCTCGGGCTTCGCGCGCAGGGCGGCGAGCTGGCGGCGCACCACCTCGTGCGGCGACGGCGCGGCGTCGGCCCACGCGGCAAACAGCGCCGCCGCGCAGGCAACGGTCAATACGATCTTCTTCATTGGCATTTCTCCTTTTCCTGTTAGATTCCCACAATTGATTTGACGTCGTCGTAGGTGAGCTTCTCCATCACCTGCGTGTCGGTGGTGCCGACGGTCGCGTCGATGACGGCCTGCTTCTTCTGCTGGAGCGCGAGGACGCGCTCCTCCACGCTGCCTTCGGCGATCATCTTGACCACGTACACCGTGCGCTTCTGTCCGATGCGGTGCGCGCGGTCGGTCGCCTGGTCCTCCACCGCCGGGTTCCACCACGGGTCGAAATGCACCACCATGTCCGCGCCCGTGAGGTTGAGGCCCGTGCCGCCCGCGTGGAGCGAGATGAGGAACACGGGGATCGATTCGTCGGTGTTGAACTTGCGGCACTCGCCGAGACGGTCCTTCGTGGAGCCGTCCAGATAGCAGTAGGGGATGTTGCGCGCCTCCAGCTCGTTGCGCAGGATCGTGAGCATCGTCACGAACTGGCTGAACACGAGCACCCTGTGTCCGCCGTCCATCGCCTCGTCGAGCATCTCGAAGAACACCTCGAGCTTCCCGGAGAGGTCGTGGTTCGCGGTTCGTGGCTCGTGGTTCGTGGTTTGTGGATTCTTTTCACGGTACTCCTTCAACAGCTCGAGGTGGCACGACACCTGCCTGAGGCGCATGAGAAGCGCGAGGATCTCGAACTTCGACTTCGCGAAACCCTTCTCCTTCACCATGTTGCCGATCTTTCCCTTCGCTTCGGCGAGAAGACGGTTGTACCAGCTCTGCTGCTCGGACGTCATCGGACAGTACGCCACCTTCACGATCTTGTCCGGCAGGTCCTTCGCCACGGTCTGCTTCAGGCGCCGGAGGATGAACGGACGCAGCTTGTGGCGCAGACGGTCCTGCGCGGCCTGCCCTTCCTCGCCGCCGCACGCGATCGGCTGCTCCACGCGCGCGTTGAATGAATCGTACGCGCCGAGGTAGTCCGGGAGCAGGAAGTCGAAGATGCTCCACACGTCCGCCACGGAGTTCTCCACGGGCGTGCCGGTGAGGACGAGCTTCTGCAAGCCGTTGAGGCGCTTCGCGCTCTTCGCGTTGCGCGTGCTGCGGTTCTTGATGTGCTGCGCCTCGTCCAGCACGATCACGCTGAAGGTCCGGTCGAGGTAGGCGTCCGCGAGGTCGCGCTGCAGGAGCGCGTACGAGGTGATCACGAGGTCCGCCTCGGGGATGTGCGCGAAAGCGGCGGCGCGGTCGGGGCCCGACACGACAAGCCGCTTCAGCCACGGCGTGAACTTCTCCGCCTCGGCGTTCCAGTTCTGGACGAGCGACGTGGGACACACCACGAGCGCGGGCTTGCCACGCGCCGCCGGATCCGTGCGCTCAAGCGAAATCCACGTGAGCGTCTGGAGCGTCTTGCCGAGGCCCATCTCGTCCGCGAGCAGACCCGAGAGCCCGCTCCGCTCGAGGAAGCGCATCCAGTAGACGCCCTGCTTCTGGTACGGGCGCAGCACGCCCTCGAGCGCTCCGAGATCGACGGGCTCGAACTTCGCGTCCTCGTCCTTCGCGCGCGCGGCGGACACCTCGCGCCACGACGGCGCGGCGTCGTCCTCGAAATCCACTTCTTCGAAGCTCGTGAGCGCGCCGCGCACGTACGGGGCGTAGACGCGCGAGAGGCGGAAATGCCCCGGCCGCGACGCCGCGGCCATCTCGGAACAGTCCGCGAACACGTCGCGCATCTCCTGCACGGCGCCGATGTTGAGGAGGTACGTGCCGTTCGGCGTCATCAGGTAGGAGTCGCCCCGGTTGATCGCGCCCTGTATCTCGGACTGCGCGACCTTCCTCGACCCCGCCTCGAAGGAATAGCCCACCTCGAACGCGCCGCCGGGCGCGTCCGACACGTCCACCACCGGCACGATGCGCGGCAGCTCGTCGAGCGCGGCCAGGAGCCGGTCGGAATACGTGATCTTCCAGCCCATCCTTCTCATGCGCGGCTCCCCGCTGCCGAGGAAGTTCAGAACGTCGCGCGGCTCGGTGATGAACCAGCGGTCGGAGTCGGACGGCTCGAAGCCGAGTTTCGGAAGAATCTTGAGCGCCGCCTGCTCAGCCTTCACGTTGCGCACGTGGTAGCAGAGCATGTCGTCGGGGTCCGGACGGCAGACCGCGTCCGGTCCGGCCGGCGCGCAGCAGCCGATCTCCTGGTCGCCGTAACGCGCGAAGAGCTGGGCGGAGACGGACGCCCGCGAGCCGGAGAGCTTCACGTGGATCACGGGAACGTCCGGCACGAAGCGGAAGAAATCCTCGCTCGGCGACATCTGCACCTCGATCTGCTGGCGCAGGACGGGCAGGTTGTCGCGGATGAAGGCCGGCATCGCCGCGCGCGGAATCACCTCGTCGTGTCGGTAGATGCTCTGGAACGGCCCCTTCAGCACGTTCGCGAGCGGCACGAACCGTGGCGTGCCCTCGCCCTGCTCCGTGAGCGGCGTCGTCCACACGAAGCCCGTGGACCCGTGCACGAGGAAGCGGTCCGCCGAGGCGATGTGCTCGAACGGCAGCTCCGCCCACGGGAACAGCTCGAACTGCCCGTCCTCCTCGAAATACTCCGCCTTGAGCACGCACCGCACGCGCGCGGCTTGCGTGCGCATGGCGATGATGTTGAGGAAATCGCCCGGCGCGAGGCTGATCTCGGATGTCGCCGGTCCCTCGCAGATGTCCTCCAGCACGCTGAGGAGATCGTCGTCGCCCTTCGAGAGCCGCACGCCCTCCCGGAGGGCCGGTTCCTCCGGCGCATGGCGCACGCCCGACTCGTCCACGAGCACGAGTTGCGCCTGCACGCCGCCCCTGTAGAACTCGCGCACGAAGTCGCGCCCCCATGTGAGCAGCACGCGCATCCGCGGACCCGACGGGCTTCGCTGAATATACGATCCCGGGTCCACCTCCGCCACGCGCCTCGCCGTGCGCAGCTCGGCCTGATGCCGCTCCTCCGCCTCGGGGTCGTTCATCCTGTACATCAGGACGAGAGCAAGGGCAACGACGTGCGGACACACCATCGCGAACTCCCTGTTCGTCTTGCAGGGACAGTCGGAGAGGATGTGCCCGTCGTCGAACAACGTGAAACCCGTGCGCTGCTCCACACCGTTGGAAAGCAGGATCACGCCCGTCGCCTTGTGCGTGGCCGGGTCCCACTCCGCCTTCACCACCGAACCGCCGTTCCCGAGACGCAGTCCATGGGCGAACACCTTTTCGCCGCCCCAGCCGATGAGCAGCTCATGCGTGAAGTTCTTCGGACTCATGCCAGCACCTCCACGAAACGCGCCGCGTTCGCATCCACAACCGCCTCCAACGCAGCCGATTCCATTCCCCGCAGCTCCGCCAGCTTGCACAGGATCTCCCCAGGGGAGGGCCGCGCTCCTGCGCGGCCATAATCCGCATCCGTCTCCACCAACACGCGCTCGATCGGCACCTCCCGCACCAACTCCCGGTAGTTGACAGCATGGTCGTTGAGCAGCGCGGCGCCCACGCCCACAAACCCGTTGAGCGCGGCGATGTCCGGCAACAACCCGCCGCTCCGCGAGAACCCATGGAAGAGGAACGCAGGTATGCGCCCCGCGTAGGGACGGCACACCGCCACCACCTCGCCCCAGCACTTCGCGCCGTGCAACACCACCGGGCGACCGAACTCTGCCGCGATTTCCAGCTGCGCGGCGAACGCCGCGCGCTGTGCCGGGCTGATCGTCTTTTCCTTCAGCCGGTCGAGTCCGATTTCCCCCACGCCGACATGCGGATCAGCTGATATTTTTTCTCGAAGCGGCAAGAGTGCCGCTTCCCCGAGGGCGGACGCCTGCCAAGGATGGAGGCCGTAGAAGCGGAACTCGCGGTCGCCGAGCGAGAGAAAGGTGGCGTAGCCGTCGCGATGGTAGTGGGCGTCGGTCATCACGCAACCTTCTCGGGCGTAAAGGTGAAGAGGAACCCGCCGTTGGCGGCAAGGTCGATGAAGAGGCGCGCGTCGGGGGCGATGCCGGGAAGAATGGTGGGGAGGATGACGCTAGCGCCATCCTTCAGGACCGTGACCGAGTAGGAGGTCACGCGCAGGTCGGGTGGCGTGAGATCCCACACATCCTCGAAGCGCACCGTGAGCGTGGTGGCCCCTACGGTGAAGCCCCCCACCTGCCATGTGGCACCGGCTCGCCGCGCAAACAGAAGGAAATCATCCGGTTCGCCACGCATCACGCGGAAGTCGTCGCCCGGGCCGTCCAAACCCAGAAACACCCGAAACGCCGCGCGCGCGGCCGGCGTCACGGCCTCGCCGAAAATCGGTTCCGACAACGGTCCACACACAAACGGCACGACGGCAAACGCGACGGTGAGCAGGTCGTGCCCGTCCGCCAGCTCAAGGACACCAACCGCCGGATCCGTGCCGAGACGCGCCTGCGCGAGGTCGGCGGGACGCGCCCATGCGCGTGCGGGACACCCCGGACTTTCCGACCACAGCGCGCCGTCGCGCCAGGAGAGCTGGGCGACGGCGGTCACTCGTCCCCTTCGCGCACCACGCGCACGCGACACACCGCCGGGCGCACCGCGTTGATGCGGGCGAACAGATCGGCCGCGCGGTCGTTGAGTTCGGTCGCACGCGTGCGGTTCTTGCGGTACGTCGCCGCAATGCCCACGTGCGCGCGGTGCCACGGACTCTTCTGCGCTTCCATCTTCGCCAGCATCTTGTCGAGATAGACGTCCTGCGCGGCGAAATCGTCACGCGCGATCTTCGCGTGGCGGAAACGGACGTAGTTGAGCGCGAGGTTCCGGCGCACGCCCTCATTCGCGACAAGCTCCTTGACGAGTACCGCCGTTTCCTGCGCGCGCTTCTGGTTCGCGGTGGGAAGAATCGCCACGTTCACGCCCTTGGCGAGCTCCTTCGCCGTGTACGACCCCAGCTTCACGCCGTCGAACACGAGCGCGTAGCGGCCGCGCGCGAGATGGCGCACGACGATCTCCTCGCGGTTGAGCTTCTCAGTAAGCGGGTAGACCTTCTCGTCCGCGAGGTACTCCGGCAAGGCCGGGAACGGCAGGGACTTCGGCGCGTAGGTGAACGCCACGCCGTCGCCCGTGCGGCGCACGTCGGAGACGACCGCGTTCTCGGTGAGGCCGGCGCGGATCTTCTCCGCCTTGACCGTCTGCGCGTCCACGCTCGCGCGGGCGACGAGCGCCGGCACGTGCATCGACTCGAGGACGAGCGCCGCCATCAGGAGGTGGCCCTCCTCACGCGGATGCACGCGGTCGGGTCCGCCGAGGCCGAGGTCAGGATGCGCCTGGAGTATCTCCGTGAGCGGACGGTGCAGCTCCGCGACGCCGAGGTTGCGCACGGCGGCTGCTTCCCGCACGGCGGCCGCGCACGCGGCGAGGCCGGGGTCGTTGCACGCCACGAGGTTCTGCCCGTTCGTGCGCGTCGCGTACTGGTCGTAGGGCGAGGGCGTCACGAGGACCGCCTGCGCGCCGATCGCGGGAATGGCGTCCGCGAGCGCGCATACGTTCTGCGCGTAGCGGTCGAGCGACTTCGCGCGGGCGGCCTGCGTTTTCTCGTCGGGAGTCGCCGTCGCGTAGTTGTCGCGGCCCACGTCGTTCATGCCGAACATCGCGAACACGCGGTCCGGCTTCATGGCCTTCACGTCCCACGAGACGCGGCCGAGCCCGCCGCCCGCCGTGTCGCCGCTGATGCCGGCGTTGATGCAGCGCACGTTCCAGCCGGGGTGGCGCAGCGCGGCGAAGAGCTGGAGGTAGCCCACGTACTTGCCGCCGTGCGTGATGGAGTCGCCGAGGAACACGACGCGCTCGCCGGGGGAGAACCCGCCCACGGCGGAGGTGTTGCAGGTCTTCAGGACGAAGTTGCGGAAGAAGTAGGCGCTCGGCTTCACGCCGCCGCCGTGGTCGCCCTCCGTCTCGTGGAACTCCACGCGCCGGTTGCCGAGGGCGCGCATGGACGCCTCCAGGAGCGCGTTCTCCTCCACGCGCGCCTTCCACTCCACGTCGCGTCCGCCCGTGAGGAAGCAGGCCGGCGGCGCGTCCGCCGTGGCCCACGCGAGCGGGGCCCACTCGTCGATCTTCGGGACGAACTGCGGGTCGTTGTCCTTGAAGCCGACCTTCCGCACGTTGAAGTGCTTCGTCATCTGCCCCGTGAACGGCGCGATGCCGCAGAGGTCCGTCGGCTTCAGCCCGTGCGGCGCGAGCCACTTCGGGTCGAGGCCCACCATCGCCGTGAGGTAGCCGCCGCCGGAGACGCCGGTCACGAACACCTTCTTCGGGTCGCCGCCGTACTTCGCGATGTTCTTCACCGTCCACGCGACGGCCGCCGCCGCGTCGGAGATGCACTGCTCGGGGGTGGCGTTCGTGAGGAGGCGGTAGCCCACGGCGACGCCCGCCACGGGGTCGTGTTCGCGCGCCTCCGCCGGCCACGGCGCGAAGCTCTTGTTGCCCTTCACGAGCCCGCCGCCGTGGAGGTTCACGACCGTCGCGAAGTTCGTCACGCCCACGGGCACGCGCACGTCCACCCGACAGCGGTTGCGCGCGTAGTCCCCTTCGTGCGCGAGCGCTTCCTCCGGGTAATAGGGAATGTCCTTCTCGACCGTGAATTCAAGCGCGGTCGCGGCGCATGTGGCCGATGCCAGCACGAGGGCGAACAATCTTTGCATTTTCAATCTCTTTCTGCCTAGAATCATATGCGGCATGAGCATATCATTTTCGCCCTTTTTCAGCAAGTCCAAAGTTGGCAGGGGCGTCGTATTATGGTATACTTTGAATGTTTTCCGCACCCATAGCCGGAACGGCGGAAACGGACGACCCGAATGAAAGCATCCATACTCATTGTCGACGACGAAAAGGACACGCGCGAGCTGATGGCGCGCGCGTTGGGGGTGGATTATCGCGTCACCACGGCGCCCGACGCGGAGCAGGCGATCAAGGCCCTGGAGGCCGACTCCTCCATCGTCCTCCTGCTCTCCGACGTGCGCATGCCGGGCGCGGACGGCATCCAGCTCCTGAAGGCCGCGAAGAAGCTGCGTCCGCAGCTCGCCTGCATCCTCCTCACGGCGTTTGGCACCGTGGACCTCGCCGTGGAGGCGATGAAGGACGGCGCGGACGATTTCCTCACGAAGCCCGTCGACCTCGACCAGCTCGACCTGCGCGTGGCGAAGGCGTTGAAGACGCGCGCGCTGGAGGCGGAGGTCGAGTCGCTCCGCAGCGAGCTGGACGTCAAGCACGGCCTCGAAGACATCACCGGCACCTCGGACGCGATGCAGGAGGTCTTCCGCCTCATCCGCCAGGCCGCGCCCACGCAGGCCACGGTGCTGATCGAGGGGCCGAGCGGCACCGGCAAGGAGCTCGTCGCGCACGCGCTCCACGCCCTCTCCCCGCGCGCAAACGGCCCCTTCGTGGCCGTGGAATGCGCCGCGCTCAACGGCAACCTCCTCGAAAGCGAGCTCTTCGGGCACGAGAAAGGCGCGTTCACGGATGCCGTCGCGCGGCGCATCGGGCGTTTCGAGGCGGCGGACGGCGGCACGATCTTCCTCGACGAAATCTCCGAAATTCCCCCTTCCACCCAGGTCAAGCTCCTGCGCGTCCTGGAGACGCGCTCCTTCGAGCGCCTCGGCAGCTCCGAGACGATCCACACGGACATCCGCATCGTCGCCGCCTGCAACCGCGACCTCGCCCAGCTCGTGCGCGAGGGGAAGTTCCGCGAGGACCTCTACTACCGCCTCGCCGTCATCGACATCCGCCTGCCGGCGCTGCGCGAGCGCAGGGGCGACATCCCCCTTCTCGTCACGCGCTTCCTCACGGAGTTCTCCGCCGCGAACGGCAACCGCGTGACCGGCATCACGCCTGCGGCGATGAAGATCCTCGAGTCCTACGACTGGCCCGGCAACGTGCGCGAGCTGCGCAACGCCGTCGAGCGGATGGTCGTGCTCTCGCCCGGCGGGCAGATCGACGTGAAGGACGTGCCGGACTTCTCCCGCGCGCCGTCCGTTTCCCCGGCCCTGCAGGTGATTCCCGCCGGCACGCTGGAGGAGACGGAGAAGGCGCGGATCCTCGCCGCGCTCGAGCAGGTGCACGGCAACCGCTCGCGCGCCGCGCAGGTGCTCGGCATCTCCCGCCGCACGCTCTACCGCAAACTCGATGAATACGCCAAGGAGGGCATTCAGGCATGAGAGCCGCCACCGTCCTTTTCCTCGCCGCCGCCCTCGCCGGCGCGGTTTCCGCCGAGCCGCGCACGACCGTCTCGCGCTGCCCCGCCTGCAAGGGCGAGCGCCGCCTCTCGCTCACGCCGCCGAACCTCGGCCAGCACGACGGCGAAATCGGCGTCACGCCCGGCAAGCCGTTCACGAACCACCGCTGGGACGTGAAGCACGACCGTTGCCCGCTCTGCAAGGGAACGGGACGCCACGAAACGTGGGTGATGAAGGCGCGTCCGCCGGAGGACCGCGCGGACAAGGAGCCCTGCACGACCTGCTGGTGGAGCGGCGTGGAGCCCTGCCGGCGCTGCGACCACACGGGCTATGCGGAATGTCCGAAATGCAAGAACTCCCGCCACGGATCGAAGCCGGGCTGGATCGTGGACGAGCAGTCGTCCTCCGGGCGCGGGCCCAAACACAAAAAGATCACGGTCTCGGCCTGCCCCACGTGCGGCGGAATCGGGAAAGTCAGCTGTTCGGCCTGCGACGGGATGGGCGGGCAGCCGTGCCGGCGCTGCAAGGGCGCGGGCTTCACGACCAAGAAGGCGAAGTGATGATCATCAAGATCAAGAACCCCCTCAGGCAGCAGAAGCAGCTCGTGCCCGGCGCGGACGGCAAGATGCACCTCGTCGTCTCGCCCGCGCCCAAGCTGCGCTTCGCCCCGCGCACCGCCCAGCAGCAGGCCGCCGCCGCCGCGCCCGCCGTCCCCACGGCGCAGATCCAGCAGACGCGCGTGATGCGCAAGATCTCGCGCGACGTGCCGCCGAACGTCCCCTTCCTCCGCTTCGACGCCATCGTCGGCCGCGGCGGCATGGCCGTCGTCTGGCGCGCCTGGCACCGCGAGCTCAACCGTCCCGTGGCCGTGAAGGTGCTTGACGCGAAGTTCGCCGCAACGGGCCAGGACGTGCGCCAGTTCATGATGGAGGTGCGCACGATGTCGAACTTGCACCACCAAGGCATCGTGCAGGGCTACGGCGCCGATTTCGCCGACGGGCGGTACTATTTCATCATGGACTACGTGGACGGCTACACGTTCGGTTCGCTCCTCACGCGCAAGACGCACATCCCCGAAATCGACGTGCTCATCGTCTGCGAGTCCGTGGCCGACGCGATGAAGTACGCCTGGGACGTCTTCGGCGTGGTCCACTGCGACCTCAAGCCCGAGAACATCATGGTCGACCGCGACGGCACGATCAAGGTCACGGACCTCGGCCTCTGCCAGTCCACCGCCGCCATCCAGAACAAAGAGCAGCCCGACGAGGTGGTGGGCACGCCCGCCTACATCAGCCCGGAGCAGATCTACGGCGACGTGGAGCTGGACTGCCGGGCGGACATCTACTGCCTCGGCGCCACGCTCTACCACATGGCCACCGGACGGATGCTCTTCCCCCTCGCCGACAACGACAGCATTCTCCGCGCGCACGTGAACGAGAAGATACAGGCGCCAGACCCGCGTTTCGTCGTACCGACGCTCTCCAGCGGTTTCGCGCGCCTCGTCTCCAACATGTGCGTGAAGGAACGCTCGAAGCGTTACCAGACGTGGGACGAGGTGTTCAACGACGCGCGCCTCGTGGAGGAAGGCGGCCAGCCAGCCGTCCTTGCGCCCGACGCCGTCTCTTCCATCCACGTCAACCCCTGATGGCAGCCATGCTCGCAGATGACGCGTTCCGCGCCGCCTTCACGCGGCGGACCTTCCTGAAAGGCGCCGGCGCCGCCGGGCTCCTCGCCGCCATTCCCGTCGGGCTCGGCGGCTGCTCGGGACCGCAGATCGACACGCTGGCGCGCATCCTGATCGTCGGCGGCGGCACGGCCGGCATCACCATGGCCGCGCGCCTCCGCCGCGCCTGTCCGAAAGCCACCATCACACTCGTCGAGCCCTCGGAGCGCCACTACTACCAGCCGGGCTTCACCTTCATCGGCGCCGGCGTGTGGGAGCCGGACGACGTGTGGATGAACGAGCGCGACCTCGTGCCCGCCGGCGTCGCCTGGCTGAAGGACGCGGTGGTCGCCATCGACCCCGACCACAACGTCGCCTCCCTGCGGGACGGGGGAAAGATCGTCTACGACTTCCTCGTGCTCGTGCCCGGCATCCAGCTGAACTGGTCGCAGGTGGAGGGAATCACGCGCGAGACGCTCGGCCTGGGCAACACCCATTCGATCTACGACTTCGAAGGATCGGTCCGCACGTGGAAGGCCCTGCAGGATTTCGCGCGCACGGGCGGACGCGGCGTGTTCGCGGACACCTGGACGAAGCACAAGTGCGGCGGCGCGCCGAAGAAGATCTGCCTTCTCGGCGAGCACCTCTCCCGCAAGCTCGGCACGCGCCACCGCCTCTCCTTCAGCTACTTCACCGCCTCGAAACAGCTCTACGACGTGCCCCACTACACGCCGCGCCTCGAGGAAATCTACCGCGAACGCGACGTGCCCGTGCGCCTCAACGCGAAACTCACGGGCGTGGACGTGGACGCGAAGAAGGCGTACTTCGAGGACCGCGCCACCGGCGAGACGTACACCGAGACGTACGATTTCCTCCACTTCGTCCCGCCGCAGTCCGCCCCCGACTTCGTGCGCGAAAGCGGCCTCGGCTGGACCGAGGGCAAGCTCGCCGACGGCGGGTGGGTGATGGTGGACCCCAAGACGCTCGTCCACAAGAAATACGCCAACGTCGTCTCCCTCGGCGACGTGGCGGGCATTCCCACCTCGAAGACGGGCGGCGGCGTCAAGAAACAGGCGCCCGTGGCCGTCGAGAACCTCTGCGCGATCATTTCCGGGAAAGAGCCCACGGCCGCCTACAGCGGCTACGCGGCGTGTCCGATCATCACGGACTACGGCCACGTGATCATGTGCGAGTTCGACTACGAGAAGAAACCCGAACCTTCGTTCCCCTTCTCGTGGATGGACACGCGGAAAGAACTCAGAACCGCCTGGTGGGCCAAGCGGTTCCTCCTGAAGCCGTACTACTTCCGGCTCATGCTCAAGGGCTGGGTTTGAGGCCGCGCCTTACGGCACGAGGAAGCGGGCCGTGAGGGCCTTCGCCTTCGCCTTGACCTCCGCCTGAACGGCGGTATTCGTGATGTCGGTGAGGATGTCCGCGATCCAGCTGCCGATGAGCGCGGCCTCCTCCTCCTTCATGCCGCGCGTGGTGATCGACGCCGTGCCCACGCGGATGCCGGAGCACTTGAACGGGCTCTCGGTGTCGTAGGGGATCGTGTTCTTGTTCACCACGATGCCGGCCGCGTCGAGCGCCGCCGCCGCGTCCTTGCCCGTCATGCCGCGCGCCTTCACGTCCACGAGGAAGAGGTGGTTGTCCGTGCCGCCGGAGACGATGCGGAAACCGCGGTCGGCCACGGCCTTGCACATGGCCTTGCAGTTCTTCACGACCTGCGCGGCGTATTCCTTCATCTCGGGCTGCATCCACTCGCGGAAGCAGACGGCCTTCGCGGCGATGATGTTCTCGAGCGGTCCGCCCTGCATGCCGGGGAACACGGCCGAATCGATCGCCTTCGCCCACTTCTCCTTGCAGAGCACGAGGCCGCCGCGCGGACCGCGCAGCGTCTTGTGCGTGGTGGAGGTCACGAAGTCCGCGTACGGCACGGGACTCTCGTGCGCGCCGCCGGCCACGAGGCCCGCGATGTGCGCCATGTCCACCATCATGATGCAGCCCGCCTTGTCGCAGATCTCGCGGATGCGCTTGAAGTCGAGCGCGCGCGGATAGGCGCTCGCGCCGGTGAGGAGGATCTTCGGCTTCACCTCCAGCGCCTGCTTCTCGAGGGCGTCGTAGTCGATGCGCTCGGTCGCGCGGTCCACGGTGTACGGCACGATGTTGTAGAGCTTGCCGGAGAAGTTGACGGGGGAGCCGTGCGAAAGGTGGCCGCCCTGGTCGAGCGAAAGGGAGAGGATCGTGTCCCCGGGCTTGATGGTGGCGAAGTAGACGGCCATGTTGGCGGAGCTGCCGCAGTGCGGCTGCACGTTCGCGTGCTCGGCCCCGAAGAGCTCGCAGGCGCGCTTCCGCGCCAGCTCCTCGGCCGCGTCCACGGGCAGGCAGCCCGAGTACCAGCGCTTGCCCGGATAGCCTTCGGCGTACTTGTTCATCAGCACGCTGCCGGCGGCGAGGCGCACGGCGCGGGATGAGGTGTTCTCGGAGGCGATGAGGTTGATTTCCGTATCCTCCTGCACCACCTGCGCCTTGATCGCGGCGTAGACCTCGGGGTCATCGTGCGCGAGGCCGGAGAAATCGCTCAGGCGCCCGGCGCGCTCGATCTTCGCGCGACGGCGGGCGTGGCGCTCGGCTTCGTCCACCGGCGTGGAGACGAACGCCTTCAGGATTTCCACCGCCTGCGCGGCGTCCACCTTGTCCGCCCCCGTGCAGAGCACGTTCGCGCCGTTGTGCTGGCGCGCGAGCACGGCCGTGGCCGCGTCGAGGCACAGCGCGGCGCGCACGTTCTGGAAACGGTTGGCGGCCATCGTCATGCCCATGCCGGTGCGGCACACGAGCAGGCCGAAGTCGGCCTCGCCGCAGGCGACCTTCTCCGCGACCGCGTCCGCGTAGTCGGGGAAATCGCACGCTTCCGGGCCCGTGCAGCCCACGTCGATGAACGTCGCGTCCGCAAAGGACGCGATGACGCTTTTCTTCAATTCGTACCCGCCGTGGTCGGCGCCGATGGCAATCTTCATCTTTCCGTTTCCTTGTTGTTTGAAATCGCGGGAATAGTATACCAAAACGGTCCTCCCCGCACAAGACCGCACCCAACTGAACCGAAATATGCTATACTAGACGCGTCTACAAGAGAAAGAAGGCCGAAAAGATGATCCGCGTCAACGAAAACTACCTGAAGATACAGGCTTCGTACCTGTTCACCGAAATCGCCCACCGCGTCAAGGCGCACCAGGACGCGCACCCGGAGGCGAAAGTGATCCGCCTCGGCATCGGCGACGTCACCGAGCCCCTCGCCCCCGCCGTGGTCGCCGCGATGCACCGGGCCGTGGACGACGAGGCCGCGCGCGAGACGTTCCGCGGCTACGGCCCCGAGCAGGGCTACGACTTCCTCCGCGAAGCCATCGCGCAGAACGACTTCCAGAAACTCGGCGTGGACGTGGCGGCCGACGAGATCTTCGTCTCGGACGGCGCGAAGTGCGACTGCGGCAACATCCAGGAACTCTTCGGACAGGACGTCGTGATCGCGGTGCCCGATCCCGTCTATCCCGTGTACGTGGACACGAACGTGATGGCCGGCCGAACCGGTCCGAACGCGGACGGCCGCTACTCGGGGCTCGTCTACCTCGACGGCAACGCCGCGAACGGTTTCGTGCCTGCGCCGGGCGACCTCGCGGCCGATGTCGTGTACCTCTGTTTCCCCAACAACCCCACCGGCGCCACCGCCACGAAGGCGCAGCTCCAGGCGTGGGTGGACTGGGCGCGCGCCCACAAGGCGCTCATCCTCTTCGACGCCGCCTACGAGGCGTTCATCCGCACGCCGGGCATCCCGCACTCGATCTACGAGTGCGCCGGCGCGCGCGACTGCGCGATCGAGTTCCGCAGCTTCTCCAAGACGGCCGGCTTCACCGGCGTGCGCTGCGGCTACACCGTGGTACCCAAGGGTCTCGTCGCGTGGAAGGCGGACGGCTCGCCCGTGGAGCTGCGTCCCTTCTGGACGCGCCGCCAGACCACGAAGTTCAACGGCTGCAGCTACATCACCCAGCGCGGCGCGGAGGCCGTCTACTCTCCGGAAGGCGCCGCGCAGACGAAGGCCACGATCGACTTCTACCTCGGTAACGCGAAAATCGTGAAGGACGCCCTCCGCGCGCTCGGTTACGACGTGACGGGCGGCACCGACTCCCCCTATCTCTGGGTGAACGTCAAGGGCGACAGCTGGGCGTTCTTCGACCGCCTGCTCAAGGAGGCGAACGTGGTGACCACGCCCGGCGCCGGTTTCGGCCGCGCCGGCGAGGGCTACATCCGCATCTCCGCCTTCAATTCGCGCGCGAACGTGGAAGAGGCCGTCGGACGGATCGCCAAGGTCCTCGGCTGATCACCCGCGGCTCGCCGCCGCGCGCCGCCGCACGAGATACGCCGCAAGCGTCAGAAGCACGCACGGCGCAACCACCGCGTCCACGAGCGCCGCGTGCCCAAGCGCGGACCACTCCACGCACGTGCCCGTGGCGAGGTCGGAGATCGGCTGCGGACCCGACACCGCCGAAGTGGCGAACGCCACGCCGCGCGAGAGCCAGAGGCCCATCCGATCCGTGAACGGAAGGTCCAGAGTCTCTGGATACTGCTCCAGCACGGCCGGCGCCATCTCCGTGACGACGAGGAAGACGAGCGCCGCGAAGATCGCCACCGGACGCGACAGCGCCGTCGAGAGAAACAGGCCGAACGCGCAGAGGAACGCGATCACGCACAGCATCTCGCCCGTGGCGCGCAACAGGTTCATGCCGAAGGAATCCGCAGGCGTCAGAACCTCCACGTCGCGGCGCGGGCGCAGCATCACCGTGGAACGACCCGTGTTGCGGAAGTCCAGCTTCGGCGCTTCCGCCGCGGGACGGTCGCGCCGCCCTTGCGCGGCCGCGAGCGGAATCTCGAGGACGGACTGCGTGTTGTTGCTCACCGAGGCGGACCACGGGCCGAAGGCAACCTGTCCGGAAAGTGACGCGCGCATGTTGAACTGCGTCGAGAAGCGGATACGCGCGACCACGCCCGTTGGCACGTCCGCGGCGGCGGCAGGAAACTCCCACGCCAGGGACTTGCCGGGCAGAATGCTCTCGTAGCGGTCGACCTCGCGTCCAACGAGAATGGAGAGCAGCCGGTGGCGCGGCGCCGAACGGACCTCCTTCGGCGTGTCCGGGTTCGCCAGGATGTCTTTCAGCATCCGCTGCGCCGCCGTCTCGGGCGGTTCCAGCACGGGCGCGTAGACATGGCGGCAGTCCGTCCAGCCCCCGCGCGCGCACGTGAGGCCCGCGTTGAACGCGAGCACCACGGCGGCCACGGCGACGAGCGCGAGGAGCGGACCGAACATCAGGGCGCCGGCGGAGACGGGGCGCACGACCGACAGCGCGAGGCGGTGCGACTCGCGCGCACGCGCGACCAAACCGCACGCGCAGGCGAGCAGCGCCACGCAGAGCACCGTGTACACGCTGCCCGGCACGGCCCGCAGGAACACCTCGCGCCCGCCGTCCGCCGTGCCGTCCGACCGTACGACCGCCGGCAGCAGCAGATGCGCGAGCGCCGTCAGCGCGAGCAGCGCCGTGAGCACGTGTCCGCGCAGGAGCGCGCGCCACGCCAGGAGGAACGATTCAACCACGTGCGGCCCTCACGGTTTCGGCGAAGAACTTCTCGAGCGGCACGCTGGGATGGTCGAACGACACCGGTTTCCCGTAACGGCGCGCGAGCTCGTCCGCGAGGGCGCGGGCCTCGGTCTCCGCCAACCCCTCCACCGTGAAACGGGCGTCCTGCGTACGCGTGAGGAGGTCGGTCGTGCGCCCGCAGGCGGCGACGCGCCCCTGCGAGAGGATCGCGATCTTGGTGCAGACGTCCTCCGTGTCGGCGAGGAGATGCGACGTCATCAGCACCGTCACGCCGTCCTTCGCCAGCGCGCGGATGAGCTCCTTCACGTCGCGGGTGCCGATGGGGTCGAGCCCGGACGTGGGCTCGTCGAGAATCAGGAGCTCCGGGTTCGAGACGAGCGCGGCGGCGAGCGCCACGCGGCGGGCCATGCCCTTCGAGAAGCCGCCCACGGCGCGGTCGGCCACGGAGGAAAGCCCGACGCGCGCGAGCAGTTCCTCCGTGCGCGCCTTCGCGTCGCGACGGCCGAGCGACGAAAGTCCTGCGTAGTAGCGGAGCGTTTCGCGCGCCGTCAGGAACGGATGCAGGTAGGACAGTTCGGGCAGGTACCCGAGCCGCGCGCGCGCCGCGCGTGCGCGGGGCGGCAGGCCGAAGAGGCGGATTTTCCCGCCCGACGGCGCCAAGAGGCCGAGCACCATCTTGATGGTCGTGGACTTGCCGGAACCGTTCGGGCCGAGAAGCCCGAAGACGTCGCCGCGTTCGACGGTGAGGTCGACGCCGCGCACGGCCTCGGCGACGGGACGCAGCCAGAAGTCGCGGAACGTCTTGCGCAGACCGGCGATTTCGATCACGGGTTCGCTCATGGAATCTCCCTTCTCGCGAGCAGAAAAGAACCGGCGGCGAGCCAGAACGCCACCAACAGCGCGCCGGCCCCCGCGGCCGCGCACAGGTCCGCCGGCGCCGGCGCGCCGCCGCCGGCGAAGGCGTCGACGAGCCAGAAGCGGTTGATGTCCGGCATCACGGCGCGCAGCGGACTGATGAACGCCAGCAGCACGGCCACCGTGAGCACGGCCGACACGGCCGCGGGCTTGAGGCACACGGCGAACGCGCCCGCCATCGCCACGAACGCCGCGCACCCCAGCGCGAGCACGGCGAGCGCCGGCAGTAGGTTCCAGGGAACCGGCGAATGGCTCAAGAAGAGCACGCCGGCGAGCGCGACGGGCTGCGCGAGCGCGGTCAACAGGCACGCCCCCACGCAGAAACGCGTCCGCAGAAACGCGTTTCCCAACGCGGCAAGCGCGAACGCGGCCAGCGTGCCCCCCGCGCCGGCGGCGATGCCCGGCCCCCACGCGACCACGTCGCCCTGCGTGACGATGCGGCCCATCTCCGACGTGACGATCGAGAGCAGGGTGGCGCCGGCGACGGCGAACAGGAACAGCGCGAACGCGGCCAGCACGCCTGCCACTTTCGCGCAGAAGAACAGGGAACGGGGCACGGGACGCGCGAGCGCCGTCGCCGCCGTGCCGCTCTCCAGTTCGCGTCCCACCGAATGGACGGCCGCCGACGTGGCGAACACGAGCCCGAACACGAGCAGCGCGGAGAATCCGCATTCGCGCGAGAGACGTCCCGGCTCGCCGAACTGGTGCAGGTGGAAAGCGGGCAGCAGGTGCACCGCGAGCAGCGCGACGAGGAACAGGATCGCAGAAAGAGGTTCGGCCAGCGCTTCCAGCGCGGCCGAACGTGCAAGTGCCCAGAAACGACGCATGGCGCGCCGTCCTTACATCTCGATGAACGACATCTCGTTTCCTCCGGCGACAGGGCCAACGCCCTCCTGCCACAGCTGCCACATCAGGAAGCCCACGACCACGAGCGCGGCGATGGACGTGATGAGCGAGAGGGCGGCCACGACATTCGAGACGCCGGCGGACTTGCCCGAGTCGGAGTCGACGATGGGCGAGAGATTGCCCACGGGCGACATGTCGGCCACGGGCATGTCCGGCACGTCGCCGCCGGACGCGGCAGGCGCGGCGCCGATCGTCGGGCGCTTGATGCCAATGCCGGGACGATGGAGCTTCAGCGTCTTCTTCTGCGTGACGCCCGCTTCCTCGCCCTCGGATGCGGGCGCGGGAGGAGTCGGCGGCACCTCGGTGTCCGAAACGGGCGGACGCGGCGGCACGAGCGGCGCGGGACCGCCGGGCTTGAGGTCCGTCGGACGCCGCAGGCGAATCGTCTTCATCGGCGCCGGCGTCTCCTTCACGGGCGCCACGCCGATGGCGGATTCGAGCGAGATGCGGGACGTCTTGGACTTCGCCGCCTGCTGCTGCGCCGGCGTGAGGATGCCCTCGGCGATGATGCCCGTCTTGCGCAGCGTCGCCTGCATCGGAATCGGCCCCGTCACGGCCTTGAGGTTCTGCGTGGCCTTCTTGACGGCTGCGGCCGCCTCAGGCGAGGCCGGCTTCGACCCGCCCACGACCGGTTTGTGGATATGCGGCTTGCGAATGACGGGCTTGAGCTTGATTGTCGAAACACCCGCAGTGGGCGACGGCGCCGCGGCGGGCGCGGGCGCGGACGCGCCGAACGGCGCGACCTTCGGAGGCACGGGGGCGGCTTCCTCGGGCGTGATTGGTGTCATTTCAACGTCATCTGCCATTTTCTCAGCTCCTTCTCGTCGTATTGCCTGTTCAAATCTGCATGCCAACCGCTCAGACGGCCATCACTTCGGCTTCCTTCGCCTTCAGCTCGGCGTCGATCTTCGCGATGCCGTCGTCCGTGGCCTTCTGAACTTTGTCGAGGCCGCCCTTCAGGTCGTCCTCCGAGATCTTCTTGTCCTTCTCCAGCTTCTTGAGGGCCTCGTTCGCGTCGCGGCGCACGTTGCGCATCGCGATCTTCTGGTCCTCAGCCTGCTTCTTGGCGACCTTCACGATCTCCTTGCGGCGCTCCTCGTTGAGCTCGGGCACCGTGATGCGCACCACCTTGCCGTCGCTCTGCGGCGTCACGCCGATGTTCGCGGCGAGAATGGCCTTCATGATGCCGTCGATCGTCGAGGGGTCGAACGGCGTGATCTTGATCTGGCGCGGCTCCGGCGTCGAGATCGTGGCGATGTTCTTGAGAGGCTGCTTGGACCCCCACGCCTCGGCCTGTATGCCGTCCACCATCGCAGTGGACGCCTTGCCCGTGCGGAGTCCCGCGAACTGCGCCTTGAGCGCCTCGAAGGACTTCTGGATTTTCGACGTCGTGTCGTTCAGTACTTCTGCAACCGTTTCCATGGTTCTGCTTTCTTTCGGTTTGGTTTTGAAATCAGGTGTCGCTCACGAGCGTGCCGACCGCCTCGCCGCGCACCACGCGCAGGAGCGCGTTGCCGTCGAAGAAGTCGAACACCACGATGGGGATTCCGTTGTCCATGCACAGCGCAAACGCCGCCGCGTCCATCACCTTGAGGCGCTTCTCGAGCGCCGTCTCGTAGCGGAGCGAGCCGTACTTCTTCGCCTTCGGGTCCTTCTTCGGGTCGGCGGTGTAGATGCCGTCCACCTTCGTGGCCTTCAGCAGCACGTCCGCGCCGATCTCGCTCGCGCGCAGCGCGGCCGCCGAGTCCGTGGAGAAATACGGGTTGCCGGTGCCGCCCGCGAACACCACCACGCGGCCCTTCTCGAAGTGGCGGATCGCCTTGCGCTGGATGAACGGCTCGGCGAGCTTGGGCATCTCGATGGACGTCATCACGCGCGTGGGCACGCCGATCGCCTCAAGCGCGTTCATCATCGCGAGGCCGTTGATGATCGTGGCGAGCATGCCCATCGAGTCGCCCGTCACGCGGTTCACGCCCTGCGCCGAGCCCGTGAGCCCGCGGAAGATGTTGCCGCCGCCGAGGACGATGCCCACCTGGCAGCCGAGCGCGTGGATTTTCTTCACGCGCGCGGCCATGAACGCCAGCTTCGCCGGGTCGATGCACTCGCCCGTCTCGCGGTTGGCGAGCACCTCCCCCGAGAGCTTCAGGAGGATGCGCTTGTACTTGAGCTTTTTCTTCACGGCCACTATTTTACCCTTTTTCGCCGCGCGGCGCAACACCGAGTTTCGGAATTTCCATTTGTCGTTTGCAAGAGTGAACGCAAGCGTCCAAAGCGTTTACCTTTGCAGGCAGGGGGAATGTCAGGGAGAATGTACGATTAAGGATTATAGTTCCTCT